>JBECKQ010000328.1:0-2773 GCA_040235375.1 Phycisphaerae bacterium | reverse complement strand
TTCGCCGGCGGGGGTCCGCGTCGTTATTCCGGGGCGGGCAACGCCCGCCCTACGGCATTCGCCGGCTGCGGCAACCGTCGGTGTTCAGTGGCGGGCAGAGCCCGCCCTACAGGGGACGGCATGCAGGTTTCTTGAAGCGGCACTAGGATGCAAGGCGCCGCTGGTCATGCCGACGGCGCACGGGATCGCACCGAGCCGATCCTTTCCGAATCGGGACAGAACAGGAACAAGCCATGAATGACCTCACGTACAAGCCGGGGCTGCATCGATTCGCCTGGGTCGTGACCGTGGCCATGTGGGTGATGATCGTCGCGGGGGGAATGGTGACGAGCATGGGTGCCGGCGACTCGGTGCCCGACTGGCCGCTTTCCTATGACTCCGTTTTGCCCCCCATGGTCGGCGGGGTGCTCTACGAGCACGGGCACCGCATGATCGGCTGGGCGCTCGGCCTGCTGGCGATCACGCTGGCCGGCTGGCTGTGGACTCGCGAGCCGCGGAAGTGGGTTCGCACGCTCGGCTACGTGGCGCTGGCGGCCGTCTGCTTCCAGGGCGTGCTCGGCGGGATTCGGGTGCTGGTCGTGTCGAACGATTCCGTACGGGAAGCCGTGCTGGGCAGCGATTCGGCGACGGAAGCGGCGGTTGCACGGACGGTGTTCGCCATCCTGCACACGACCGTCGGCCAGGCCATCCTCTGCCTGGCAGCGGTGATCGCCACGGTGACGGCGCGCCGATGGCTCAAAACGTCCGAGCCCGTTGCGTGCCGCGGGGCGGACAAGGTGCGTCGCTGGTGCATCGTCGTGGCGGCCGCCCTGTTCATTCAGGTGATTCTGGGAGCGGTCCGGCGGCAGACGGAAGGAACGATTGCGATGCACCTGACGTGGGCCTTCGTGGTCACGGCGTTCATAATCGCGTTGTACGTGCGCGTCCTGCTGTCCGCCGCGTCGGTCCGCGAGCTGACGCGTCCGGCGACGTGGCTGGTGCTGGCCCTGGCGGTGCAGATGATGCTCGGCTTCGCTTCGTGGGGTCTGACCAACGCGGCGATCGCGGGGACCGTGCACATGCCCGAACTGGGGGGCAGCGTGCTGCTCGCGAGTGTGATCCGGACGGCGCATCTCGGCGTCGGCGCGGCGATGCTCGCGATCGGCGTGACCATGGTGGTTCGATCTTACAAATACGTCAGCGCTGCGCCGGCAATCGCCGATGAGCGACCCGCGGTCGGGCGGACGGCTACCGCATGAGCACAACGGCACGGGAATTACAGGCGGTACGGACAACGACTTCGTTGTCGGCGCTGGTCGAGACGACCAAGCCGCGGCTGAGCCTGTTGGTGCTGTTTACCGTCTTCATCGGGTTCGCCCTGGCGAGCGGTCCGGTCAGCGACTATTCCGCGCTGCTGTGGACGATGGTGGGGACGGCGCTGGTGGCGGGCGGCGCGAACGCATTCAACCAGGTCATGGAAAGCGAGCTGGACGCGCAGATGCGTCGGACTTGCGACCGGCCGCTGCCAACCGGGCGGACGGGTGCGATCGAAACGACATTGTTCGCCGCGTTGATCTCGCTAGGCGGCCTGCTCATTCTGATCTACGGGGTCAATCTCATCACCGCTGCGCTGGGGGCGATGACGCTGGCGATGTACGTGTTCGTGTACACGCCGCTCAAGCGCATTACGTCGCTGAACACGCTGGCCGGCGCGGTGGTCGGGGCGGTTCCGCCGCTGATGGGGTGGACGGCGGCGCGCGGCGTGCCCGAGCTGGGCGGCTGGGCGCTGTTCGCGATCCTGTTCGTGTGGCAGTTGCCGCACTTTCTGTCGATCGCCTGGCTGCATCGCGAGGATTACGCGCGCGGCGGATTTCGGATGATGAGCGTCACTGATGCGACCGGCCGGCTGACGCGGCGGCAGGTGCTGGTCATGAGCATGCTGCTCGTTCCGGTAAGCGTCGTGCCGACGTTCGTCCGCGCGACGGGGTGGGCGTACCTGCTGGGGGCAGTCGTTTTAGGGTTGGGGTTCGTCGTATGCTGCCGCTGGTCGCCGGGCGAGCGGCAGTCCGCCGATGCGAGACGTTCCTTTATTGCATCGATTGTGTACTTGCCGTGTCTGCTGATCATCATGGTGCTGGACAAAGTGTAGCGCCCGCGGCGGTGCGCACGGGCGCGCGGGCGAGGACGACCGCGCCGGAGGAAGCGACGCCGGCGGTCGACGTAGAGCGTGTATCGAAGTCGTACGGCCAGCGGGTGGCGCTCGACGGCGTTGATCTGCGCGTGGCGGCGGGAGAATCGCTCGCCCTGCTCGGCCCGAACGGCAGCGGCAAGACGACGCTGTTCCGCGTTCTTTCGACGCTGCTGACACCGAACCGGGGCAAGGTCCTCATCTGCGGGCGCGATGCCGCCCGCGAGCCGGCGGATGTCCGGCGTCTGCTGGGAATCGTCTTTCAGTCGCCAAGCCTGGATTCCAAACTCACCGTTTACGAAAACGTCCGGCACCACGCCTATCTCTACGGCCTGCGCGGCGCGGCCGTACGGCAGCGTGCGGATCGGCTGCTGGCGCAGCTCGGCGTGGCCGATCGGGCGAACGAGCGGATCGACACGCTTTCGGGCGGGCTCGCCCGGCGCGTCGAAATCGCCAAGAGCATGCTGGTCGAACCGCGGGTGCTGCTGCTCGACGAGCCGACGACGGGGCTTGACCCGGCGGCTCGACGCGACCTCGCCGCCTGTCTCGAAAAACTGCGCCGCGACGACGGCGTGACGATCCTGTGGACGACGCACATCACCGACG
>JBECKQ010000269.1:0-9008 GCA_040235375.1 Phycisphaerae bacterium | reverse complement strand
GGCGTCCTTCAGTCCGGCGTAACCGAAGTCTCGGTCCCGGCGGCCGAGGGCGCGCCCGATGCGCCGCACCGCTTCCATCGTGCCCAGACCGCGCTTCTCAATCATGATATAAACGTGTGTCCCTTCGTCGGATGGATTGTAGAGCGGCACTTCTTCGACCTGAAAATCGTCAAGCGCGACCTTGATCAAACCGCCGATGCCCGGCAGATCACGTGTAAGATAGGGAAGATGCATATCCGAAGACGCTTGGATTTTCACAAATCCACCCTCTGACTCCGTACATTGGGCAATCCTACCCACGTCACGCAAGTCGACATGGAAGTCTATGTTACTCCTCGGGTGAAGCTATGGAGCAGCGGTCTTGAACTGGGCAATGTCTCTCCAATGGATTAATGGCAACAAGGGCAACTTTAGCGGCATCACGCGATCAGGTAATTGCCGAAGGCTGGAATCGTGGTATCCTTTCATCCGTCAACTCATCGTTTCGGGGAATGGCCAACGCAGGGAGTGCGACGGCAGCGCCGGTAACGTGCTGCGACCGCGCCGAAAGTCAGCCGTCCTGCGTTTCAAGATTGCACGAGCATGGTCATCGCGCTCACCATCGCTGGATCGGATCCCTCCGGCGGCGCCGGTCTTCAGGCCGACCTGAAGACGTTCCATCAGCACGGCGTGTACGGGTGCAGCGTCGTGACACTGCTGACCGTGCAGAATACGTTGTCGGTTCACACCGTGCACCTCCTGCCGACATCGTTTGTCGCCGCACAACTCGACGCCGTGCTGAGCGATCTGCCTCCCCAGGCGGCGAAGACCGGCGCACTCGCCGACGCCGGCGTGATAAGGGCCGTGGCGCAGCGCGCCATGCAGTTCCCGTGCCCGCTCGTGGTCGATCCCGTCATGATCAGCAAGCACGGCGACGCTCTCCTCGACAAGGAGTCGATCCACGCCCTGATGAACGACCTGCTCCCGCTGGCCATGCTGGCCACGCCGAACACCTACGAGGCGGAAGCGTTGAGCGGGATCAAGATCACCTCTCGTACCAGCGCGGAGAACGCCGCCCGTGCCATTGGGCGCTTGGGACCGGCCAACGTGCTGATCAAAGGCGTGCAGGCAGCCGACGGGGCGGTCGACCTCCTGTGGATTGAAGGCCGACCGACCTACATAGCCGCACGACGTATTGACACCGGCAACACGCACGGCACCGGCTGTGCGCTCACGGCCGCCATCACCGCCAGACTCGCGCTCGGCGAAAATCTCGAGGAAGCCGTGCGCGGGGCGAAGGCCTTCGTGACCGAAGGTATCCGCACCAATCCCGGCTTCGGCAGCGGCTGCGGCCCGATCAACCTGTTCGCTTCGCCTCGCGCACCCGCAGCGCCGGCCTGACACCAGTCGCAGTGACGGTCGCGGTGCCCACCCCCGGATCTGCCGTCCGAATATCAGCTGGCCGCCGCCGAGACTTTCTTCTCACACTTGGCCAGCGCCTGGTCGAGGTCGGCGATAATCTCGTCGACGTTCTCGATTCCCACGGACAATCGCACCAGCCCATCGGTGATATGCGCCCTGCGGCGACTCTCGGCGCCCATGGACGCGTGCGTCATGCTGGCCGGATGCTGAATCAGGGTCTCGACACCGCCAAGGCTCACCGCCAGCACGCAGAGCCGAACGGCGTTCATCATCGTCCGGCCCGCCTCGACGCCGCCACGCAGCTCGAACGAGACTATGCCGCCGAAGCCGCTCATCTGACTGGCTGCAAGCTCGTGCTGCGGATGACTTTTCAAGCCGGGGTACCGCACCCACTCGACTTTCGGATGCTTCTCGAGGTACTGGGCGATCTTCATCGCGCTGGCGCAATGTCGCTCCATCCGCAGCGACAGCGTCCTGATTCCGCGGAACACGAGGAACGACTCCATTGGCGGAAGCACGCCGCCAAGCTGGTTCAGCACTTTGCGGAAGTGCTTGTACGCCTCCTCGTCCTTGACCACGATCAGCCCGCCGACGACGTCGGCGTGTCCGTTCAGGAATTTCGTCAGGCTGTGGACGACCACGTCCGCGCCCAACTCCATCGGCTGCTGTAGCATTGGACTGGCGAACGTGTTATCGACGACGACCTTCGCCCCGCGCGCGTGAGCCACGTTGCACACCGCCTTCAGGTCACTGATGACCAGGGTCGGGTTACCGGGTGTTTCCAGGTACACCACGCGCGTGTTGGACTTCATGGCGTTTCGAACGGCGGAGATGTCCGACGAGTCCACAAACGTGCACTCGACGCCGAACCGCGACAGAATGCCCTCGATGAGTGTGCTCGTCGGACCGTAGACGGCCTCGCTGCACACAACGTGGTCGCCCAGATTCAGAAGTGCGGCCAGCGACGTGTGAATCGCGGCCATCCCGCTCCCGCACGCTAGCCCGTCATACCCGCCTTCGAGGGCCGCAACGGTCTTTTCCAGCGCCCGCACGGTGGGGTTGCCCATTCGCGAATAGATGTAGCCGTCGCCCCGGCCGGCGAACAGTTCGGCCCCCTGCCGCGCGTTACGGAAAGCAAACGTCGAGGTCTGATAAATCGGCGGTACGGCGGGCAGGTACTCGAACTCTGAGACATCGCCGTGCACACAGATCGTATCGAGCGACCGGTCGCGATGGCTGCTTGACATTAGCTTGGACTCCTGATTGTTGTGTTCTGTGGACTGCCGCACTGGGCCTGCACCGCCCCCCGTGTTGAACGGCCGCACTATCGCGGCGCAGTCGCGACCCGCCTCCTCGAGCCGTCGATTCGACGTCTGCCGACGGATCCACAGGCTACCTGATTCTAGCGGGTCGGCCAAACATCGGCCGCGGCGTGCAGCGCCCGTGTTGCGGACAGGCAGGCGCACGACAGGGCCATCGCCGCTACACTGGGCACTTGTATGGCGAAAACGAAGTCGCTCGTGTCATCCGATCGCCGGTATACGTGGGGCCTTGCCACCGGCTGCCTCATCGTCCTGCTGACGCTCGTGGCCTATGTGCCTGCGCTTCGCGCCGGCTTTATCTGGGATGATGACGACTACGTGACGCAGAACGACATGCTTCGCAGCGCCACCGGCCTCGCCAGGATCTGGACTGTTCCCGGCGCCGTACCGCAATACTATCCCCTCACGTTCACAAGCTTCTGGATCGACTACCACCTCTGGGGTCTGCGGCCCCTGCCGTATCACCTCGAAAACGTACTCCTTCACGCCCTCGCGGCGGTGATGCTCTGGCGTATTCTCGCGAGGCTCAACATCCCGGGGGCGTGGCTCGCGGCCGCGGTCTTCGCCCTTCACCCGGTCGAGGTCGAATCAGTCGCCTGGGTCACAGAACGCAAGAACGTTCTATCCGGCCTGCTGGTAATGGCCGCGGCGATGGAGTACCTGAAATTCCGGTTCCCCTCCGATCAAGCGCGCGCCCGCGGCCCCTGGCCAGTCTACGCCCTGTCGATTCTGCTCTTCATCGGCGCGATGCTGAGCAAGACAACGGCCGCCATGCTCCCGCCCGTTCTGCTCATCCTCTGCTGGTGGAAACGACGCCGATTGCGGACGGGCGACGCCATTCTCCTCTCGCCGCTGTTCGCCATTGGCATCGTCCTCGGACTCGTGACGGCCTGGCTCGAGAAGCACCACGTCGGCGCCGCCGGCGCGACGTGGTCACTCGATTTCGCCCAGCGCATGCTCGTGGCCGGTCGGGCCGTCTGGTTCTATCTCGGCAAGATCGTCTGGCCGGCCAACCTGGCCTTCATCTATCCGCGGTGGGATGTCGATCCGGCGGTGTGGTGGCAGTGGCTCTATCCGGCCGCCGTCCTCGGTGTGGTCGTCGCGTTATGGGTGGCCCGGCGACGCATCGGCGCCGGTCCATTTGTCGCGGCCGTCGCGTTCATCCTGGCGCTCTTTCCCGCCCTTGGTTTTTTCGACGTCTACCCCTTCCGGTATTCATTCGTCGCCGACCACTTTCAATACTTGGGCAGCGCCGTGATGATCGCCGCGCTCGTTGCTCTGCTCGCCAGGCTGCTGCCCGGCCGGCCGCCCATCGTCAGACGCACCGGCGCGCTGGCCCTGCTGGCCATCCTTGCCACCCTCACGTTTCGCCAGGCGGAGATTTACCGCGACCCGGAAACGCTGTGGAACGACACGATCGCCAGGAATCCTTCGAGCTGGATGGCGCACGTCAATCTCGGCCGGCTGTTTGCCCAGCGCGGGGAGTTGGGAAAGGCCGCCCGAGAGAACCGCCGCGCCATCGAGTTGGCGCCCGACGAGCCGGAAGCGCACTACAACCTTGCAACCTTCTTCGCCCAGCGAGGGGATTTCGACCAGGCCGCCGAGCAGTATGAGAAGGCGATCGCGCTGCGCCCTCATTACTTTCTTGCCCAAAAGAACCTCGGCGTCGCGCTGGTACGCCTGGGAAAGCTGAGCGAGGCGCTGCCCCACCTGGCCCGCGCGGTGCAGATGCGTTCGGACGATGCCCTCGCCAGGCAGAACTACGCGGCCGCGCTCCTCGCCGACCGCCAATACGACGCGGCGGTCGAGCAGCTCGATATTCTCGTCAAACAGCGCCCGCGGGATGCGCGAGCCCGCCTGCATCTGGCGGACGCGCTGAGTTCGGCCGGACAAGTGGACAAGGCCATCGCTGTCTACCAGAGCGCGCTCCAGCTCGATCCGAATCTGTACGAGGCGCTGGTCAACCTCGGGCGCGTTCTGATCCGGACGGGAAACCTGTCCCGCGCCGAGCCGTACTTGCGGCAGGCAGCCCGGCTGCGGCCGAACCAGGCATTACCGTGGCTGCTGATGGGGCAGGCGCTGGAGAAGGCCGGCGACTTATCCTCCGCCGCGACGGCCTATCAGAACGCCTTGCGTGCCGACCCGTCCTCCGCGGAGGCGCGGGAACGGCTGCACGCCATTTCGCAGCAGACCGGCGTTCGACGCGGTTCACCCTGATCTGCAAACCTCGGGCAGATGCAAAAGGGCGAGGAGCCGCAAAACAGCTCCTCGCCCGGAAAGTCGGTTCATCCACATCCGGCGGAACCGAATGATTCTCGCCGGCAGCGAGCAAACGCTACTCGACGATCATCTCACCCGGCGCCACTGGCTCCGGATCGCTCTCGTGGACCGTCTCGATGCGTTTGGTCTTCTTTACGTCGTCTCCGCAGCCGCCAAGTCCGATGGTCAGCGCGACCAGCAGAGCCGCGAGCATTCCAAGCTTCTTCATCTGTTCAAACCTCCTGTCGCACGGCCGGCGGGCCACGCCTAGCCGCTGCGCTTCGTGATGACAATCTGATCGTGCACGATGGACCACACGTCTGCGCCGGGAATGCTGACCGTCACTCTGGCCGTTTCGTTGCCGAAGTCCGTGTGCTCGATCTGGGCACCCATCAGCACGGTGTTCATCTGGGCCTGGATCTCATCCGACTCGGTCACGAAATCGCGCACCAGCGTCTGCGAATTGATCTGCATGCCGTAGACCTGCTCCGCGAGCTTCCGCTTCGCGTCGAGTTCGGCGGCGCGTGCGGCTTTCAGCTTGCCCTGCGGCGTGTCGAACTCGGGGTCCGTTCCCTCGCCCGTGGCCTCGATGCGCGTCATCGACCAGTCGGGCAACGGAACGTCCACGACGGCCTGCACCGTTTCCAGGTACTTCTGCGGCGGAACGCCCATTCCCGTGGCCGTGAACGTGTCCGACTTGATCTGCTGACGGATGTTCGTGATATCCGTCCCCTTGACCGAGCTGCCCTTGTAGTGCCTCGTGTGCAACTCCTTGATCATGGTGATGACCGACTCCACCGGAATCGCATAGGTCACCTCGACGATCGGCTCGTCCGCGTGATAGTACGTGCGCACTTCGTGGGCCCCCACCAGGTATCCTTGCGCCTCGCTCTGAATCTCATCCCACTGCGTGACGAAGTCGCGCACCAGCGTGTCGCTCGTGATACGCAGCCCTTTGACCCGCTCGAGTAACTGGCGCTGAGCGTCCAGCGTGGCCGCCCGCTGGGCCATCAGCCGGGCCTGCGGTCCGATCTTCAGCCACAATGCCGGAAGCGCCGGCTCCGGAAGCGATTGCACTTGCGTGATGACGGTCTCGACTCCCTCGGGAGCGTCGGGAGGCAGGTCCGGCCGCGGCGCACCCATGCCAACCACCTTGATCACGTCCTTCTGAATCTCCTGCTTGATGTGCTCGAAATCCGTGGCCTTGATCGAGCTGCCCTTGTAGTGACGCGTGTAAATCGCCTTCAGGGTCTCGATAACCTTCGCCACCGTCACCTCGGCGGGAACTTCGCACGACAGATCTTCATACCACTTCGGCTCGCCCAGTCGGACGCCCTTGATAAACGTGTCCAGCTCCGTGCTGATTTCATCGCTCTCCGTAACGAAGTCACGAACCAACGTGTCCGAGGTGATGTGAAACCCCTTGACCGTTTCCGCCAGCTTGCGATACGCGTCCGCCTCCGCCGCCCGCTTCGCGAGCAGCTTGTTCTGCGCCCGCTGGGCGTCCACGTCCTGACCCCGGGCGATGCCGGCAAACAGGATCGCGACGGCCGCGCACAACCCCACCGCCTGTCTCATCCCTTTCATTTGCAGCTTCTCCTGTCATGACGGCGGCGGGTGCATCGCCCGACCGCCTGCCTTGTGCACTTCGATCCTCACATAGACCCCGACCGCACGGGGACGTTAGCCGCTCTTGACACGTAACTTTCTCACCCCTCGCGCCGAATCTGGCCGATGTTCGCCGCGAGCTGCGTCTTTGCCTCGATGTACTGCTCCTCCGCCTTCTCCGCGACCGCCCGGCGGTAGTACTCCAGGGCCTTGTCGTAGTCGCCCATCTTCTCGCACGCGACGCCCGCCGCGAACAACGCCCGGTGATCCTCCGGATCCTCGGCGATCGCCGCCTTCAGACTGTCGAGAGCCTCGCCGTACATGTCGGCGCGCAGAAGCTTGACGCCCTGCTGGCAGTTCTCGTTGCCGCTCGACTTGACCCGTATCTCATGCTCGAAGCGGCAGGGCATCAGCTTCGCGACGAACTCGCGCGCGACGCGCTCGATCAGCGCCCCGGCGATCCGATCGGTCGGCGTCAGACCCGCCTCGCCTTCACCGCTGCCGAACAGGAAGCTCGGCTTGGTCTCTTCCGTGGAGGTGACCGTGTCTTCGTGAACCGCCCAAACTTCGCCGGTCTGCGCGTCCACCAGCTTGAACAATGCCTGCGCGGTCACGTTCTTCTGCACCTTGTCGACCTCGCGCGTATCGATGCCTCCACCACCCCCGCCCCAGTCCCGGCCTGCCAGTACGCCCAGGTCCACGCCCGATATCACCGTCTCCTTGCCTTTGTTCACTTCCTCCTTGATGTTGATCTTGCTGACGACGAACGCCTGAATGCCGAGCAGCTTCGCCTCTGCCGGACTTCCACCTTCGGTCAGGCCGGCGGCGGACAGGTCGGCCTCTTCAAAAACCTTCTTCGATTCGACGCGATCGGCCACGCGAATGTCGGTGCCGAACTGATCGCGCGATTGCTCAATCAACTGCGTCAGCATGTCCGCCGTGATGTCCGACCACTTCGCGTCGGTTGCCGGTCCCAGCTCCGCCGGCCTGATCGCCACCGTCTCGAGCCCCTGCGGCAGGCCCTTCTCCGGGTCAAGCGTGTACTCGATCATCACGACCGCCCTCTCGCTGCCCCCACATCCCGCCAGCGTGAGCATTAGGCCCGCGGCCACTGCCGTCATGGCTGTCACCCTGCACCACATCCCCATGAGCCATTCCTCCTGTTGCGCTTGTAATCGTTCTTGGCCCGATCCACGGGCGGCCTTGGCAAGCACTTCGTCCAGCAGGACCACGCCGGTCCTTGCACGCGCCGTGGGCGCGACGATGCCCCCGTCCTGCGCCCGCGACCGCACCGGCGACCACTTAAACATCCGGAACCGAAGGCGTCAACCCCACTCGTTTGACACCACCCGCCGGCCGCGCCTAATCTTCGATGACCCGCCGGGCAAGCCAGGCGGATGCCGAGACTGCGAGCCATTTGTCGCGAAGGCAGGCATGATCCCCAGACGTACCACGAGACAGCTCACCGTAGGCTCGGTTCCGATCGGGGGCGACGCCCCGGTCAGCATCCAGTCGATGACCAGCACATACACGCGCGACGTGGACGCCACGGTTGCACAGATTCGACAGTTGGCCGGCCTGGGCTGTGATATCGTCCGCGTCGCCACCCCCAAGAAGGCCGATACCGACGCCCTGCCCGCCATCATCGAGCAGTCCCCGGTGCCGATCATCGCCGATGTTCACTACCACTTTGAAAGGGCGCTTGAGGCCGTCGCCGCCGGCGTGCACAAAATCCGCCTCAACCCCGGCAATATCAAGGATCGCCACCAGGTGAACCGCGTCATCGCCGCCTGCCGGGACCACCGCGTGCCCATTCGCGTCGGCGTCAACGAGGGCAGCATCGTCGAACGCACCGACGACGCGGCGCGCACCGCGGAGATGAACGCTCTCTCCGCCGACCGCCACGCGACGATGGTCCGCCTGATGGTGGCCAGGCTCGAAGAATACCTGCGGATCTTCGACCAGAACGACTTTCACGACATTGTCATCAGCGCCAAGAGCATCGACCCGCGCATCTGCATTGACGCTTACCGCGCCATCAGCGAGCGCTTCGACTACCCGCTGCATCTCGGCGTCACGCATGCCGGGCCGCCGGAGACCGGCCGCATCCGCAGCATCGCCGCCCTCTCCACCCTGCTGGCCGAGGGAATCGGCGACACCATCCGCATTTCCTACGCCGCCGATCCGGCCTGCGAAGTCGAGGACGCCAAGGAACTGCTCTGCTGCCTGGGCTTGCGGAATCGGCACGAGCCGGAGCTGATCGCCTGTCCGACCTGCGGTCGGATCGAGATCGACCTGATCAAGCTGGTCGCCGACGTGCGTCGCAAGCTGGCCGGCATCAAGACGCCGGTCAAGGTGGCGGTGATGGGCTGCGTGGTGAACGGCCCGGGCGAGGCGGAAGGCGCAGACGTGGCCGTC
>JBECKQ010000153.1:0-11065 GCA_040235375.1 Phycisphaerae bacterium | reverse complement strand
TCACCGAGGGGCCGCTGCCTTCCGCCGATCAGGTCTTGGCTTTTCGGTCCCTTGTCCACCAATCCGATAGCGCCGAACTCAGGCGCCAACTCCTGCATGTCGCAGCAGACCCGGCCGGCACGCCATTGCTCTGGGAGTACGCGCTCCGGCGGCTGTGGACATGCGGTGGCGACGTCGCGCAGAGGTTTGACCTGGTATTCAGCCCTCAGTTGCAGGAGGCAGGCAACGCGAAGCGATTGGATTACGCTGCCGATCTGCTGTGGCAGCGAGCCGGCGCCGACAGTGCGAAAGCGCTCCGCTTCAAGTTCCTCGACGCGCTCGAGTCTGCTCCCAACTCGGCAGCCGCACTGGAGGCTCTGGGTGGATTCGCCAGCGAGACGAGCAAGTCTCGCGTGCATTGGACAGCCGGGGAACGGGCCTCGCTTCGCGCGCGGTTTGCCAAGATTCGGGCGGCTCCCGACAACCTCCTGAGGTCCGTGCCGGCGCAGCAGCAGGACGAACTATGGAACACCATAGACAAGCCTCTCAGCCGCGATGGGGGTGATCGTTAGCCACGGTCGCACTTCAGTCAACAGCCACCAAGTCGACCGCCATCTCCACCTCGCCCATCGCCGCGGAATGCGGCCTCTCAGACACATCTGGGCAGCGCATAGGTCTGCCAGGGCCAGTCGCAAACACGCGGTCGATGACTGGCTGTTGCCTCTTCGGCAGGATATGGCGTAGATTCTGGGCCGGAAAGGCGGTGCGGCGATGGTGGATGTGCGAACAGTGCGGGTGGCGCTGGCGGGTTGCGGGACCGTGGGGTCGGGCGTGACGGAGATCGTCGTCGATCGGGGCGACGAGCTGGCCGGGCGGACGGGCCTGCGGTTCGAGATCGTGAAGGTGCTCGTGGCCGACGTGTCGAAGGAGCGGTACATCTCGCTCGACAAGTCGGTGTACACGGACAACCCCGCGGCATTGGCGGCGGCGGACGCCGACATGCTCGTCGAGGTCATCGGCGGCACGACGACAGCGCGCGAGGTGGTGATGGGGGCGCTGAACGCCGGCCGGCCGGTGGTCACCGCGAACAAGGCGCTGCTCGCCCTGCACGGTGCCGAAATCTATCGCGCGGCGCGCGAGCACGGCACATGTATCGCCTTCGAGTCATCCTGCGCCGGCGGCCTGCCGATCATCGGGGCGTTGCTCCGCGGCCTGACGGCCAACCGCATCGACAGCGTCACGGGTATCTTCAACAGCACGTGCAACTACGTGCTCACCGAGATGCTGGCGGACGGAAAGTCGTACGAATCCGCGATCGCCGCGGCACAACGGCTCGGATACGCCGAGGCCGATCCCACCCTGGACGTCAGCGGCGGCGATACGGCGCACAAGCTGACGATCCTCGCGTCGCTGGCGTTCGGGCTGAACGTCGATTTCGCAAAGATCGCGATGACGGGTATCGACAAGGTTCAACTCGTCGACCTGCGGATTGCCGAAGACCTCGGCTACAGCGTCAAGCTGCTGGGCGTGGCGCGGCGTATTTTCCCGGCCGGCGTCGATCAGGACGAAGAGGGCCGGGCAGATGAACCGAGCACGACCGTGCACGTGGCGGTTCGCCCGACGCTCGTACCGCAATCACATCCGATCGCCGGACTGCGCGGCACGAGCAGCGGCGTCGAGGTGTTCGGCGACGCGCTCGGCCAGACGTTCTATTCCGGCGCGGGCGCCGGAGCGCTGCCGACGGCCAGCGGCGTCGTCGCGGACATGGTGGACGTGGCCAGTGGCGCCATGCAGCAGACGTTCTCGCGGCTGCAAATCTACAACGATCAGACGCCGGCCGCCGAGTACGCCGACCCAGCCGAAGTCGAATCGTCCTACTACGTCCGCCTGACGATCGATCCGACTTACACGACCACCGCCGAGGCGCAGCGGGCCTGGCAGCGCAGCCCCGTACCGCTACGGCTGGTGCGGGCGATTCACGAAGAGGACAGCATCGTCGCCGTCACCAAGCCGCTGTCGCAACGGCACTTTCGGGTGGCCCTGCAACATCTTGCGGGATCGATGCATCCGGTGGGCGAGCCAGTGGCGCTGCACGTCATGGCGAGCTGACGAGATGAGCATTTCGCCCTAGCCGAGCGGGACGGGCATTCGCGTAACGGTAGGCCAATAAACGAGTTACGTACACGTGTGTGGCGAGCGGCTGATCTGCGATCCCGCTTCTGCCCATCGCGGACGGCGTGATCGGTAAAGTTCGTCGAGCACGAACGACGATAGACATGCGCCGTTTTGGAAGATCCGCACGGTCGGAAGGAGTCCGTCCCCATGACTGCATGGACGCAACCGAACCCACCTGAGCAGGCACGACCTCAGCGCCGCGGTCCCGGCTC
The DNA here is from genome assembly GCA_040235375.1 of Phycisphaerae bacterium. Taxonomy (GTDB): domain Bacteria; phylum Planctomycetota; class Phycisphaerae; order UBA1845; family UBA1845; genus JBECKQ01. Next base: position 8,699 of record JBECKQ010000153.1, on the reverse strand, counting down.
CGGCCGGTGTGTTCACGTCGCATTCGACAGCGAGAACGAACGCCTCGGTCCCGAGGACGGCGAGCCGCCGCGCGAGCTGCACATCGCGGCCACGAACGCGCAGGGCAATTTGCCCGTATGGCTGGACGACTGCTTCTGGCTGGACGTGATGAAGCGGTGGTCGTCGGAGTCGATCGTGGTGCATATCGACGCAACGCCGGGCGCGATGCTGCATGAAGTGATCTTCCACCAGCTCTGCATGCTGCGGCGCGTCGCTCCGAAGTGGCGGCTGGTCGGTCACTGCCACTTGAGCGACCTCAACGGCGACGAGGCAGTGACGATGACGGCGCTATCGCCCTACCACGAGGTGCGGGTGATCGACGCGATGCGCAGCGGCGTATCGGGAGCGCGGGCGATTCGAGTCGAAGACGCGATGGCCCGCGTGCGACAAGTCCAGCGTGCGAACAAACGAACGACGCCGATCATCAAGCGCTACCAACCGGCGATCGACAAGTCCGCAAAGGAGCCCGTCGAGCAAGTGCGGCCCGCAACGAGAAAGCGCGCAGCGAGGGCGGGCTGACCGCCGCGCGCATCGAGCGACGATTGCGTAACGGAGCCGAAGGCAGGCGAGCGACTATCGGCGAACGATGGGTCGACGGCCCTAGTACGCGCCCTCACGGTCGCGGCTCTGATTGCGTTCGGAAATCTCGGCGAATCGCGCCGCCACCCGCGATTGAATCTGAGCGATGAACTCCCCCTCCTCGGTGGACAGCGCCGGAGCGCTGGCGTACTTTTCGTGCAATTCCGCGAGAAGTTGTTCGTCCGCCCTCTCGACACGGTCGAGATCACGAAGCAGTCGAGCCAGTCGATTGAGAGTGGGCGCGGGGGTGGGTGCCACAAGGCGCTCGGCGATTTGCGAGATGCGGCTGATCCGGCCGGCCGCCGCGTAATCGCGGACAACGGCGAGCCATTCGGCACCGTCTTCCCAATCGATAAGCTGACCGTCCCCCGGCTGCCACCAGCGGACGTCGTGGCCGCGCGTGGCGCGCTGGGCTTCGCGGCAATCGCCCTCGAGAAAGGCAAGCCGGACCTGGCGCGTCAACGTGTAGCTCACGCCGACCGACAGGCTCAGGGCGGCCCGCGCAGAGAGCGGAATCACATCAACAAGGCCCTCGAGCAGTGACACTGACTGACTCAACCCGACGACGATCCAGGATCGTTCCCCCATCGTTGCCGCCAGAAGCTGCACGAACTGCCCCAGCCTTTCGCCGGACAGCCGCGATGGCCTCAGCGCCGGGCGCATGATCGGCACGTCGATCGTCGCGAGAGGATCGAAGTGACGACGCGAGAGATCAATCGTGTGCGTGCACGAACGCAGGCCGGCGTGAAGGCGGACAGGATTGGCGCCCGCCTGACGATACGCGTCAGTGTCAATGACGATGGCGTGGGTATACACGCGTTGGCCGCCGCGGGCGGTATGCTCTGCGCCGGCGTAGTGCGAGTGGCTGATGCAATATCGGCCCGACGGCAGCACGTAGGCCATCATGCCGACGGCATCGATCTGGCGGCTGCACAGGCCATTGTGTGACGGGGAGCGCCGGGTGATCTCCGTCCTCTCGTCCGCTTTCAAACCGGGGCTGGCGGATACAATGCGATAGCCCGCACCCATTGGAGACGGTGCGGAGGTGAATACGGCCTGCTCACAGGTGACGACCCCGCTCGCCTGTCCGGCGTGCTCGGCCCAGGCGATTCCCGGGAACTCAGCGGTCTGCACGGTGGACGATTCGCCGCGCGACACGTCGATCGGCCTCGCGGACGGCCGTATGGCGCGGTTCAAAGCTGATCGATAATCCATTCGAACGGCTCCAGAATCCCCTGGAGGGCGGTGTGCAGCGGGACGGGAACGACGACATCGTCGACGTCGCCGGATGTCGCGTAGCCGAGGGAGCCGACGACGCTCGCGGCGAAGAAGGCCACGTTCTCGAACCGCGACTCACACATGTTCCACAAACGGTTCAGGTTCGCCTCGACGAATCCCGGCGGATCGTCGAAGACCTCCGGGCAGTAGTCCCCCTTGCAAAGCACGACAGCGGTCGGCGTGCGCATGCGTTCGTTGCGCTTGCCAGCGAACATGGTGTCGATGTAGCTGAGGATCTTGAGGGCGAAGAAGTCGGGCTGCGTGGCACCATTGGCCGCCTGGCCGGCGTCGATAAGCAGGAGCGTACCGGCGGACATCGTGAGCAGGCTGTGAATGACGCGGAAGGTCTTTGGCGTAGTGATCTCGGCGGCGAGCGACTCGCCGGCCATGTCGGGCATGACGAGGTCAATCCACTTCGGGTGGCGGCCGCGTTTGCAGATCTGGTAGTAAGCCCAGTACCACTGGTTGGCTTCCATTGGCGTCTTGGGCGGAAACAGGCGGTGCGCCAGATGGTTAATCACCGTCTGCTGGAGGTCGATGGAGTACGCGCCTTTGGGCACGGCCTCGAAATCGCCGGCGCGCTGGGCGAGCATGTCCAGCAGGAAGCCGAGATAAACGGTCTTGCCGACGTTGCTTTCACCGACAATGCTGACGAGCTGAGGTGACCGGCCCTGGGCGATGGAATCGTGAACGATCGCCATCGGCGCCGAGCAGTTGCCGCAGAGGACGGCGTCCTGCGAGTTCTGCACATGACAGATCAGGCATTCTGTTCCTGTTGTCTCTGGGGCGTACGATGGGCTCATATCAACTCACAATTCGTCGTTCGCCGGCGCCGACCACGCATCCGGCCATCACCGATCATCGCCGTCTATATCCAGGGCGCAACGGAATCCGGTGTTGTGCGCCCGGACCAAACACGCCTGCCCGGTGCGGAAATAGCTCGTGGCCTGCGCCGGGAAGTACGTATCGAACGCGCCGCCGCGGATGCTCTTCATGAGCATGTCACCGACGATCGGCCGCTCGTCCTCATCCATCACCTCGAAATCAGACGAAGTCCACTCCCATACGTTACCGACAAGCTGGAGCACGCCGTTGGGGGCGGCCCCGGAGGCGTACTCTCGCACCGGGGCGGTCGTTGCCAAGCCCGAGGCCCAGATGTTGCAGCGCTGCTTGTCGAGGGCGTCCCCCCAGGGATATCGGCGGAAGACGTGGGCGGCACTACGAATCCTCCAACTAGCCGCCATTTGCCATTCAGCCTCCGTGGGCAGGCGATAGCCGGCCCAGCGCGCGTACGCATCGGCCTCATAAAAGCAGACACCAACGACCGGATGATCAGCCAGGCGGCGGTCGTGGCAGGCTTCTCGCCAGAATCGCGGGGCGTGCTGGCCGGTCTGGTCCTTGAAGTCGATCAGGTGCGGCCACACGTCGCGCGGCCAGAGATCGAGGTCCGAATATGCGCCGCTGTCGACAAACTTCTGGAACTGGGCGTTGGTCACCGTGTAGCGGGCGAGCAGGTAGGGCGCAGTTTCCACGTCGATCTCGGGGCAGCCGGGGGCGTCGTTGATGGTCTGGGGAAGCGAGGCGAAGCCGTCGAGCACGAGGGCGAAACTGTCGTCGATGGCTTGGCGCGCCTGCGCGAGAGCGGATCTGAAGGCGGCGTTGCCGCGCCAGCGCTGGGCCTGCGAGAGAAGGATGCCGTAGCGTTCGAGCTGGACATAGCGCTGCAACTCGTCGTCGGGCAGCATCGTCCGCTCGGCGGGCTGGAAGAGGTCCTTCGGCCTCGGCTGCCGACCGGCGGACCCCGAACATTGCGGCTGCTGCGGCTCGGCCGACTCGCGCTGCTGGCGGCGGGAAAGTAGTCGTAATGCCATCGGTCAATCCCCTATCGAGACGTCCTCTTTCATCCTCCGATTACGCGACGGCGGGCGTCGCGGCAGAGCTTCTGAAAGCGCTCGACCGATTCGCGCGCTTCCTGATCGACGGGCTGCGGCAGATCGGCGTCCGGCGCGGCGCCGGCGTCGCGTGATTCCCTGGTCATGCCGTACTGAGGGAGAAGCTGCTCTTCGCGCGTGGCCACCGCCGCCAGTTCCTGGTCGAGCTGCTTCTGCAGGGAGGCCAGGTTTGCGGAAGCCGCGTGGAGCTCACGCAGCTTAGTGTCCCATTCGCGCTGGAGCTCGGCGAGCTGGGCCTGCTGCCGATCGAGCTCTTCGCTGCGGGCGGTGACTCGTGCCGCGAGCTCCTCGAGTTCGCGCTCGCGCGTACGAATGGACTCGACCTGCACGGCGAACTGCTCCCGCTGTGCGGCGACCTGGGCCTCGGCCTGCTGCACGTCGGCGCAGCGCTTCTGCAAATCCTCCTGGGTGGCAACAAGGCGATTCTGCTCCTCCTGCCAGGCGACCTTGTCACGTTCGAACTGGGCGGCGCAATTGTTGAGCTCGGTCTCGATAGCGGCGAGCCTCTGGCGATCGGCGGCGAGAACCGTCGCTTCCTGCTCGAGTCCTTCGCGGCAACCGACGAGAACCTTCTCCTCCTCGGCAAGCGCCCTCTTGCGCTCAATGAGCTGTTCGGCGCGGGTGCTGATCGCCTGCTCTCGTTCCTGGAGGGTCGCAGCTTCCGCGTTGAGCTGCGTCGAGCGTTCGTCGATCTCCTTTTGGCGTCGTTCGACGGTGGATTCGCGCTCGTTGAGGATCGCCTGTCGCTGCTCGACGCTGTCGCACAGTTCCGTGCGCTCGACCTCAAACGCCTCGCGATCGAGGGCCAAGCGCGACGACTGCTCGGCCAAGGCGACGCAACAGACTTTCAGCGCTTCGGCGCGGGCGTCCAGCAACTCGCGCAAAGACTGCATGGCGCCGAGCACGTCGCGGCCGAGCTGCTCGAGCTTAGCGCAATCGAAGACCTGCTGATCGTTCTTCGTTTCGACCTGTGACTCGCTCATCCCAGCGTCCCTCGTCGACATGGCAACACCAGCCTGTTCCATCCTTCGTTCTACTGCTCGTCGAGCAGCTCTTTCACGCTTTTCTTACCGTGCAACAGCCGGCGCTTGATCCGGATGGCCTTGGCCACCTTGGGATCGAGCGTTGCAAGCAGGGCCTCGTCCTCGTCGAATTCGTCCGTAGGCTCCGGAGGAGCGTCGGGCTCGGGAATGACGATGCCCTTCTTTGGCGGCGATGGCGGCGACGGTTCGGAATCTGTGCCGGACACCAGGCGTTTGAACCGTGAGCCAATGCCGGATCGTCCGGCCGGCTGGACCTTCTCGCTCGGCGCCGTGGCGTCGGTGCGATCCTGCTTCGTTTGCGGCGCTCCGGCGACATTCGACGCGGCGGCGGTCTGCTGCGGTTTTCGGGCAGCCTGCTGAGATGCGGCGCGCAGGGCGGACAAGGCGTCGTTCATCGCCGCCGACCAGGCGTCGATTTTCGCCGTCAAGTCGCCGAGCGCGTGGTCGATCCGGCCGTCTTCCGACGGGATGTCGATGCGCGCCGTGCTTTCGCTCGCAGATTCCATTATTGCAGCCGTCTTATGACGCAGATCGTGCCCCCAACCAACATGGCCGCGTGTCGACCGCCATTGCGGTGCGCCGGCCAAGGCAACTATACGTTTCGACGCCAGAAGATGCGGCGGTCGGCGGCGACGTGGCGTCCAATAACCTGCCGTTCTCCCGCAGGTGGACAACGATCACCGACGGTGAACCGCGTCGTGCCGCGCGCTTGGCGCCCGCTCAAGAATCGTCGGCTGCTTCGAAGCGCGGCTTCTGTGTGATTCGCGTGACAAGATAGAAAAAGATCATGCCGATCGTGCCGACCATGCCGATTGCGCCGAGATACACCCACACCATGTAGGGATGATGCAGGTTCCACAGCAGTTGCGTGGCCGGCTCGGTGGACATTCCCTGGGCCAGGTCGAGCGCCCGATCGATGACGGCGGCGACTTTATCGGGCGCTGCTGCTGCGGCAGCGCCGGTGAGGTGGGCGGAAGCCAGGGCGCTCTGGATTTTCTGCTCGATGGCGGGGGCGTGGCCGGTGTTGAGGGCGTGCTGGAGGACCTCCATGACGCGTTCCTTGGGGAGTTCGGTCGCGTCCTTCGCGAAGTCGGGGGAGAAGCCCAGATGGATCAGGTATTCGCGGGCCAGGCGGAACTTGGCGGCCATCTGTTCGTAGAGGACGCCGCCCACCTTGGCGCCGATCGCCCAGCCGATGGCAAAGGGGATGTTGGCGTAGCCCATGTAGAGGGCCTTTTTGTCCTTCGGAGCAATAAGTCCGACGTAGGCGTTGAACGTCGGGCTGCTCGCCATCTCCCCCAGCGAGAAGATGAAGATCATCAGGCAGCACAGCCAGCCGAATCTCGTGCTGCCTGAGCCGATCAGACCGACGACGGCGATGGTCATGCCGATAACCATCGCGGCGAGCTTATTGATCTTACCAACGAGCCAGGAGATAGGGATGACCAGCAATACGATCGCAATCGCATCGATATTGATGATCATCTCGGGTTTGACCTGACCGGCAACGATCCAGGCCGGGTTGATCTTGGCGAAGATCGAGGCTACATCCGACGTGTTCACCCACTCATCAATGAAGTTGGGCAGCAGATCGAAGAGCTGCATGAACATGAGCCAGAAGCAGGAGAAGATGAGCAGGAACACAAGCAGGCGCAGATCTTCGAAAACGGTGAGGATCGAATGAAAGAAAACACCGATCGGGCCGCGCTCGCCCTCCTCCGCGGATTCGGGCATTGCCGGCCTCTCGGGCTCCTTGTAGAGAAGAAACGCAGGAAGGAAGTTGAGTGCCGTAATGATCGCGGCGGCATAGAAGACATTCGACCAGGCGATTTCTCGGCGGAGCTGCGCGGCCATGATCGGCCCGAGGGCGCCGCCGATGTTGACCACCCAATAGAAAAGACCCCAACCCATCGACGACGTTTCTTCCGTGGTGCATTTGGCAATCGTCCCCTGGCACGGGGGCTTGAAGATCGCCGTTCCGGTTCCGATCAGGCATGCCGCGGCAAGAAAGACCCAGAAGCTGGCGTGCGGCAGACCGCGGGCCTGGACGTACTGCGAGATCGGCAGAGAAAGGGCCATGCCCAGGTAGCCGAGGATGTTGATCGTGAAGGCGACGGCGAGGCTCTTGCGGTAGCCGTAGCGGTCGGCGTAGCCGCCAGAAACCATGGGGATAAGGCATTGTAGCAGCGCCCAGATGCCGTAGATCGTGCCCTTCTCGTCATAGGTCAGGCCGAGGCCGTGTTTGCCGGCGGAGGCTACGAGGAAGAGCGGCGTCACCGCGCGCACACCGAAGTAAGCAAGCCGCTCGAGAACCTCCATGAAGTTGGCGAACCAGAAATTCGCCGGCAGCGACCGGACCTGCTGAGCAAACGACTGCGTCTGTGCCATTATGGGCGCCCCTCGATCGTACGGCGTTCATCCCCGGCGGAACTTGTAGCGGCTCGGTCGCGCCGCCGCAAATCGCGGCGGTCAAGTCGAACGATGTTGCCGGGGCCGGCGGATCGGCATACGCTCCCCGGCAGACTGCTGCCGTTTCAAACCAGAGGTCATCGGTAGTGACAGACAGGCTGTACGACATCTCGCCACCGATCACCGCGGACCTGGCCGTGTGGCCGGGCGACGAGCAGTTGACGCGGGAGATCGTGACGGATATTGCCGCGGGCGATTCGACGACCCTCTCGACGCTGCGGGCGACTGCTCACCTGGGGGCGCATGCCGATGCGCCCAGTCACTACGGAGCGGACGGTCCGGCGATCGACGCGTGCCCGCTCGAGCGGTACATCGGCCGGTGCCGCGTTGTGCGCGTGGTGGCCGGCAAGCGGGAACGACTCGGGCCGGACCGCATCGCCGGGCCGATCGACGCGGAGCGCGTGCTTTTTGCCACCGGTACCTATCCCGACCCGCTAACGTTCAAGGAGGATTTTGCCGGGCTGGAGCCCGCGCTGATCGACAAACTGGCCGATGCGGGCGTCACACTTGTCGGCATCGACACGCCAAGCGTCGATCCGTTTCCCGCGGAGGATCTGCCAGCACATCGCGCGTGCCTGCGACGCGGCATCCTGATCGTGGAAGGGCTGGCGCTCGCGGACGTGCCGGAAGGCGTTTATGAGTTAATCGCCCTTCCCCTTCGGCTCGTCGGGTTCGACGGTAGCCCGGTCCGGGCTGTTCTGCGCAGCGTGCCGGCCGGTTCATAAACGAAGACCACGGCCTCGCCACGGCGAGACCGTGCCACCCCGGTTGTGGAGCAAGATGATGGGCCCGTATGAGCCGCTGGACTTCTACAACGTTGACGAGCTGCTCTCCGACGACGAGCGGCTGATCCGGCAGACCGTTCGTCGGCTGGTGGACGAGAAGGTTCTTCCCCATGTCGCCGGCTGGTACCGAGAGGGGGCGTTCCCGACCGAGCTGATTCCGGAACTCGGCGAGCTGGGTCTGCTCGGCTCGAACCTCGACGGCTGCGGCTGCACCGACGTCGGACCGATCGCCTACGGACTGATCAACCAGGAGCTCGAGCGCGGCGACAGCGGGCTGCGCAGCTTCGTCTCCGTGCAATCGAGCCTGTGCATGTGGCCGATTTACCATTTCGGCTCCGAGGGGCAGAAGCAGCGCTGGCTGCCCGCCATGGCCAAAGGCGAGGCGGTCGGCTGCTTCGGGCTGACCGAGCCGAGCGCCGGCTCCGACCCGGGGGCGATGCGCACGACGGCGCGGCGCGACGGCGGCGACTACATACTCAACGGCAGCAAGATGTGGATCACCAACGGCAGTATCGCGGACGTGGCCGTCGTGTGGGCCAGGCTCGACGGCGAG
>JBECKQ010000094.1:0-3805 GCA_040235375.1 Phycisphaerae bacterium | reverse complement strand
CAAGCCGATCGCCATGGAGCAGGGGCTGCGATTCGCGGTGCGCGAGGGCGGCCGGACGGTCGGCTCGGGTGTTGTGACGAAAGTGATTGAATAGCGCCGGCGAGAAGCGACCGGCGTTTCTTGCATTAGAAGGGCGATGTCATGGCCAAGGCCGCCAAGCGAGAGTACGTGTGGCTTCAGTGCACGGAGACCGGCGATCTGAACTACCGGACGACGGTGAACGTAATGGGCGGTGTGCCGAAGCTGACGTTGAAGAAGTATTGCCCGCGACTGCGGAAGCGGACGGTCCATAAGATCAAGCGTAAGTAGAGGCAATAGGCAAGAGGCAAGAGGCAATAGGCAATAGGCAAGAGGCATCCTTGACTCGCCACCATCCGCGGAGCGGATAATTGCGGGCTTCGCCCGCCGTGGCGTGTCAAGGAGGCAATAGGCACCAGGCAAGAGGCCGACGGCGGAGGAGCGTAGCTCAATTGGCAGAGCACCGGTTTCCAAAACCGGCGGTTGGGGGTTCGATTCCCTCCGCTCCTGATGGAGCCATAATCCGCGGGTTCCGGGAAACCGGCGCCTGGCGGGAGAGATAGGAACAGCCCGAGCGCCGCGAAGGCGGAAGCAGCATTGCGGCGATTTCAGGGAATGGAGGCGGCAGATGGCCGCACGGTCAACAGCAACACAGGAACTGGATCGCAGAAGCCGCAGAAGGGCGGAGGTCGCCATGGCGGACATTCCACAGCGACGCGGCAGGTCGTTTTTTGAGCCGTACAAATGGCCGCAAGGCTATTACACGCGCGTTGGAACGCTGATCGGCGGAGGTTTACTGGTGCTGGGAGCGGCCGACTTTCTGTGGGACCAGCTCTCGTTCGATCAGACGTGGAAGTACGCGCTGCCGTTGCGGGTGGGGATCACCGTGGCGGTGCTGGTGGCTTTATCCGTCTTCCTCTACTGGGCTTCCTGCGTTTATCGCAAGAGTTGCGACTTCCTGATCGCCACCGACGGCGAGATGAAGAAGGTGAACTGGACGACGAAACGGGAGATCATCGCGTCCACGAAGGTGGTGATCGTGGTCACCGTTTTGATGGCGATCCTCCTGTTCTTCGTTGATTGGATCTTCATGAACTTCTTCCACGCGATTAACGTGCTGCGAGGAGGGGCATGACGTTCTTCCGCGCGACATATGTGCTGCGCGGGGGGACCTGGTGAGCAGCAAGTCCTCGGGGACGCGAGCCATGACGGCCGAGAACAACCAGACAGAAGAGCAGCCGCTTCATCAGCCGGGAATGAAATGGTACGTGCTCCGCGTGGCTTCGAACAAGGAGGAGTACGTACGGGAGGCGCTCGAGCGCAAGGTGAAGATCGAGGGGCTCGAGCAGTTCGTCGGTCGCATCCTCGTGCCGACGATCAAGGAACGCCGGATGAAGGGCGGCGTGGCGCGGATCTACCGCCGGAACCTGTACCCCGGCTACGTTTTCGTGGAGATGGCGACGGAGGAGGACGGCTCGGTTCCGGAGAACGTCTGGTTCATGGTGAAGGAGACGACGGGTGTCGGCGATTTCATCGGATCGGACGGCAAGCCGACGCCAATGGCGGAGCACGATATTGCGGGCATGCTGGCCGCCTCCACCGAGACGGAAGAGGCGCCGACGCTGTCGGGCCTGAACTTCCAGAAGGGCGACCTGGTGAAGATCACGTCGGGCAGCTTCGAGAACTTCGAGGGGGAAGTGGACGTGGTCGACGAGAAGCGCGGCATGGTGACGGTGGTGGTGGAGATATTCCAGCGTTCGACGCCGGTCGAGGTCGAGTACTGGCAGTTGGAGCGGGTCTAGAGGCGGCAGCGCAAGAGAAGGAAACAGTCTCGTGGCGAAAGAAGTCACTGCGAAAATACGGTTGCAGGCTCCGGGTGGGCAGGCCACGCCGGCCCCGCCGATCGGCCCTGCACTCGGGCAGCACGGCGTCAACATCGGGCAGTTCGTTCAGCAGTTCAACGCGCAGACGACGGAGCTGAACGGCATGCCGGTCACCGTGGTGATCAGCGTGTACGGGGACCGCACGTTTACGTTTGAGGTTAAGAGCCCGCCGGCGGCGGTCCTGCTGAAGGATGCCGCGAAGCTCGCCAAGGGCAGTGGCGTGCCGAACAAGGAAAAAGTGGGGACGGTGACCCGGGCTCAACTGCGTGAGATCGCCGAGCGGAAGATCAAGGAACTCTCGGCGAAATCGGTGGAAGCTGCGGAGCGTACGGTCGCGGGTACGGCCCGTTCGATGGGCATCGATATCGTCGATTAATCCGCCGGGAAAAACGAATGGGGCAAACGCCGGGAGGGGCGATGCGGCCTGCCGCCCGGTAGCGGCAGAAGGTGAAGAGCGATGGCGAAGCGAAACGTCCGGTATCGCAAACAGATGGAAATCCGGGGAGAGGAAGCGGCCCTGCCCCTCAGCGACGCGCTGGCCAAGGTGAAAGAGATGGCGTCGGTCAAGAGCGACCGCACGTACAAGAACGGCCGGCGGCGGAAGGGTACGGATCAGACGATCGAGCTGGTCATGAACCTGGGGATCGACCCGAAGCAGGCGGACCAGATGCTCCGCGGCTCGATTTCGCTGCCGAAGGGGATCGGCCGGACCAACCGGGTGATCGCCTTCTGCGACGACACGGTTGCCGAGGAAGCCAAGGAGGCCGGGGCGATCGAGGCAGGCAGCGACGAGCTGATCGACAAGGTGTCCAAGGGGTGGACCGACTTCGACGTGGCGATTGCGCATCCGTCGATGATGGGCAAAGTCGGCAAGCTCGGTCGGATCCTCGGGCCGCAAGGCAAGATGCCGACGCCGAAGGCCGGCACGGTCACGCAGGACGTTCCGACGGCGGTGAAGGAGTATACGGCCGGCAAGCTGGAATATCGCAACGACTCGGGCGGGAATATTCACCTGCCGGTCGGGAAGGCGAGCTTCCCGGTCGAGGATCTGAAGCAGAACGTCGAGGCGGCGCTTAATCACATAACCAAGATCAAGCCCCCGGCGGCGAAGGGCACGTACATGAAGAAGGTGGCGCTCGCAGGCACGAGCACGCCTTCAGTCCTGGTGCAGGTTGGCTCGTAGGAGCCGGCGGCGAGGACTCGGGAAACAAGCATGAGCAAGCCAGTCAAGAACATGTTGATGCGGTACCTTCGCGACCGGTATGCGGAGGTGGACAGTGCGTGCGTGGTCGACGTTACGGGAATGGACGTGGCGACGACCGAATCGCTGCGCGAGCGGCTCCGCGACAAGAATGCGCGGATGGAGATCGTGAAGAACCGGCAGGCAAGGCGGGCGTGGACGGATCTGCCGCTGCGGCCGCTGGGCGAAGCGCTGCAAGGTCCGTGCGCACTGGTGACGGGCGAATCGATCGTCGAGGCGGCGAAAGAGCTGGTGTCGTTCGCGAAGCAGGTCCGCGAACTGAAGCTGAAGCATGCCATTATCGAGGGCGATCCGGACCTGCTGACGGTTGAAGACCTATCCAGGATGAAGTCGCGGATCGAGATGCTCGGGGAGCTGGCGATGCTGATCAGCAGCCCTGGCCGGCGTCTGTGCGGGGCGATCGCGTCGCCACAGGCGAAGATCGCCGGCTGCATCAAGTCGATTGCGGACAAGGAATAACCTTCGATTCGGGGCATGTACTCCGCCGGTTCGCCGGTGGGGCTGATGGAGCTTTTATCGCGACAGGCCGGACTGGTCCGGGCAACCGGATGAAATGCCGCTGTGTGGGCGGCGCCTATTCGGCCGGCGAAGAGACAACGGAGCATATGGAACCATGGCGGAAGCACCTGCAAAAGAGTACAGC
>JBECKQ010000044.1:0-8320 GCA_040235375.1 Phycisphaerae bacterium | reverse complement strand
GCCTTCGGCCGCAGAGCATTGAGCAGGAGAGAAGACGGGCGGCGGGGCGATTGACGGGTTGACGGCGGCGGTCCGCTTCCTGACGGGCGCGGCTCGGACGTGGTTGCCGGCGATTCGTTGGGTGACGCGTTCCTTGGAAACGTTGGTGGTGAAAGAGGGGGCGTCAAACCGTATTCGACAGGTGCCATTTGGCGTCGCGGCGCGACAGCATTTGAGGGACAAAACCGCCAGGCCTGACGGCGCGTTTCATGGTGTCGCGCGAGCCATAGACATCGTTGCAGTGGCGCTATAATTTTGCGGTGCGTTGCATCCTGCCACTCCACGAGGGCTGTGATTAAGCGCGTTTTTGCTGCGTCCCGCGGCCGGTTGGCTTGACGGGTACGGGGTAAGTTCACTCTAAGGCTGGAGGCCCGAGGGCATGTTTCTGATCCATGAGGCGAAATGGCTGGCCCCTGCGGTGCGGCGACTGGTCGTCGAGGCACCGCGCGTCGCCGCTCGCCACAAACCGGGACACTTTGTCATCGTGCGGGTAACCGACAGGGGCGAGCGAATTCCGCTCACCGTGGCCAACTCGAACGCCGAGAAGGGCACCATCACGCTGGTCGTGCAGGTCGTCGGGGTGACGACCGAGCGGCTGTGCGCGCTGGAGGCCGGCGAGCACGTCATGGACGTTGTCGGGCCGCTGGGGAAGCCCACCGAGATCGAGAAGTTCGGCCACGTGGTGCTGGTCGGCGGGGGGGTCGGGACGGCGGTGATCTACCCGCAGGCCGGAGCGCTGAAGAAGCTCGGCAACAAGGTGTCGGCGATCATCGGGGGGCGCAGCAAGCCGTACGTGATCATGGAGGAGGAGCTGGCGGCGGTATGCGACGAGGTGTACCCCTGCACGGACGACGGCAGCTACGGATACAACGGGTTCGTCACCGGCAAGCTTCAGGAGCTGATCGACGATCCGAATGATCCCATCGGGGCGGTGATCGCCGCGGGGCCGGTGCCCATGATGAAGGCGGTGGCGAACGTCACGCGCGGGCCGCAGATCAAGACGATCGTGTCGCTCAACCCGATCATGGTGGACGGCACGGGCATGTGCGGCGGCTGCCGGGTGTCGATCGACGGGCAGATGCAGTTTGCCTGCGTCGACGGCCCGGAATTCGACGCCCATCAGGTGGACTTCAACGAGCTGACGGATCGCCTCAGCGCGTATCGCCAGTTCGAACGTGAAGCCTGGGACCGGATGCACGAGAAGGAAGGGCATCTGTGCAAGCTGGAGGCTCTCGAGCAGAAAGCGCGGTGAGGGCGGCGACGACGAGCGTTGCAGTGACATAACGTGACATGAACCGACGAAGACGGGCTCGCCCGCGGGGCGGGCGCTTCGAACTGGCAGGATAAAGCGATGACGATGAAACCGGCGGAACGCATGAAGATCGACCGGCAGAAGATGCCGGAGCAGGACCCCGACGTTCGCAGGCGGAACTTCAACGAAGTGAACTGCGGCCTGGCGACGGAGGCGGCACGGCTCGAGGCGGAGCGCTGCCTGCGCTGCAAGGACCGCAAGTGCATCCCCGGCTGCCCGGTGGGGATCGACATTCCCGGCTTCGTGGAGGCCATCGCCGAGGGCGACCTGTCCAAGGCCGCCGACATTCTCTACGCGGCGAACGTGCTGCCAGGCATCACCGGGCGGGTCTGCCCGCAGGAGACGCAGTGCGAGCAGGTGTGCGTGCGGGCGAAGAAGGGCCAGCCGGTAGCGGTCGGGTACCTCGAGCGTTTCGTCGCCGACTGGGCCCGCGAGAACCGGCAGGATATCTTCAAGCCGCCGCCGCCAACGGGTAAGAGAGTGGCCGTCGTGGGGTCGGGTCCGGGCGGTCTGACCTGCGCCGGGCAGTTGGCCAAGAAGGGCCACGACGTGACGGTGTTCGAAGCGCTGCACCGGCCGGGCGGGGTGCTCGTCTACGGCATTCCGGAGTTCCGTCTGCCCAAGCGAATCGTCGATACCGAGGTCAACAAGCTCAAGGAGATGGGCGTCAAGATCGAGTGCAACGTCGTCATCGGGCAGACGTACACGATCCACGACCTGCTCGAGGACGAGGGCTTTGACGCCGTGTTCATCGCCAACGGCGCGGGGCTGCCGATCTTCCAGGGGGTTCCGGGCGAGCATTTGAAGGGGGTTTACTCGGCCAACGAGTACCTGACCCGCGTGAACTTGATGGGCGGGTTCCGGTTCCCGGAGAACGACACGCCGGTGATCCGCGGGGACCAGATCGTGGTCGTCGGCGGCGGCAACACCGCGATGGACGCCGTTCGTACCGCCCGCCGGCTGGGGGCCGACCCGGCCACGTTGGTCTATCGCCGCTCGCGTACGGAGATGCCGGCCCGTGTCGAGGAGGTTCATCACGCGGAAGAGGAAGGCGTGGTTTTCCACTTCCTGTGCAACCCGGTCGAGGTGTTGGGGGACGAGAAGGGTTGGGTCCGCGGGCTGCGTTGCCAGAAGATGGAACTGGGCGAGCCGGACGCCTCGGGCCGTCGCCGTCCGGTGCCGATCGAGGGCAGCGAGTTCGACATTCCCTGCCAGATTTTCGTCGAGGCGATCGGAACGCGGGCCAACCCGCTGCTGACGCAGACGACGCCGGACCTGAAGGTCAACAAGTGGGGCAACATCATCGTTGACGAGAACAAGATGACGAGCATTCCGGGGGTGTTCGCCGGCGGCGACATCGTCCGCGGCGGGGCGACGGTGATTCTCGCCATGGGCGACGGGAAGGACGCGTCGGAGGCGATGCACAAGTACCTGATGAACGGCGCCGAGTAGCGCCGCCGTTGGGAATCAGCCGACAACGCATTACGACGACCCCCTGCCGGCCGGCGGGGGTTTTTCATGGCTTCTCCTAGAGCAAGCTCTATCCACGTGTAGTGGGAACCCCTCGTTCTTCCTGTGGAGGTTTGGGCATACGCACGCTACAGGTGGTTTGAAGCCGCTCTAACCCGGCCGCAGCGAAGCCGCACGTGTCAATTCCGGGCTTGCCGGTGGCACATCCGGCTACTACCCTTCCCCGTTCAGTGACTGGGCTGGACACTGAGAAAAGTCCCTGGTTCGAGCTTCTCTGCGGGGCGACGTGGTCGCCGCTCGAACCGACTGACGATTGGGATTTCCCCCTGTCTGCAAGGAGCTGCTGAGATGCCGTTTGAACTTCCTTCTCTGCCTTACGACTACAACGCCCTGGAGCCGCACATTGACGAGCAAACCATGCGGATCCACCACACCAAGCACCATGCCGCGTACATCGCGAAGGCGAACGACGCGCTGACCAAGTATCCGGATCTGGCCAGCAAGAGCGTCGGGGACCTGCTGCGCGGAATCGGCGCCGTGCCGGAGCCGATCCGGCTGACCATCAACAACCACGGCGGCGGTCACGCGAACCACTCCATCTTCTGGACGATCATGAGCCCGTCCGGTGGCGGCGAGCCGACCGGGCCGCTGGCGGACGCGATCAAGACGGAGTTCGGCGGCTTCGACGAGTTCAAGGCGAAGTTTGCCGCGACCGCGGCGGGCGTGTTCGGCTCCGGCTGGGCGTGGCTGTGCCTGGATTCCAGCGGCAAGCTGAACCTCTCCGGTTGGGCGAACCAGGACAGCCCGTACACCAAAAACCTGACGCCGGTGCTCGGGCTCGACGTGTGGGAGCACGCGTACTATTTGAAGTATCAGAACCGGCGG
Source organism: Phycisphaerae bacterium (assembly GCA_040235375.1). Taxonomy (GTDB): domain Bacteria; phylum Planctomycetota; class Phycisphaerae; order UBA1845; family UBA1845; genus JBECKQ01. Next base: position 4,614 of record JBECKQ010000044.1, on the reverse strand, counting down.
CCGGACTATGTCTCGGCGTTCTGGAACGTGATCAACTGGGCGGAGGTCGGCAAGCGATTCGCGGCGGCGAAGAAGTAAACGGCGGCGTTGAATAGGCGATAGGCAATAGGCCATAGGCAATAGCTGGTGGCGGGCACACGGCCATTCCGTGACGAGACGTCTGCCACAAGAGGGTAAGGCCGGCTGAGAGAGTGCGGCGAAATCGACGGACGGCGCGGCAAACGCTGCGCCGTCCGTTTTCGTTGTAATGCGGTGACGTTCGTGACGGACCAACGCCTCGCCGGTAACATCCGTGTACCGCCCGTCGCCCTTGTCAGCCAGCCGAACGGACTACGCGGCGGCGGTGATTGGGGTGATCAGGCATCTGTGGCGGTGCGGTGGACGCGGCGTAGAATGACGGGTCGAGGAATGAGTCTGGGCAAAGCCACCGACACGTCGAGCCGGGCCGCCAGCGAGGCGGCCGAGCCGGTCTGGAACGAAGAGCGGCTCGGGGCCGTCCACGACCAGGCGGACAAGGCGCAGCGCGTGCGGCGGATGTTCAACGCGATCGCGCCGACCTACGAGCTGATCAACACGATGTTCAGCGGCGGTCGCGATCGAGCCTGGCGCAAGAAGGCGGTGCGCCTGGCGGCGCCGAGGCCGGGGGCCATCGTGCTGGACGTGGCCTGCGGCACGGGCGATTTTCTGCGGGCGTTCGAGCGGTGGGCACCGCGGCCTTTGTTGCTGGTCGGCGCCGATTTCGCCCATTCGATGCTGGTGTTGGCGATGGAGCGATCGTCGGCGGCGCTGAAGTGGAGCGAGTCGGACGCGCTGCGGATGCCATTCGCGGCGGAGCGGTTCGACGTAGTGAGCTGCGCGTTCGGCGTGCGGAACTTCCAGGACCTCGACCGAGGGCTGAGGGAGATGCACCGGGTACTGCGTCCGGGCGGCCGGGCGGTGATACTCGAGTTCACGCGGCCGTCGAACCGCTTGTTCCGGGCGGTGTATGAGTTGTATTGCGGTCGCATCATGCCGCGGGCGGCGGCGGTGATCAGTCGCGACCGTACAGGGGCGTATCGCTACCTGCCCAGCTCGGTGGTAACGTTCATGGGGGCGGATGAGATGTGCAAGCGGCTGACGGCGGCGGGGTTTGCGGCCGTCCTGGCGAGGCCGCTGACGTTCGGAGCAGTTACGGTGTACGTCGCGGCGAAGGGGAGCGGATGACGACTGCGGCATCGGAAACAACGCTCGACGACAGGCCGGCGAGCGAGATCATGGACGTGTGGTCCCGCGCGGCGCCGAAGTACCGCGTCCGGGCGACGGTGCTTCTGCTGGTGAACCTGGTGCTGTTCGCCGGGCTGGGTTGCTTCGCGTACTGGCTGCGGACGGGGCATCCGTTCGCCTTCCTCGAGCCGAACTACTGGCAGATTTTCGTGGACACGATCCGGCCGCGCGGCGACGCGACGCTGGCCAACTTCGTGCTGTTTCCCATCCGCATCGACCAGACGCCGATGCACGGGGTCGTGGTGGGGCTGCTGCTGGCGGCGCTCGTGTCCATCCCGATTCTGATCGCGATCCTGTACCGTTTCCCGTGCTGCCTGCCGTTCATCGCCGTCGTCGGGTTTTTCGCGGTGATGCCGTGGCTGGCGATCAACCTGATCGGGGCGTGCATCCTCGCTTCGGTGCGGCCGTTCCGGTTCCGCTTTCGCTATGCTTCGGCCCTGCTGGGGTTGCTGCTGGTGCTGCTCTATTTTTACGGGGCGTCGCGGCAATCGACGATGGCGGTGGAGCTGTACAAACCGGAGGACCGGATCAAGTTCATCGCCCCGTGGATTCTGGCGACGCTGGCGTCGTGCGTAATCATGGGCGGCGTGCTGCTGCTGTCGAAGCTGGTGAATTACCGGCCCGGCGTGGTCGCGCCGCTGCTTCTCTTGTGCTTCGCCGTGCCGGTGGTGATCTTCGAAAGAAGCGTCGGTCGCGACGCGCTGTATTATCGCCTGCTCGAGCGGCGGTTCCAGAACCAGTTCTATGATCGCAAGCAGGTGGGCGATCGGTACGCGGGTCGGGACGGAGGCGAGTGGTTCGAGCGGACTGCATACGAAGTGTGGCAGGCCAAGCCCTCGCCGAAGCCCAAGTTCGAGGCCACGCGCAGCAACGCAGAGTTCCGCATGTCGTTGGAGTTGGAGGCCCAGGACATGGGGTCGGCGTTCGCCGAGAGCACGATGGCGCTGGTGGACGAGTGCGACGATTTTCTCTGGAACTTTCCCTACAGCCGCTACGCACCGAACGTGCTGTATCTCAAGGGCCAAGCCCTCGACATGCGCGTGGACCTGAACGCGTTTCACGATCGCAAGGTCATCCGCTACTACGATGATTTCGCTTCACCGCAGTCGCAGTTCACCTGGCACCGGGTCCTGGCAAACGCAGGCAAGCAGCGGATGGGGGTCGTCGCTCGATACAAGCTGGCGACCTTCGAGGCCCGCGCGCGACACGTCGACAAGGCGATCGCGCTGCTCGACGAGCTGCTCGACCAGTACGACTCCGCCACAGTCGAGGCGCAGAAGACCGGCGCGCCGGAGGACAGTCTCCGGATTCCGCTCGAGGACACGGTGTTCGACGCCCGGCGATTGCGCTCGCTCCTGATGGAGAACAGGGGCGATCCGCGATACGGGTTGCGGCCGCTGTGCGGCTCGAAGGCCGGAGAGCCGTGGCATGTCGGCTATCTCCAGTTGGACCCGCATCACCCGAGCTACAGCGCGAACCTTCAGAAGCTGCTGACGGCGTATCCAGACTCTCTTTTGATGGACAATCTGGCATTGGAGCGGGCGTTGCTGATCGACGATCCGGACGCGCGGGTGCGGAAAATCGACGAGGTGATCGAGAAATACCCGAGGGGCGACGCCCATCCAAAGGCGCTATACATGAAGGCTGTTGCCTGGCTTGACGCCAAATCGCCCGTGAAGGCCCGATCGAGTCTCGAGACGCTCTTGCAGCAGTACCCGGACAGTGTCTGGGCGACGCCGGCCCGCAACCGTCTACGGGCGCTCGGGCCGGCCACAGCGGATGCCACCGAATGACACCAAACGACGAGGGCAAGCGGATCGTGGTCGGCGTGACCGGCGCCAGCGGCGCGGTCTATGCCCAACGCCTGATCCAATGCCTCGTGGAGGCGAACGTGGAGACGCACGTGATCGTCTCGCCGCACGGCCGCCAGTTGTTCAGCGATGAAATGGGAATGGCGCGCGTTGACGGGGCGGCCCTGCTGGGTCGCGAGGATTCACGCCTGGTGATGCAGCCGTACAATGATCTGGCGAGCGAGCTGTCCAGCGGTTCGACACGGACGGACGGAATGGTCATCTGCCCGTGCAGCAGCAACACGTTGGGGCAGATCGCCTCCGGCCTGGGCGGCAACTTGATCGCCCGCGCGGCGCAGGTGACGCTCAAGGAGCGGCGCCGACTCGTCGTCGTCCCGCGTGAAGCGCCGATGGGCCATCTGGACCTCGAGAATTGCCTGCGGCTGAGTACGGCCGGAGCGATCGTCTGTCCCGCGTCGCCCGGTTTCTACATGTCGCCGAGGACCATCGCCGACCTGGTCGATTTCCTCGTGGGCAAGCTCCTCGACCTTCTCGGCGTGCCGCACGATTTGAAGACCCGCTGGTCTGCCGTTCGACGCGAGCCGGGCCGGAGGGAGCAGGCTTGAGCGTCGGCGGCCAGCACGCGGCGGGATCGAAGGTCCGCACCTGGGCGGAAATGATCAAGTTCGCGCATTCCGTGTTTGCCCTTCCGTTTGCGTTGATGGCGGCGTTTCTGGCGGGTCGGCACCTGCCCGAAGGCAGGCCCACGCTGTTGCTTCTCGCGCTGATCGTGGTGTGCATGGTGTCGGCGCGCAGCGCGGCCATGACGTTCAATCGCATCGTGGACTACACGATCGACTCGCGGAATCCGCGAACGGCGGGTCGCCCGCTGCAAACCGGCCGTTTGTCGCTGGCGGCCGCCTGGGTTTTTTTAGCCATCGCGTCCATGACGTTTGCCATGGGATGTTTTTCGTTTTACCTGCTTCCGGCCAGACCGAACAAGTGGCCGATGCTGCTCGGCGGACCGGTTCTGGCCTACCTGTTCGGGTATTCACTGTCGAAACGGTTCACGAAATACAGTCACTTCTACCTGGGCAGCGCAATCGCCCTGTCGCCGATCGCCGCCTGGATCGCGGTGGATCCGGCAAGTTTGGGATGGCCGGCAATCCTCCTATCCGCCGCGGTCACGCTATGGATCGGCGGGTTTGACATCATCTATGCGTGCCAGGATATCGACGTGGATCGCCGCGAGGGCCTGTACAGCATACCCTCCCGATGGGGCCCGGCGAAGGCACTGCTGATCACGCGATTGTGCCATGCCACGACGGTCATTCTGCTGATTGTGATAGGAATTCTCACGTCACTGGGAGCACTGTACTACTCGGGCGTAGCGATAGTGGCAGTGCTATTGGCGGTCGAGAATTTCGCGGTCCATCCGGATGATTTCTCCAAAGTAAACCTTGCGTTCTTCACCATCAACGGTATTGTAAGCCTCCTGATGGGCGCTTTTGCCATCGCCGACGTACTTATCCAGGCACCGGCGCCGCTGTGAATCGGCCCG
>JBECKQ010000278.1:0-5322 GCA_040235375.1 Phycisphaerae bacterium | reverse complement strand
CCTTCGGGCGGTCTTCTTTCTGGCCGAGGCCTTCTTCTTCGAAGACCTGGTGGCGGATTTGTTCTTCGTGGACTTCGCGCTTGCGGTCCGCGTTTTCTTGGCGGACTTCTTTGCAGTCTTCGCTCTGCTACTCGGAGACGGGGGGCGGCGTTTGGGTGATTGGGAGGTTGACGTTCTATCCGCTTCCTTACGGGCGCGGCTCGGACGAACCGTGGAAGTGCGGCGGCGTTTGGGCGCTTTCGAGGTTGACGCCTTATCCGCTTCCTTACGGGCGCGGCTCGGACGGGCGGTGGAAGTGCCGCGGCGTTTGGGTGATTGGGAGGTTGACGTTTTATCCGCTTCCTTACGGGCGCGGCTCGGACGGGCGCTTCGGCTACCGCCGCGGGTGGTCCGCTTGCCCGCGGGCTTGCCGTCTTCCTCGATGACGGCCTGGGCGGCGGCGAGGCGGGCGATGGGCACGCGATACGGACTGCACGAGACGTAGTCCATGTTCACGCGGTGGCAGAACTTGACGGAGGCCGGCTCGCCGCCGTGCTCGCCGCAGATGCCGATCTTGAGCTTGGGCTTGACGCCGCGAGCCCGCTCAATGGCCCACTTGACGAGCAGGCCGACGCCCTCCTGGTCGAGGGACTGGAAGGGATCGTCGTGGAAGATGCCGGCCTTCTGCTCGTCGACGTAGTCGGGCAGGAAGCGGCCGGCGTCGTCGCGGCTGAGGGCCATTGTGGTCTGCGTCAGGTCGTTGGTGCCGAAGCTGAAGAACTCGGCGACCTCGGCGATCCGGTCGCCGAGCAGGGCGGCACGCGGCGTTTCGATCATCGTGCCGACCATGTAGGGAAGCGACATGTCCGCGTCGGCGATGATGGCGTCGGCGACGGCGCGGGTGCGCTCCGCGAGGATAGAGAGCTCCTTCGGGTCGATGGTGAGCGGGATCATGATCTCGGGAAGCACATCGATGCCGCGGCGCGAGCAGTCGATGGCGGCCTCGATGATGGCGCGGACCTGCATCTCCAGGATCTCGGGATAGGTGATGCAGAGCCGGCAGCCGCGGTGGCCGAGCATGGGGTTGCTCTCGTGCAGCATTTCGTCCTGGGCGCGGATGGACTCGATGGCGATGCCGGTGTGCTCGGCGAGGCGTTGCATATCCTCGACGGTCTGCGGGAGGAACTCGTGCAAGGGCGGGTCGATCAGGCGGATGGTGACCGGCTTGCCATTCATGGCCTCGAAGATGCCGATGAAGTCGCTGCGCTGGAAGGGGAGGAGCTTGTCGAGGGCCGTGCGGCGAGCGGACTCGCTGTCGGCGACGATCATCTCCTGCATGGCCAGGCGGCGGTCCTCGGTGCCGAAGAACATGTGCTCGGTGCGGCACAGTCCGATGCCCTCAGCGCCCATGCTGACGGCCTTGGCGGCGTCGCCGGGGGTGTCGGCGTTGGTGCGGACGCGTAGCCGGCGCGCTTCGTCGCACCAGCCCATTAGGACGTCATACTCGGGCGGCGTGGCGGGCGGGACGAGATCGAGCGCGCCGCGGTAGATGGCGCCGGTGGTGCCGTCGAGGGTAATCGAGTCGCCCTGGGAGAGCGACGTGCCGTTCAAGGCCATCGTCTTGCTGCCATAGTCGATACGCAGGGAGCCGCAACCGACGATGCAGCACTTGCCCCAGCCACGGGCGACGACGGCCGCGTGGGAGGTCTTGCCGCCGGTGGCGGTGAGGATGCCGACGGCGGCGTGCATGCCGCCGACGTCTTCGGGCGAGGTTTCCTTGCGGACGAGGATGACCTTCTGCCCGGAGGCGGCCAAGGCTTCGGCCTCGGGGGCGGTGAAGACGATCTGTCCGGCGGCGGCGCCGGGAACGGCGTTGATGCCTTCGCCCAGGCGGCGCTCGGTAAGGTTCTCGCGCGGGATATCGGGATCAATCACGGGATAGAAGAGTCGTTCGATGTCGGCCCGGGTGATGCGCATGACGGCCTGCTCGCGGGTGATGACCGGTTTGGTCGCCCGATTGGCATACGACTTGGGCAGGTATTTCTTGCGGACGAGCAGGCTCGTTTCGTTGCGGCTGAGCGTGGGCTGCGTGGCCTGGTCGACGGCGATCTTGAAGGCGGCGGCGGGACTGCGCTTGCCGGTGCGGCACTGGAGCATGTAGAGCTTGCCGCGCTCAATGGTGAACTCGAGGTCCTGCATGTCCTGGTAGTGGATCTCGAGCATGGCGCGGACGGCTTCGAGCTGCTCGTAGGCGTCGGGCATAATGGTGCGGAGCTCGATCAGCTTGACCGGCGTGCGAACGCCGGCGACGACGTCCTCGCCCTGAGCGTTGATGAGGAGGTCGCCGTAGAATTCGTTGGCGCCGGTGCTGGGGTCGCGGGTGAAGCAGACGCCGGTGCCGCTGTCCTCGCCCATGTTGCCGAAGACCATCTGGCAGACGTTGACGGCCGTGCCGAGCAGGCCGGTGATGCGCTCGACGCGGCGATAGGTGACGGCCTTGTCGGCCATCCAACTGTTGAAGACGGCGTCGATGGCGCCGGCAAGCTGCTGGTAAGGGTCCTGAGGAAAGTCGTCGCTGGTGTGCTCGTGGTAGATGCGTTTGAAGTCGGTGATGAGGTGCTCGAGCTCGAGCTCGCTGACTTCGGTGTCGAGGACGAGTTCGCCTTCGGGCTTGCCGATGCGATAGCGCGTCTGCTGCTCCTTGAGGCTGTCGAAGGCCTGGTCGAACAGCTCGCGTTCGACGCCGCGGGCGGTGGAGCCATACATCATGATGAAGCGGCGGTAGGCGTCGAGGGCGAAGCGGCGATTGTTGGCAGCCTTGGCGAGCCCTTCCACGGAAACGTCGTTGAGGCCGAGGTTGAGGATGGTCTCCATCATGCCGGGCATGGAGACGGCGGCGCCGGAGCGGACGGAGACGAGCAGTGGGTTCTTATTGTCGCCGAGCTTCTTGCCGCAGGCTTTTTCGAGCTTGCGCAGGTACTTTCTGACCTGCTCTTCGAGCCCGGCCGGCCATCGCCTGCCGTTCTGCGTGTAGGCGGCGCAGGCCTCGGCGGTGATGGTGAATCCTGCGGGAACAGGCAGGCCGATGCGCGTCATTTCGGCGAGGCCGGCCCCCTTGCCGCCGAGCACCTGCTTCATGGTGCCGTCGCCTTCGGTCTGACCTGCGCCGAAGAAGTACACCCACTTGGTCGATTTCGCCATGACGAGGGCTCCGATTAGCGCTTTGTTGTCAAGCTGGAATCACAGTAAGCGGCGCCACTATATGACGGCCGGAAGGACTGTCAACGCGAGTCGCGCCGAGGGATGGCGCGGTTGCAGCGCCGTTATGCGGTGCCTCGGTCGGCATTGCGACCAACTTGCCTGGCATGATATGTGCCGATAAAATTTGACGAGTTCGGTCGTTGGTCGACAAGGAGCTGCGCGGCGCATCGGCAAGCGCGCGATTCGGACAAACACGACCTGTCCCTGCGGGCCAGACCGTGCCGCCCGGCACCGCAGAATGGGCGAGTGTTCCGGGCGCGCCGCGAGCACGCGAGAAGCGCATCCCGCCTGAACACACAACAAAAGGCCCGTAGATGGCACGCAAGCGGAAGAAGCTCGGAGAGATCCTGTTGAGCTGGGGCATCGTCGACGAAAAGGCGGTGGCCCAGGCCCTCGAGTACGGAATGGAGCACGGCAAACGGGTCGGCGAAGCGCTCGTCGAGCTGGAACTGTGCACGGAGGAGGACGTGATGCGAGCCCTGGCGGCACAGCTCGGGCTCGAATACGTCGACCTCGACCGGACGAGTATTCCCAAGTCCGCGTTCGACCTGATACCGGCGGACCTTGTCCGCAAGCACCTCGTGCTGCCGGCAGGAATGGACGGCGACCGGCTGAAGGTGGTGATCACCGATCCGCTCGATCTGGACACGTTCGACCTTCTCAAGTTCCGGCTGGGCAAGGAGCTGATCCCAATGCTCGCGCCGGCGAAGCGCGTGCAGAAGTTCATCGACGACTTCCTCGCCAAGATGACGGACGACCTGTCGCAGACGATGGCGAGCATCGACCGGGCGAGCATCGACCTCGAGGAGGAGCTGGAGAAGGACGAGAAGGGCCGGGCCAAGGAAGGGGAAGACGGCGACGCGCCGATCATCCGCCTGATCAACCACATCATCGGCGAGGCGGTCCGCAACCGGGCGAGCGACATTCACGTCGAGCCGATGGAGAATCGCGTGCGCGTGCGCTATCGCATCGACGGCGTGTGCCAGATACGCGACGACATTCCGAAGAACATCCAGGCGGCGGTGCTGACGCGTTTCAAGATCATGTCGGGCATGGACATTGCCGAGCGTCGCGTGCCGCAGGACGGCCGTATCAAGATGAAGTTCGCCGGGCGGCAGATCGACTTCCGCGTGAGCGCGTGCCCGACGTACCACGGCGAGAGCGTGGTGCTGCGTATTCTGCGGCCCGAGTCGGCGAACGTGGGCATCGCGGCGCTGGGCTTCGAGGAGGACAACTACGAGGAGTTTCACCGGATCATCCGGCGGCCGAACGGCATCTTCCTCGTGACGGGTCCGACGGGGTCCGGCAAGACGACGACGTTGTATTCCGCGCTGCAGGAGCTCAACCGGCCGGACAAGAAGATCATCACGGCGGAGGATCCGGTGGAGTACAACTTCACGGGGATGAACCAGTGCCAGGTTCGCGAGGAAATCGGGCTTTCGTTTGCGCGCATCCTGCGGGCGATGCTGCGGCAGGCACCGAACATCATCCTGGTCGGCGAGATACGTGACCGGGAGGTGGGCGACGTGGCGATACAGGCGGCGCTCACCGGGCACCTCGTGTTCAGCACGCTGCACACCAACGACGCGCCGTCGGCGATCACGCGATTGATTGACATGGGGATCAAGCCGTTCCTGGTGGCGAGCTCGATCCAGGCGATCATGGCCCAGCGACTGGTGCGTGTGATCTGCAAGGAATGCCGGCAGGCGGACCCGAACCCGAACAAGCGTTACCTGAAGCTGCTGGGCTTCACGGATCAGCAGCTTGCGGAGGCGACGTTCTACAAGGGCAAGGGGTGCAGCCGGTGCGGCGGGACGGGTTATCACGGCCGGCTCGGCGTGTTCGAAATGCTGCAGATGAACAGCGAGATGCGCGAGTTGGCCTTCAACCGCGCGCCGACGTCACAGATACGCAAGGCGGCCATCGCGTCGGGCATGCGGACGCTGCGCGACGATGGGAAGATGAAGATTCTGCGCGGCGTGACGACGCCGGACGAGGTTCTGCGCGTCGCCCAAGCGGACATTGTCGGCGCAGCGTCGGAAGAGGAGTAGGGGGCAAGGCAAGAGGCAGGAGGCGATAGGC
>JBECKQ010000425.1:0-10576 GCA_040235375.1 Phycisphaerae bacterium | reverse complement strand
GTGCTGCTGCTCGACGAGCCGACGACGGGGCTTGACCCGGCGGCTCGACGCGACCTCGCCGCCTGTCTCGAAAAACTGCGCCGCGACGACGGCGTGACGATCCTGTGGACGACGCACATCACCGACGACGCGGAGAACTGCCAGCGCGTGGCCATCATGGACGCCGGCAAGGTCGTGGCCGACGGCACGGCCGCCGAGCTCAAGTCGCGCGTCGGCGGCGACGTGATTCGCATCGTCGCCCGCGATCCCGCGCGCGCGGCAAGTCGCCTTCGCGAGCGATTCGAAGCGAACCCGATCATGGCGGACGACGGGATTCACGTGGAAATGGAGCACGGCGCTGAGGCCGTGCCGAAGATCGCCGCCGAACTGGGCGACGACGCACTGTCCATCAGCTTTGGTCCGCCCACGCTGGAGGACGCCTTCCTGCGGCTCACCGGCCATCGCCTGTCGGGCGAACAGTCTTCCTGAAATAGCCTTGCGCGACCAACCAGCCCGGCGCCGTGCTCAGGCTGTGCACAATCGCCGACGCGGCGAAGGCGCGGACGCAAACGCGTCCAGATCACCCCAACGGGGCCGGCTTACACTGCGCTCGACCGCCGGGCGGTGGCGAAGAGTCCCTGGCCGGCGTAGACGTCGCCGTTCGTGATCTGGATGTCGCGGAACCCGGCGTCCGTCAGCAGGCGGCGCAGTCGATCAGAGCTGAATTCGCGCAGCTCGTGCTCCTGGCGCATCTGCCTGTTGTGCTTATAGAGCGTCTCCCACGCCGGCCTCAGGTCGTGCTCCTCGTCGTCGGGCGGGTCCCACAGGCCCTTTGCCTTGAGGCTCGAGCGGATGGCCCCGAACAACTCGTCGATGTTGCCCCCCTCCCTCGGGACGCTCAGGGCCAGGAGTCCATCCGGGACGAGCAAGGCGAAGATGTCGCGCAGGCATTGCCTGAGTTCGTTTTCGTCGAGGCAGAACAGCACGTTCATGGCGACAATGGCGTCATAGTAACTGTTCGTGAGTCTACTCAGCCTCCGGATGTCCATTTTGCTGATCTTGAGGTTGCCGTTCGCGCCGCATCTTTCGCGCAAGCGGGCCAGCATCGTCTCGTTGTTGTCGATGGCATGAACTTTCCTTCCGGCCTCGATCAGGCGCTCAGACAAAATCCCGGTTCCGGCGCCGAGGTCGAGCACCCGGTTGCAGTTGTTCGCCGCGAGCACCTGCAGGAAGCGATTGACCAGCTCGGTGTAGCCCTCGAAGTGTGGAACAACCGCATCATATGCGGCGGCGTAGGAGCTCCACTTGACTTGGCGCTTCAGGATCTTCTCGAGCTCAGCGTAGTACAAATCGCTTTTTTCCACGTAGTCGATGTTCAGCACACAGTTCCAGCCAAGGAACTTGCCGGTATGCGTGTCGACTGCGGGCATGGCCACCTTCGTAAACCGCATGTTCCCGAACTGCGGCGACCGGTACGTGATGGACTCCACGTCCATGTCTGGTCCGCTCGCGCCGCGAAACTTCTCCTCCGCGTGGCGAAGTGACTCCTGGAAGTTCGTGAGCTTCCGAGCCCACGTGGAGACGTGCTCCCCCGGCTTGAGGCGGTCGATGTGTCCGAAGATCAGATCGAACACGGAGTTCCAGTCGAGGAAGAGAAACGTCTTCGGCGTGAGCCGGTAGACCGCGGGGTAGTTTTCGTACAATGACCGGCAGAGACCCGTGTCCGTCTGCGCAGGAATCACGATGCTTCCGGTCGCCGTCACGGTTTCCTCGAGTTCCTTTTGGCCCGGGCCAACCGGGCCGGGGTCGTGCTCGTCGTCGTGCTCGTCCCCCCTCCACGGCAGCACCTTCAGTATCGGTAACAGAAGCCGGGTCGTCTCCTCGAAGACGTTGAGCGTCCGGGGGGCGATCAGCAGCACTCCCGAGAGGAAGAAAAAGAGGGCGAAACAGTAGGTGTATACAAGATGGCTCTGCTGCAATCCCGATTTCGAGGCCATCACCGCCAGTGCGATCGCAGATCCGACGCACAAGACGCCCACGATGGGGTTCCGGTAGCTGGTTGCCATTGTTCGAGACATGACTCACTCCTCACAACAAAGGCGTGCTTAGAGAGTCAGATACATCGCATTCGACGGCTGGCCGCGGAACGGTCGGGCCACCGCTGTGGGAACGGGCTCGAAGCCCATCCGCCGGTACATGTCCACGAGCCACACGCCACAGGTCAGACAGATGACGGCAAAGCCGCGATCGCGCGCCGCCGCCACGGCGCGCTCGGCGGCGGCCCTCGCCACCCCGCGACCGCGGCAGGTCGGGACAACTGCGAGGCGGCTCATCTCGCACCAGCGGGCGATGGGCACGCCGGTCGCACGTTCGAGCTCAATGGCGGGCCAGCTTTCGAACAGCAACAACTGGCCGTCGCGCGGTGCGTCTACGGCGCTTCGCAGAGCGTGGTCACCATGACGGTGAGCGAGGCGGCAGATGAGGTTAACCGAGTGTGGCTGTCGGCGCGGCGTGATAATCCGGACGGTGGCGACGATCGGCGATTCGTCTGCGAAGCGAGCCACGAAATGGATGCTGGAGGCGTCGTACTCGTCGAGGTCCATGCGCGCCCTGTCGTTGGCGTAACCGCTGCTGAATACGCGATAGCGGGCGAAGACGTCGTAGCGGAGACGCAGGGCGGCGTGCAGCTCCGTCACGGACTGTACCTGCGACACGTTGGGAAGAACCACCACAGTCACAGCAGGGTCCTCCAGAGCGAGAAGTGTTGCCTATCTGTATTACCCGCGAGGTCGGTGTATCTTCCGCGCCATTAAGGCGGAATCGAAAAAACGTGCTTTGCCGGCGCGTGGCGAAGGCCGAGCCCGCCGTCGCCCCGCCGATCCGGCCGATGATTGTGACTGTCGGCCTGGCCAGTCGCTGACCACACGAGCGGCGGCCGACGCTCGAAAGTCGCGATGAGAAGCGAACGGAGTTCCGAGTTGAAAACTCAGCAGGTACGAATCGGCCCTGGAGCAGGCGCCGGCGGTACCAAGACGGTGCCGTCGTCGTTCACGGGCCGGTGAAGGCGGATTGGAAGCCGGCGAAGTCGATGAGGTCGATGTCACCGTCGGCGTCGGCATCGAAGACGTCGCATAGGCAATCCGCATACGAGCCGTCGGGACCGGTGATGCAGTCGGCGAAGCCGAAGTAGTCGAAGAGATCGACGTCGGGCGCGGCCTGGCCGTCGTTGTCGTAGTCGAAGGGCGTGGGGGCGTCGACGGCGCCGGCGGGGATGATGCGGAAGACCTCGCCGTCGTTCTGGTCGCAGATGTAGATTTCGCCGTTGGCGTCACGGCCGAAGGAGGTGATGCTGCGGATGTTGAGCGCGCAGCATGGGGCGAGCTCGGCGGTGCGGTCGGTGAAATCGTAGACAGTCTGCGTCTGCGGGTCGTAGCGCAGCGACCAGATCTGCGCGGAGCAGTAGTCGGCGAAGAAGTACGCTCCGCGGAGGTCGGGAATGGCGCAGCCGCGATAGATTTCGCCGCCGGTGATCGAGCAGCGCGACGGCGAGCCGCCGTGCGAGTACTCGTAGATGGGATCGGTGAAGGGCGTGGCGCTGCAATCGCCGGTGGTGTCGTAGTCGTGGAAGCCCTCGCGGCAGCGCCAACCGTAGTTCTCGCCGCCGGGATCGCCGGCCGGCTGGAAGTCGATCTCCTCCCAGAGGTCCTGGCCCACGTCAGCGATCCACAGGTCGCCGGTGAGCGTGTCGAACGAGTCGCGCCACGGGTTGCGCAGGCCGAATGCCCAAATCTGATCGTCGCCGGTGACGCCGACGAACGGATTGTCGGGGGGAATGCCATACCTGCCACTGGGGCCGTTGGTTCCGTCGACGTCGATGCGGAGGATTTTGCCGAGCAGGTTGTCGGTGATGTCCTGGCCGTTGCCGACGCCGAGGGTGTGGCCGGTATCGTCGTCGCCGGCGCCGCCGCCGTCACCGGTGGCGATGTAGAGGTATGCGTCGGGCCCGAAGTGGAGCCAGCCGGCGTTATGATTGGTCTGCGGCTGGGCGATCGTGAGCAGGTTGTACTCGGAGTCGGGATCGGCGGTGTCGGGATCGCCGGCGGTCACGGAGAAGCGTGAGACGTTGGTGTTGCCGGAGTTGTCGGTGTAGTCCACGTAAAAGTAGCCGTTGCTGTTGTAGTCGGGGTGGAAGGCGAGACCGAGGAGACCCTGTTCGCTGTAGTTGGTCGTGCCGCCGCCGATGCGGGCGTCGATGTCGAGGAAGGTGCTGAGGCCGCCGCCGTCCAGGTGGAGCAGCGTAATGACGCCGCGTTTTTCGATGATGAAGACGCGCGTGGTATCGCCCGGCGCGTGAGCGATGCCGATCGGCCGGGTGAGGCCGGACGCGACAAGCTCTGTCGTCAGGGTCGTGGCGAGCGTGCGCGGCTGAGCGGCATACGCTGCGAAGCTGACGGCGGCGAACAAACAGACATGGCGCGCGGCGGTCATCTTAAGCTCTCCCTTGGCGGCGCCGGCCGCTGGCTCGTGATTCCCGGTCAGAAGAGATACGCGTCCGGCCCGAAGCACGTGAATGCACGGCCGCACACGCGCCGGCCGCTGTCCGGAGGCCCGGCCCGATGGGGAAGCGTAGACGCGGAGCGCTCGATTTGACAACGGGCCATCTCGGACGTTGGAAGGCGGCCGGCACGGCGCGAACCCGGCGCGGGCGTCAATACGAGCTACGTGGTCCGTCTTTTTCGGACACTCTCGGAATCCGAAAATACCGCCTTCATTTCGGTGCCGGCGCTGCATATGATGGATAAAGCGACTGTTATCGCAGGGGAAGGATCGCGCATGAGATTGCTGGGCGACGAAGACGACAACCCCACCACACGCACGGCTCACACGGGGCCGCGTTTCTCCCGCGAGGAAGGGCGGGAAATCTTCCGCGAAATGGTTCGCGGCGAGACGCGGAACGGTCCGCTGACGGAGCGCCGCCGGCGGCGGCTGATTCAGTATGCCGCGGCGCTGGACCTTCGCCCCCTTGAAGCCAGCCGGATCGTGACGGAAGTCTGCCAGGAGCAGACGCTGCCGGACAGCCCCCCACCGTTGTATCGGCTCGTGGAGACCGCGGCGGACGTGCGGCGATGGCCGACTTGGCTGACAATCGCGTTGACGCTGCTCGCGGCGTTCGCGGTCGACAGAATCGTGCGATTGCTGATCTGAACGATCGTGCGTGAATACGCGCCGGCATGTCAGAGCCGCGATGGTGAGGTAGCAGACGCCTGCGACGCTCCCCGCAGCCCCCGATTACGCCCCCCCTGATTCCGCCTTCAGATCATCGCGCCTGTTCGCCGTGTGGCATGGGAATCCTGCCCGTGATTCACGGGCCTGGAATACGTGCCACCGTCATGGCACTGCTCAAGAGCAGTGGTACACGCGCTGGGCACCGCGCATGAGCCCCTATAGACCAGGGGCACGCGGGGTGAGTTCGACACTTCTCTTCGTCATCGCGGCAACATTTCGGAAACTTGGACCGCGGTCAGCCACATGCTAGACTGGACGCTCTGCCAACGCTCACGCCCAAGGAGGATGGAAAATGAAACTGTCGCTGTCCGTGATCCTGATCCTCGCTGCGGTTGCGCCGTGCTTTGCGCAATACGCGACGGTCCTGCCGAAGGATCTGTTCGACCGCCTGGAAGCCGAGTCGCCGCACTCGCTTCCGCGCAATATGACGCCGGCCGAGCAGCAGATGCCGCTGCCCCAGCCGACGATCGAGGATTACATCCTGCGGGCCCCCCCCACCGGCGCCGTGTACTGCCCGGCGGAATACGAACAGAATGAAGGCATCCTCTTGGCCTGGGAGGACCACACCGGACTGCTCACATCGATGACCGTCGCGATCACGACGCAGGATCCGGACGCGACCGTCTACATGGTGGTCGACAGCGTTTCGGAACAAAGCACCGTCACGAGCACCCTGACCTCCGCCGGGGCGGACATGTCACAGGTGCAGTTCATCGTGCGAACGACGGATAGCGTCTGGATTCGGGATTACGGGCCGCGGTTCATCTTTGAAGACGGCAACCGGGCCATCGTCGACCACATATACAATCGGCCGCAGCGGCCGAACGATAATCTGTTTAACGGCTACCTCAGCACCCTGTGGGGCGAGCCGCGATACGAGATTCCGCTGACACACGGCGGCGGCAACTTCCACCTGTTCTCCAACGGCGACGCCTTCATGAGCGACCTGATCCTGGCTGAAAACCCGGCCTACACCGAGCAGGAGATCAAGGACCTCTTCGCCGAGTATCAGAACGTCAACCTGACGATTTACCCCGGCTTTCCGACTTCGTTCGACTCCACGCGGCACATCGACATGTGGATGATGCCAGCCGGCGATGACAAGGTGATCATCGGCCAGTATTCCCCTTCGGACGGGAGCCCCTACACGATCACCGAGAACGCGGCGAGCGACATGGCCTCGCGCGGATACACGGTGTTCCGGACGCCTGGCTGGCAGAGCGGCGGCACGCATTACACGTATACAAATGCCGTGGTCATGAACGACCTCGTATTCATATCGTATTTCGGCAGCCCGTATACGTCGCAGGACGCGCAGGCGCTGGCGGTGTTCCAGGCGGCGTTTCCGGATCACACGATCTACCAACTGGATTGCTCGGGCATCATCCCGCTGGCGGGAGCGCTGCACTGCATCGCCATGCACGTGCCGGCCTACGCGCCCAATCCGCAGCCGCCGACCGCGGCGGACGGCAGCGATACGACAGGCGTGTACACGCCGGTGATGGTGACGCTGCAGGCAACCGATGACGGCCTGCCCGCGCCGCCCGCGGCGCTGACGTTCATCATCACCGATTTGCCGGCCGACGGCGTGCTGGTCGATCCAGGCGCAGGCGACATCACGTTCGTGCCCTACACGTTGACGGGCGGCGGCAACGCGGTCCAGTACGTGCCGAATCCCTGCCAGCGCGGGGCGGACAGCTTCCAGTTCAAGGCGAACGACGGCGGCACGGCGCCGGAGGGCGGCGACTCGAACATCGCCACGTGCACGATCGACGTACTGGCGGCGCCGGCGATCAAACAGCTCATCTACAGCTTCCCGCTTGATACGGATCCCGGCTGGACGATGGAAGGTCTCTGGCAATACGGTCCGGCCACCTACGGCGGATCGCACAATCGCGATCCGGCGGCGGCGTACTCCGGCACGAACATCTTCGGCTACAACCTGGGCGGCGACTACGCGAACGGCATGGCCACGGCGTCCTACCTGACGACGGGTCCGCTGGACTGCACCGGTCTGGCCGGCGTCGAACTGCGCTTCAGGCGCTGGCTCGGCGTGGAAAGCACGGACAGCGCGACGATCGAGGCGAGCAATGACGGCGCAAGCTGGACGCCCGCGTGGCAGAACTCGGCCTCGGTCGCGGACATCGCCTGGTCGCTGGAGACCGCGGACCTTTCGGCCGTCGCGGACGGCCAGGCGGCCGTGTACGTGCGGTGGGGAATGGGTCCGACGGACGGCAGCATCTCGTATCCGGGGTGGAACATCGACGACGTGGAGGTTTACGCGTCGGTCCCAGCGGCGAGCGATTTCGACGACAACGGCAACGTCGATGGCTTCGACTTCCAGATGATGGGCGATTGCTTCACCGGGCCCGATGGGATACCACCGGCCGGTTGCGAGTGCGTCGACGCGGACACCGATGGCGACATCGACCTTGCGGACTTCGCGATTCTGCAGGCCGAGTTCACCGGCGCGTGATCAGCGTGCGTGCGAGGTCCGGCGTGCGGCTGCCCCCCCGTAGAACCGCAAGTGCCGGATGCGAAGATCGGATAGCGGCGAAAGACTGCGCGCTGCAACCGGAGCCGCGACAGGTGTCAGTGGCGCACCCGCAAGAAAGCGGATACAACGTCAACCTTCGATTCGTCCGCGACGCTTCCTGGTAATCCTCGAGCGCGACATACAATCAACGATCGAACAAGCGCTGCTCAAGAGGACTGGCACGCGGGCGCCTTCACGGCAACGGGCCGGTGAAGTACCGTTGGAGCCGGCTGGTGTCGGCCATGTCCACGTCCTCCTCGTCGTCGAGATCAAACGCACCGAGACAGATCTGCAGGTCCGCCCCGACGGGCATGGGCAGAACGCGGGGTCCCATCATGCAGTCGGCGAAGATGCTGTAGTCGTCGGTATCGCAATCGTCGTCGTTGTCCGCATCGTAGGTCACCTCGGGGCGGAACATCGCCGACGTGAAGTTGGCCTCGAACGTTTCGCACCAGACGGAGATGGCGCCGTAGCCGTCGAGCGTGCTGGCGCCGGGCAGGCCGAAGATGACCGTCTCGTCGATCGAGGAGTGGTCGATCAGGGGCGAAGCGCGCAAACCGTCCATGAATTTCGTGCGATCGTCCCACTCGCCGAGATAGAGATACACGTCCCCCGGTGCGGTGAAATCGTAAGCAAAGTGTTCCACGCGGATCACGCGCTCGCTGATGATCGTGGCAACTCCCTTGGTGTAATGAATGCCCAGGGGCATGTCGGCGATCCAGCCGGCCCGCGGATACGGCTGCGCCGGCGGCACGAACGACGCGCTGGTGAAGTTGACAAGCACCGCGGCGCACCAGAGGGAAATGCCGTTATAGTCATCGAGCGTTTCGCCGGCGGGCAAGGTGAGGACCATCGTCTCGTCGGCGTACGCGCGGTCGAGCAGCGGCGGCACCTCCAGACCGTTCAGGTAGTCGTTGTACGTGTCGGTTGCCCCCAGGTAGAAGTATACGGCCGGCGCCGTGCCGTCGTACGTAAGGTGCTCGATCAGGATCGTTTGCGCATCCACGATCGTGGCGAGCGCCGTGGTCTGATGCGAGCCGGTCGGCAGGAAGGCGACCCAGCCGGCCTTCTGATACAGGCTGTTGGCGCGCGCGGCGGCAGCACAAGCGGTGCAAGCCAGCACGGCGACGCCGATAGAGCGACATTTCATGGAATCCTCCTCTCTTCGAACAGGCGTGCGAATTCGGCCCGTGTGGGAAAGCGATGATAACCGGCGAGCCGCATCGACTGCCACTCCGTCCCCCTGGAATCGGAGCGGCGCCGACCGGCCCGCCTGAGGAGGGGCGATTCCTCGCCCGCAGTTTCTCATTGATCCTGACCCGGCCGCCGGTCCGCCGCTCGACAAGCGCGGCCACGTCGGCCCTCCCATTGGTTGGTCGCCGGATTGTGGCGTGCCTGACAAAGAACATCAGCAAAAACGACGAGATATCCGTGGCTGCAACCGCGACGGCGCCGGTCGACTTTCGTCCGGAGGCGGAGTGCGCCTACGGATTGATCAGTGCCCGGCGGATTCGCTCGCGGGCTGCGGGCGAGAGCGCTGGGCCTGCGGCGGGCTCGCGGCCTTCCAGCCTTGCAGCGTAGCGGGTGAGGATTTCACGAAGGACCAGCGCGTGACGGCGATAGCGGCGGCATGCCTTGCAGTAGGCGAGGTGCACTTTCATCGCGATTCGCTCATGCCAGGGCAGACTCCGGTCGAGCGATTGGGACGTAAGATGAGCAATCTCGTCGCAGGGAGCGAAGAGCAACCGCAGGAACTCGAAAGTCGGACGCTTGTCAGCCATCTTTCCGTCGTCCGGCGAACCAGTGCGTCTCGAGGCACCGGCGCAGGCCAAGCCGGGCGCGGTGCAGTTGCGCCCACAGGTTGGTCGGGGTAATGCTCAATACCTGACACACTTCGTCGCTTTTCATCTGATCCATCTCGCGAAGCAGAAATGCGTCGGCGAGGCGGACGGGAAGCTTTTCGATGCATCGCCGGAAGATGTCCCAGAACTCCCGATCCTCGATCGACTGACCGGGGTCGCCCTTCCATCGCGCCGGCAGCGCGCGCCAGAAGCCGCGGTTGTCGAAGAACCCCTCGCCGGCTGACTGTGCAGCCTCCGGGTCCTCGACAGGCGACTCGCGCGATGAGCGGCGGATGGCATCGACGATCTTCCGCTTGAGGATGCCGATGAGCCAGGTTCGCTCCGAAGACTGCCCTTCGAATCGCTCGCGCGCTGCAAGCGCGGCGAGAAGGCATTCCTGGACCGCGTCCTCCGCCTTCTCGCGATCGCGCAGACGGAGCAGCGCGTAGCGGAAGAGCGCGTCACCGTGATCGTCCAGCCAGGTGGCGGGATCCACGGCAGGATTGGCATGGGCGTCCGGCGTGCCAGACAAGACTGAGCTCCGTGGAATCGATGCGGCCGGGGGCATGGTATGTCCGCGCGGCTGCCGCGGGCAAATCACCGCCAGGAAAACGCGGTGCGAGCCTGCGGCGTGAGGTGACATCCGCTCAAGGCCAGGATTGAGCCTGAAGAACGGCAAAGTCCGCCAGGTCGATTTGGACGTCGCTGTTGAAGTCGAAAGTCTCGCGACAGAGGCATCCGGAGGTCGCGAACTGCGGCAAGGGCGCGCCGGGGCCGGCCATGCAGCTCGCGAAGTCAGCGTAGTCCGCCGACTGCAATTGACCGTTGCCGTCGCAGTCTCCTGCGATATCGCATTCATCGGGCACGCCGTTGTTGTTGGCGTCGTGCGCCGGCAGGTCACACTCGTCCGGCACGCCGTTCGTGTTGCAATCCG
>JBECKQ010000386.1:0-3704 GCA_040235375.1 Phycisphaerae bacterium | reverse complement strand
GCGACGCGCTGCGCCAACGAGTCGGCGGTCTCGGCACCGTCGTGAGCTTCTATCTCGTCGAGCAGTGCCGCCACGCGCGGCACGGGCAGGGCATCCTCTTTCAGCAGGGTCGTCTCGAGTTGCGTGGCCCGCGCGGTATCGCCCGTCATCCGGGCCAGGTCGGCCAGCCACAGGTAATGCTCGCCGACGGCGCCCGCCCGCGCCTGGGCTTCGTCCAGGACGTCGCGGGCCAGCGGCGCGAGCCCGTTGCTGCTGCACCACCCGCCGAGCAGGCAGAGGCTGCGAACCACGTCTTCGCGCGCAATCGATCCGGGTTGCTTCCCGCTCGCACCCTGGAGCGCCTTGACGAGCAGTTTCACCCACGTTTGGGTTTCGCCGCCGCCTTCTCCGGCGGGCAGCGCGGTGCGGAGGTCGATCACACGACTGCCACCGCGACGATGAGCGCACCACTTGACGGCATCCGCGATCCACTCGTTGAATTCCTCGTCGCGCTGGTTCGCCGCAGCATAAGATGCGAGGGCGCAATAGAGCGTCGAAGTCCCGAACTCGGCGTTTTGCCGGGCCTGTTCCCGCAGAGCGGCGGCGTGAGTCTCGAGTTGCTCGGTGTCTTCGGTACGGCTCCAACGCAGGAAGCGCGCCGCCTCCATCGCGTCGACCGGCTTGTCCAACGGTGTGGGCGCGAGCAGCCCGAGCCACTTGCGGCGCTCGACGGTGGAGTCGGAGTCCGGCAGAAGCCGCAGATAGCTGTCGAGCCTCTCCATGCGCTCGTCCAGGCGCGATGAACGATGCCCATATTGTAAATCACTGATCAGCAGCCAGCGCAAGATGGAGCGCGCCCGGGCGTCATTGCCCTGGGCCCGGGCGATCCCTGCGAATTCCTGCAGCGTCGCCGCGTCTGTCGGATCGGTGTGCCGAAACGCGTACTCGAGCACGTCACCGAGCGCCGTAGTCGCCTGGTCCGGTTCCGCCTGGGCCAGCGCAATCGCCAGGCGAACGTCCTTGGCGTTCAGCGCCTGGCGCTCGAAGCTCTGCTGCAGATCGGCCGCGACTTCAGCCTGCCGGTCGTGCAGGCAAATCGCCTTGGCCAGTGCGCGAGCGAGACCGCCGACATCGCGACGCTCGGGCGGCGCGGACCGCAGCAGGGCGCCGAACTCGTCGGCGGCGAACGACATATCCGCCAGCACATCGAGAACGCCCGGGCGCGGCCGGCCTCGCTCCCGCTCGTGAAGCAGATATCCCTGCATGCCGCCGGTGCCGGCCTCGGCCGGCCAAGTCAGCAGGTAGAAACGGCCCTGGCCGCGGCGCTGCATCATGTCCCGGCAGTACACGGCCCTCGCCTTGTCCACGTCGTGGAGCATGCGGGCGGCGCGCAAGAGTTGGAGCACGCCCAGCGGGCTCTTGTCGTTGGGGGCCGCCTTGGCCGCGGCACGCGGGTTATGGAGATCGCCGTATGCGGTGATCAGCGTGCGCCATTCGAATGACTCCATGATCGTCGCGCTGCGGAGATTGGCCGCGAGCAACCGGGTCAGCTCGGCCAGCCTGCCGGCGTCTGTCAGGGCGCCGATCAACCGGCGGCTGATCGGGCGAACGTCGGGCGCCATCTCGAACCCGTCGCGATAAGCGGCCAAGGCATCGTTCGTCTGGTCCAGTCTCTCGAACAGTCTGGCCTTGGCCAGCGACACCATCGGCGTGCGGCCCTCGATCTCCTCACGATCGGCCAGATCCTCGAGCATTGTCTCGGCCTCGTCCGGGCGCAGCACGCCGGTGAGGTCCTCCAGCATCTGGCTCTCAGTAAACTCCGGCTTGCTGGTGTTCAACAACCGGTCGAGGGCGTCTTCGGCAAGCAGCAGGGCCTCGTCATGGGCGCCGGCGTTTTCGCGGGCGACGGCGGTGATGGTGAGCACGGCCACGTCGTTCGGCGCGGTGCTCAGGATGCGCTCGGCGATTTCGCGACCGACCCGGGCAGCGACGGGATTGCGATTCCACCGACCGTGGCTCAATTCACTGTACACGCGATCGCTGCGCATGCGCCAGGCGGGGGCCAGGTCGTATGACGCAATGATCTGTTTGGCCAAAGCGGGAGCCGGCGTCCAGGTCATCGCCCCGGTGAAGTCGGCAAGGAACTTGCGTACGCCGTCCGGCTTGCACGCCGCAACCGCCTTGGTCAACGCGG
Source organism: Phycisphaerae bacterium (assembly GCA_040235375.1). Lineage (GTDB taxonomy): Bacteria > Planctomycetota > Phycisphaerae > UBA1845 > UBA1845 > JBECKQ01. The sequence continues at coordinate 1,531 of JBECKQ010000386.1, read as the reverse complement.
CCGGGCGATCGTTCTCCGGCACGAGCGGCATGATCTCCGCGAGCAAGGCCGGCGTCAGCGCATCACGAGCGATAGCCTCGTCGAGGAGGGCGGCGGTGTCGGGTAGAGCGCCGGGAACCTCGCGGGCCAGCCGCCAGCGGAGCAGGTCCACGGGTAGTCGATCGCTCGTCTTGAGATCTTGCGCGATGCGTTCCAGCCTGCCGATGAGGGCCAGGCGTGAGTCGGAGGACAGCCCGTTCCAGGCCAGCCGGACCATGCCGTCAATCGACTCGGCGATGGATGCCCGTTTGCCCTCCTGCAGCACGGCGTTCAGGCAGATGTCGAACCAGCGCTGCGCGCTTGCGGCGTCACCGATTGCGACCGCCGTGGCCAGAAGCGTGCGGAGATCGTCGGCGCCGCCGGAGCCGTTCACCGTGGCATAGGCGAGCACGCTGCGGACCTGTTCGTCGCGTCCCGCCATCACGAGGCGCGGTACGAGTTGCGCGGCAACGGCAGCGTCCACTTTGCCTGCCTGCAAGGCGTCATCGAGAGCGGCCGGGTCCTCGACCATGTCGTCCACGCGAAGCACCATCGGCAGCGGTACGTCGGGCGTCGCGGCGAAGTGTCGAGCGCGGGAGAAGAGCCCCCAATCGAGCCGCGCCTGCATGACATGTTCCCGCAGCGACTTGTCGTTTGGATAGTTTTCGAGCAGGCGCTGATCCATCCCGTCGGCCATATCGGGCGCGTGCATCGCCAGGGCGGCCTGGCGCAGGAAGTTGGACAACTGCTGCAAACGCGGATTTTCCGCCAGCTTGCGGGCCCGACTGCGTGCCGTGTCGAGTTGGGACAGCTCATCGTCGACGCGCTGCTTCAATTCGGACAGCAACGCCTGGCGATCGGCGGGGGACCGGGCGGACTCGAGCAGGCCAGCCGTGGCGTTGTCGAAGTACTGCGCGATCTCGTCGAGGTTGACGGCGCGGCCTCTGTGCGTGCTGCGGTCGGCTGATTCCGCCGTGGCTGGTTCCTCCTGGGCCCCGATTCGCGCCGGCAGTCGGCGGCACAGCAGGTCCACCGCGCGGTCATAGGTCTTGAGAGCATCGGTGGGGCGGCCCATCTGCAGGCGAAGGTCGCCCGCGTGAATCAACAGCTCGACATCGTCCGGCGCGGTGATCAGCAACTGGCGAATGACGCGCTCGGCGGTCGCGGGCAGGTTCGCGTCCTCGTAATAGCCTGCCACGCGCCTTCGAATCGTCATGTAGTCGTTGCCCGTGGCCGCGCGGTCAAAGACACGCTCGGCCGCGGCAAGCTCTCCATGTTCGAGCAGCGCTTCGCCCAAGTCGAGGTAGACCTGCGGCGGCATGGTGGTGTCGAGTGCGATCAGTGAGCGGCCGTAGCCGATGACACGCTCGGTTTCTCCGGTGCTGCGCGCTCCGTCGAGCAGTTCGCGAAGCAGGGGAGCCCGCCGCTCTCCGGCGACGGCCAGCGATTGCTCGAGCGCGTCGGCGGCCTCCGCCGGCTGGCCGATGGCGTCCAGCAGGTCGACCGCCAGGCG
>JBECKQ010000268.1:0-16383 GCA_040235375.1 Phycisphaerae bacterium | reverse complement strand
TCCAATACCAATGTTCGTCATCGTAGGGCAGATCGGCGGGTAGTGCGGGGCCGGCGATGAGGAGGACGTAGGCGAGGCGCGCGGCCAGGGCGATCAGCGTGACGGCGACGAAAGCGGTAATGCGTGGTGGTGTGGCCGTCTGAGGGATCGAAGGGGTATCAGGCATCCAGGGCTCTGGCGCGAATGCGCAACACTTCCCGCGTGATGTAAGTGAGCTTCGCCCGGTCGTCAATACGATGGCCGATGATCCACACCGGGCCGAGCTGATCGCAGAGGACGGCCACCCGGTCCCGATCGCAGGGGGCGACCTTCGCATCGCTGAGGAAGTCGGAGATTTTCTTCGTACCGGGCGCACCAAGCGGTATGAAGCGGTCGCCGTGCTGCCGGCCACGCACGATCAGCGGAAGGTGCAGGTTGTCGAGGTCCAGGCACTCTTCATAGGGATCGTCGCTGTGCAGCGCGGCGAGCTCCTGCGGATCGGTAACACGCATCGTGTCACAGTTGATGACCATGCGCCGCATCGGCAGCACCGTCTCGCCGGGAACGTGGACCGCCACCTGCGGAGCGATCGTCTCACGCGGCTCCTCCGTCGGCACGGACAGGATCAGGCGGTTGTAGACGACGCGGGCGGTCATGCCGCCGGGCAGCGTCGTGCGCTTGCCGGTGACGGGTTCGGCGAGGAGGTCGACGATGCGCTTCAGGTGTCCGAAGGACAGGTCCTGCTCACCCACTTCGAACGTGGTGATGGCGCTGCGGATAAGTTCGGTCTGCACGATGCGGCTCTTGCGGGCGAGGGCTTGGGCGTTCAGCACGAGCTCCTGATCCGTACGGCTGATGATGAGCGTTTCGAACGTCTTCTGCACAGTCTCGCGGATGTACTGCTCCGCCCAGCGGGCCTGCTCGGCGAGGCGGCAAAGGGCGTCGCGCACCTGGGGGTTGAATTCGCGTTCGAGCTGGGGCAGCAGTGCGTTGCGGATTCTGTTGCGCGTTTTGTCGAGCGCGGCGTTGCTGGTGTCTTCGCGATAGGCGATGCCTTCCTCATCGAGGAACCGGCGGATTTCCTGGCGGTCAAACGGCAGCAGCGGGCGGATGATGCAAATGTCGCTTTCCCAGTGGATCGGCCGGCTGGGAGCGACGCCGGCGATGCCGCGCAGGCCGGTGCCGCGCAGAATGCGATGAAGGACCGTTTCGGCGTTGTCGTCGGCGTGATGGCCGACGGCGATGTGCCGGGCACCTTCGGCGAGGCAGACCTTTTCGAGGAACTGGTAGCGCTCGCGACGGGCGATCTCTTCGATCGAGCCTTTTTCGTTCTCGGCGAGGGCGGCGATGTCGCGGCGCTCGATCGTGCGCGACAGGTCGAGATCGTCGGCGGCGGCTTCAGTGAAGGCGGCGTCGGCGTCGGCGTCGGAGTCGCGAAGGCCGTGATTGAAGTGGGCGACGTGCAGGGCCAGCGACCAGCCGAGCTCGCGGTTCAACGACAGCAGGGCGTGGAGGAGGGCCATCGAGTCGGGTCCGCCGGACACGCCGACGATGACGCGGGCATCGCGGGGAATGAGGTTATCGGACTCAATGTTCTCGGCGAGTCGCTTGACCAGCGATGATCCGGGCATGGGCGGTCCTTCGATTTCAGAGACGGCGTTCGGCCGTCGTTTTCAGTCCGCAGATTAAGAGGAGGACTATCCGAAGCGGACAGAGTTTTGCTTGGTCGTTGTGCATCGGACGTTGCTTTTGTTCAGCGCTGCTCAGAGAGCAGCGGCACACGTGCGCGGTATCCTCCTTAATGCGGGGCGGTGGCGCCGGGGGTCATCATCTGCTCGGCGACTTCGCCCATGAGCTCCGAGATCGTGGGATGCGGATGGATGGACAACGCGATGTCCGCCGCCACCGCCCCCATTTCGATTGCCAGGACACCTTCCGCGATCATCTCGCCGGCGTGTACGCCGACCAGGCCGACACCCAGTACCTGCTGCGTTTCGGGATCGCAAACGACTTTGGTCAGGCCTTCGGTGCGCCCCATGGACATGGCTCGGCCGGAGGCGAGCCACTGCATCTTTTTGACGGCGACGTTGCGGTTGGCCGCCTTGGCCTCGTGCTCCATGACGCCGGCCCAGGCGATCTCCGGATCGGTGTAGACGACGGCTGGAATGCACCGCGGGTCGAAGACGGCCGGCTTGCCCGCGAGCGCGTCGGCGAGAACGCGACCTTCGGCCATCGCTTTGTGAGCGAGCATCGGCTCGCCGATGATGTCGCCGATGGCCCAGATGCGCGGGTTCGTGGTTCGCAGGTTCGCGTCCACCTTGATGAAGCCGCGTTCGCGCGTTTCGACGTTGGCGGCCGCGAGATTGAGCAAATCGCTGTTGGGCCTGCGACCTACGGCCACGAGAATCTGGTCGAAAGCCTTGCGCTCGGGGACGTTCTTGCCTTCAAACGACACGTCCACGCCGTTCTTGGCTTTCTTGATGCCGGTTACCTTGGTCTCAACGCTGATCTGCTCGAACAGATTGCCGAGGCGCTTGGCCAGCGGCTTGACCAGATCGGCGTCCACTCCAGGCAGAATCGAGCCGAGCATCTCGACGACTGTCACCTTGCTGCCCAGCTCCGCAGCGACGGAGCCGAGCTCCAGGCCGATATAGCCGCCGCCGACCACAAGCAGCGACTTCGGGACGCGGTCGAGCCGCAACGCGCCGGACGAGTGGATGACGCGGTCGTTGTCGAGCGGAAGGTCCTTCAGCTCGACCGGTCGCGAGCCGGTGGCGATGATCGCCCGCTTGAAGCGGATCCGTTTGACCTCGCTGTCTTCGAGAACGACGTGGCGACTGTCCTCGAAGTCGGCCTTGCCCTTGATGACCTCAACCTTGAGCTTCTTGGCGACCGCGCCGAGGCCGCGGGCCAGGCGGTCGATGACCTTCTGCTTCCATTCGTTGATCTTGGCGAGATCGAACGTGGGCCGTCCGAAGGAGATGCCCATCTGCTCGGCGCTTCCGGCCGCATCGATGAGATCAGCCATGTAAAGGAGCGTTTTCGACGGAATGCAGCCGCGATGGAGGCAGATGCCTCCGAGGGCGTCCATCGATTCGACGATCGTGGTCTGGATGCCGTGGCCGGCGGCCTTGAACGCGGCGCTGTACCCGCCGGGCCCGCCGCCGATGATCAGAAGATCGGTCTCGTGAGCGAATTCGCCAACAACCATGCGTGTTTCGCCTCGAAAGAAGAAAACGCGACAAGCCCGTTATGATCGGAGCATCAGCAGACCGGGGCTGGACAAGTGCCTGATGATGTCGTTCACAAAGCGCGCCGCCTGGGCGCCGTCCACCGCGCGATGATCGAAGGAGAGGCTCAGCGGCAGGAAGACGCGCTGCACCACTCCTTCGTCGTTCAGGTCGAGCCGTTCTTGTGTCCGACCGAGGCCGAGGACGGCGACCTCCGGATGATTGATGATCGGCGTGCCGAAGATCCCTCCGACGGCGCCGTAGTTCGTGACCGTAAAGGTGCCGCCACGGAGTTCGTCCACGGTGAACTGCACGTCGCGCACCTTGCCCGCAACGCGCTGAAGCTCGCGGGCGATGCCGAGAATCGTCAGCGATTCGACGTTGCGAATCACGGGAACGACAAGGCCGCGCGGGCTGTCCACCGCGACGCCGATGCTGATGTACTCCTTCACGATGAGCTGCTCGTTATCGGCGTCGAACGTGGAGTTGAACTCCGGGTGCAGGCGAAGGCAGTGCGACAGCGCCTTGATGACGAACGCCATGAGCGTGACGCGCGGGCCGGAGTCATCGTCACCGCGGACGTCGCGACGCAGCTTTTCGAGCACAGTGACGTCTGCCTCGTCGTGGTGCGTCACGTGGGGGATGGTGGTGACGCTTTTGATCATCTGCTTGGCGATGGTCTTGCGGATTTGCGTCAGTTTCTGTCGTTTGAAGGTTCCCCAGTTGTCCTGGCCGGGCTCGCCCTCGATAACGGGGTAGCCGCCCTTGCCGAGTGCGGCGACGCGTGGTGCAGCCTCCGCGCCAGCGCCTGCGGGCGCTGCGCCCCGTGCAGCCGCCTCGACATCGGATTTCAATACGCGCCCGCCGGGGCCGGAACCGGTGAGGGCATCAACGTCGACGCCCATTTCGCGGGCCAGCTTGCGAACTGCTGGAGCCGCGGCCGCCCGGGTGCGTTTGGCGGGTAGATGCTGCGTGGCGGTCAGCGGCGGCCCCGAATCGGCCGGCGCCGCAGGCTGCGCCGGTTCGGGTCGCGACGGAGGCTGGCGCTTGGGGCGTTCCTCACGTCTTTCTGCCAGTGGGGCCTCCGCCGGTGGCGTGGCCTTCGTCTCGGCACGCTCCTGCTTGACCGTCGTCTGGTCACCGTCCTCGAACGTCACGAGCACGTCGCCGACGGCCACGGTCTGGCCGGGCTGAACGTGGACCTTCGACGCGACGCCGGCGAAGGGGGAGGGAATCTCCACCGCCGCCTTGTCCGTCTCGACCTCCATCAGCGCCTGGTCCTCGGCGATCTGATCGCCTTCCTTGCAGAAGACGTTGACAATCTGTCCTTCCGCGATTCCCTCACCGAGATCGGGAAGCCGAAATTCACGTGGCATTCGTCGTTCTCCAGCTTCGGACGGTCCGCTTCGCCGTACGGCCGGCACGCGCGTAGTTGAGATGGGAACGTAGATGGCGGCTGTCAGCGCCTTAGAAAGCCAGCACATCGCGAGCGCCTGCCGCGATGCGGTCGCTTTGCGGCAGGAAGGCCCGTTCCCGCACGAAGTAGGGGAATAGTACGTCGTGGCAGGTAATTCGTCTAATGGGGGCCTCGAGATACTCGATCGCCCGCTCGGCGACGCGGGCGGCGACCTCGGCGCCGACGCCACAGCGGCGGGGGCCTTCGTGCACCACAACCAGGCGGCCGGTCTTGCGAATGGACGCCAGGATCGTATCGCTATCCATCGGGGCAATGCTGAGAAGGTCGATCACTTCGGCCGAGACGCCGTCCTGATCGGCGAGATCTTCGGCCGCTTCGACGGTCGGCCGCAGCATTGAGCCGTAACACACGAGCGTGACGTCGGTCCCTTCCTGAACGACACGGGCCTTGCCGATCGGCATGGTCTCTGGCTCTTCGGGGACCTCCTCCCGGATCGCCCGGTAGGACGCCTTCGGCTCGTAGAAGATCACGGGATCGGGATCGAGGATGGCCGACCGCAACAGCGCGCGGGCGTTGCGTGGGGTCGAGGGGATCACGACTTTCAGGCCCGGGGTATGGGCGTAGATGGCCTCGCGCGACTCGCTGTGATGCTCGATGGCGCGAATTCCGCCGCCGTACGGCATGCGAATCACCATGGGGATGGTGTACCGGCCGCGCGTGCGGTTGCGGTACCGGGCAACGTGGCCTTCGACCTGGTGGAAGGCCTGGTACGCGAAGCCGGAGAACTGCATCTCGCAGACCGGGCGAAGGCCGTAGACGGCCATGCCTACGGCGGCGCCGACGATCGCGGATTCGGCCACGGGTGTGTCGATAACGCGATTCGCGCCGAACTCCTTGAGCAGCCCTTCCGTCACGCGGAAGACGCCCCCATCCTGGCCGATGTCCTCGCCGAGCAGGACGACGTTGTCGTCCTCCCGCAAGGCCTCGGCCAAGGCCATGTTGAGGGCTTTTACCATCGTGACGCTGGGCATCGCGTCCTTTGCTCCTGATCGCCGTCGAGCGATCGAACGCCGCGGCGAATTGGTCAGCGCGGCGGGTGGCGGTCGAGGCCTTCCTCTTTCACCGCCGCCGCGAATTCCTCCTTTTGCTGCTGCAACTCCGGCGGAAGCTCCGCGAAGATGTACCGGAAACAGTCGAGGGGGTCGGCGTCGTTGTACGATTCGTAACGCTCGACCGCCGCCTTGATCTTCTGCTGGATGTCGTCCTCGATTCCCTGAATCGTCTGGTCATCCAGGACGCCGCGGTCCTTCACGTATTTCCTGAAGCGGATCAGCGGATCGCGCTTCTCCCAGGCTTTGACTTCGTCCGCTGAGCGGTACTTCGTCGGATCGTCTGCCGTCGTATGGACGCTCAACCGGTAGGTCACGGCCTCGATGAGCGTGGGGCCGCCGCCCTGACGCGCCTTGTCCACTGCTTCCCTCGTGGCGACGTAGACGGCCAGGATATCGTTGCCGTCCACCTGGATGCCGTCGAAGCCGTAGGCCAGCGCCTTTTGGGCGAGCGTGGCGGAACGTGTCTGCTTGCTGCGCGGACAGCTGATGGCGAACTGGTTGTTCTGTACCATGAAGATAACGGGCAACTGGTATACGCCGGCAAAGTTCATTGCCTCGTGGAAATCGCCCTCGCTGGTGCCGCCGTCGCCGGTGTAGGTGATGCAGACGGTGTCCTTGCCTTTGAGCTTCATCGCCCAGGCGATGCCGACGCCGTGCAGCGTCTGCGACGCGACGGGTACGGAAATGGGCAGATCGTTTACGGAATCGGGAACTGCGTTGCCTTCTTCAAAGCCGCCCCAGAAGAACATCGGAGTTTCCAGCGCCCATCCGCGAGCAAGCATAAGGCCGGTTTCGCGGAACGCCTGGGCGGTCCAGTCGTCGGGGCGGAGTGCGAAGGCGCTGCCGACGGAGACCGCTTCCTGTCCGCGCGTGGGCCCGTACGTGCCGATGCGACCCTGGCGCTGCATGTTGATAAGCCGTTCGTCGAGCCGACGGGTCGTCAACATCCAGGTAAACATGCGCGTAAGCACGTCGCCGTCGAGTTCCGGGGCGAGAGTTTGATCGACCTCGGCGTGTTCGTTGAGGATGGAAAGAAACTCGACCTTGGGCTCGATGTCGATGAGTCTTCGCGGCACGACTTCGTCGCAACCTCACCTAAGCCAGAAGTTTACGGCCCACGGCCCAAGTTGGGGGATAATCGCCCGAAGGATCATCCGGCCAGGCGCCCGCGGATTGCCCGCGCTGGGACAGCGCCCATTGTACACAGAGCGGGGGAGAGGTCCACTCGGCAGGGTGGCACGGCCTGACGAAGTCAGGCCGTGGTTGATCCGAGGGCATCTCGAGGATCGATCAACGCGTCGTGCGGTTTTGAGCGACGCATGCGATTGAATGACCACGGCCTGCCCCTTCGGACCAGACCGTGCCACCCGGTCAGTTGTCGTAGGTGCGAATCGAGTGGGATTCGTAGCGCGGCTTGTCGCCCTTTTCCTGCGAGTCGTACCACTCTTCATCTTCGCCGCCGATCCATTGCTTGCGGGTGACGACGTCCTTGTCGTTGAAGTCGATGAACACTTCGAGATGCTTGTCCATGCGCTGGTAGTGCCACTCATCGTCCAGCTTGTTGGTCGGCGGGCCGATCAACTCCTTGACGTCCGACTTGGTGTCGACGTTCACCTTGATCATGTCAAAGTGGGCGCGCGTCAGCGGGTCGCAGCCGCTGGAGACGAGTAGCAGCAGACCGATCGCGATAAGCAACGAGTAGTGCCGTGCCTTCATCGTCAACCTCCTCGGTGGCAGGTCCCTGTCTTCAGATAAGCCGCGCGACGTTATCCGCTCGGCGGCATGTTCAGCTCGCACTGGTCGAACAGGCGACAGTCGAGCGGCGTCGTATAGATGACATCGACAACGTATTGTCCATCCGGTGGCTGGCCGCCGGGCAGCTTGAGCGGAATCTCGTACATTGCGGTGAGCGGGTTCCAGTACTTGCGCTCATCCTGCTCGGTGGACAGAGAAATCTTCCACGGCGGACAGACGCGCATCCCCTCGCGCTTGCCGGAGGCGGGCAGCCGGTGGTAGAGTTCGGCCCGGACGATTCCGGCGATCTTGATCGGGTCGCCGAACGAATCGAGCGGGCGAAGGCGAAGCTCGATGCCGTCGACCTTGTCGCTCTTGTCGAGGGCCGCAAACTTCGTGAACGCCTCGACAATCTGAATCTCCTGTGGCATAAGAAGGCTGAGCTGCTGCATGCCGTTGTCCGCCAACCGGTTTGCGCAGCGATGCGCGCAGCCGGCCATCGCGGCAAGCAGAGCGATGCATGGCAGCAGCCACACGCGCGTTCTTGGCTGGTTTTCGGTCAAAAGGAGCCCACCTTGACAGCCGCGCCAAACGTTTGTCACAGGTCGGGGACAGTGTATCGACAGTGCCGCAATCGTGTCAATCGGATCGGCGGTGCGCGACCACGGCCTCGCCGCGGCGAGACGGCGCCACCCTCCGTTTGCGATTGCACGGCCACGGCCGGTTGCTTCGGGCCAGACCGTGCCGCCCCACAGGAGCGACGGGCACCGAGCCGGGTGGCACGGCCTGACGAAGTCAGGCCGTGGCTGAATGCGAGGGCATCTCGTGTATCGATCAACGTGTCGTGCTGTTTTCAGCGCCCCCTGAGAGTGAAAGACGACGGCCCGGCCCTTCGGGCCAGACCGCGCCACGCAGGCTCTGCGATTGAGCGACCACGGTTTCGCTGCGGCGAAACACCGCCGCCGCAGTGGGGTAGAAGGGCGGCCGCCGTGCTGGTGTGCATGTCGCTTTGGGGCTGCGCGGCGCCCGGCGAGGCTCGCATGCCGGCGCCGGTCCACCTGCACAGGACCGGCGTGTGGTATTCCGTGGCGACCGCGGCATTGTCGGCGGATGCCACCCTCGAGGCGACGCTGCATCGCGACTTCGACACGATCCGCCTGCTGACCATCAGCGCCGTGTACGTCGAGCACATCGAGCCCGCCCAGTGGCCGGCGGTGCTGAACGCGGCGGCGAGCCGGCGGCTGTCCATCATCGCCGCGGACGAGCGGGCGCTTCATTACGTGCGGACGGGAGCGGAGCCCGAGCGGCCGTTCTCTCCGACTGTGCCCGATCATCCGCTGGTCGTGGAGCGGTACATCGGGCACGTGGTGGATGCCGTGACCTTGCAGCGGGCGCGACGCGTGGCTCAGCTTGCCAAGGAAAGGGCACCGCCGCTGGCCGTCTGCGTGACCGTTGAAGAGGGCGCGCCGTTGACCGCGGCCGACATGTTGATGTTTGACCAGATCATCGTCGCGCACGGGCAGGACGTTCGCGGTTCGGCGGAGAGCATGCCGGCCGGGGGCGTTGCGACGGTCGAGTGCGCGCAGCATCGCCGCGACGAACTGGCGACGGTCCGACGATGGCTGGCCGGATTCCACGCGGCGCTGCTACACGGGTGCACCGGCGGCGTCGTCTTCGACAGGTATCGGGCGATACCGGGCAACTGGCGGGGCATCGCCTACGGCGGAGAGCCGTTGTCCGCTGAGCGCAAGGCGATGATCAAGCGCATCTGCCTGCGGGCCCAGGAGTGGAGCCCGCTGCTCGCGGGCTTGCGGGCGGCGCCGATCGAGATCGGCGCGGGTAAGGCCGAGCGCGTTGTCGCGGCGGCCTTTTCGGCCAGCGCACCGCGATACTTGATGATCGCCAACCTGTCGCCCGACGTCTTTGCACGCACGACGATGGCGATTCCATCGGTGCTGGATGGTGTCGAACTCCGCCGGGCGGTTGCGGTGACGCCGCCCGAGCGCGCGGAAGTCGGCCAGGTGTATTCGGCGCGGCGGGGGGAGATCAGCATCCGCGTTGACCTTGCGCCAGGGGACGCGATGCTGGTCGAATTGTTCTGACATAGTGGATTTCATGCGGCCGGAGGCAACACTGCCCGGCGCGCCCGCGGGGGAGTCTCGACGTCCTCGGGCCAAGCCCTTCACCACCCGGCATACCGGCTGTCCCGCCGCTGGCGGTGAGCAACTGCCGACGGTTCGGGTCACTGGACATGGGTGGTAGAGGCCCGTAGAATTCCTCCCCGCTGGTTCGGGGCCTTGGCGCCCGTTGGATCGGCGAAGGGCGATTAGCTCAGTTGGCTAGAGCGCTTGCTCGACATGCAAGAGGTCACAGGTTCAAGTCCTGTATCGCCCAGTTAACGCAAGTCTTGCCGAGCGCGTGAGTTAGCGCACCTGTCTGCGTCGGGCAGCGCGGCCCAGGGATCTCAAAAAAACGGTACATACCGTTTTTGGGGGCCTGGAGGACGCACGATGCCCAAGTTGCCTCTCAACAAGCTCCCCGCATACCGTCTGCATCGGCCGAGCGGTCAAGCCATCGTCACGCCTGGTGGCGAGCACATCTATCTCGGAGGTCGTGGCAGGTCATCCTGGCCTACTGGCGACACGCCAAGGTTTACTACATCAACGACGGCGGCGAAGACGTCGACCTTGCAGATTACGCGATGGCCCAAGTCGACATTGAGGCGCAAGCCTGCGAGGACGGCGCTGGCTGGTACACGGACGGCGTCGGGGTCGGCTACGTGCTGGCAGACGACGTCCTCGAGGCCTCCGGCCTGGCTATCAGTAAACAGAATCCGGACTTGGTGTGGACGCACAACGACTCCGGTGGCGGCGACATCATCTATGCCCTGCGGACAGACGGAACATTCCGGGGAACCTACCGCCTTGGAACTGCTTTCCTGACTGACGCCGAAGACATCGCCATCGGCCCCGGCCCCCTTCCAGGCGTCGACTACATCTACGTCGGCGACATCGGTAACAACGACAGTATTCGAGCCCAGATTCGCGTCAAACGCGTGCCGGAGCCTTTTGTGGACGAAAACCAGGATCCCGTCGGTGTCACGCTCGACAACGCCGATACGATCACGCTCGTGTATCCGACCGGCGCCGACGCGCCCGGCCTCAAGGACGCGGAGACGCTGTTCGTCGATACGAACGGTGACATCTATGCGGTGACCAAACGCGATTTTTCGAACAAGATGTACCGGGCGCCTTTCCCCCAATCAACGTCGACGGCCATAACGCTGGAATACGTCGCCACCTTGCACGCGAGCACCGGCTTGATCTGGATCACGGCGGGCGACTGCTCGCGTGACGGTCGCAGGATCGTCGTGCGAAACGACCGCGCCGCAGACTACGCTAATGTCTGGCCTCGGGAGCCCGGTGAGGATATCGGAGTCCTGCTGGAGTTCTCTCCCTGCCTCATCGCCTTGCAGAGCGAACCGCAGGGAGAGGCCATCGCCTGGCAGCCCGACGGCAGCGGCTTCCTGACGGTCAGCGAAGCGCACCACACGTTGGGGCCTCTCTAATACTACGAGCACGGCGGCAGGAGTTCGATCGATTCCTACGAGCGGCATGTGGCAAGACCGACTGCCGAGCGACTTCTTTCGAGGCCTCACTTCCACGAAACCGCGATTGACAACGCCGCTCGAGTGTGGCGTGATTGTGGTGTTCCAGCGTGCAACATGTACCACAGGTGCGACCTCGACAGCCGGACCGTATCAGGGAGTCAGCTCAACTGATATCGCGGCAACAGCTTAGGCTTCTGGAGGTCTGCAGCTCATTACCGGGAGAGTTGGACACGGACCGGCTACGTTTGATATGCTGAATTGGTGTCGCCAGCTGCGCTGCCCTCGCTGGTCTTGTCGCCCGTCAGGTAAAGCAGGTTGTCGGGAGGACAGCTTACGTGATCGTGCATCGGCGGCTGGACGGCGGACCACCGTCTCTTGTCCGGCGCTGGCATGACTGAGAACGGAGCACACCCCAATCCGAATCGCAAACGGCGCCCGCGCACGGTGGACCGCGCGTCCGCCGGTCTGGCGGCTGGTGGGGAGACAACACCGCGGCGCACGTCGGGTCCGGGCGTCGAAATGGGGACTTCCGGGCACCGCTACCGCCTGCTTTTTGAGCAGAACCTGGCAGGCGTCTACCTGACGACGCTGGCCGGCACGATCCTGAACTGCAACAAGTCTATGGCCGCGATGCTGGGCTACGATTCCCGCGAGGAGTTGCTCAATCACCGCGCGCACAGCCTGTATTTCAGCCCGACCGACCGCGAGGAGTTCCTCAGCCGCCTGCTTAAGACCGGCGCGCTCAACAATGACGAGCGCGTGCTTCGTTGCAAGAATGGCGCCGCCGTTTACATCCTGGAAAACGTGCAGCTGGTGCCGGATGAGAACGGTGATCTGTCGCTGATTCAGGGGACGATGGTCGACATCACCGAGCTCAAACGGGCACAGGCTGCCCTTCAGGCGAGCGAGCAGCGACACCGCGGGCTCGCTGACGAATTGCGTTCCCTCATGCGCCGACTGCACACGATTCGCGAGGAGGAGCGCACGCGCATCGCGCGCGAGATTCACGACGAGCTCGGCCAAGCGTTGACCGTGCTGAACATGGACTTGCATTGGCTGCGGGGGCGCGCAGCCCGTGATTGCCAGGATGCACGGAATCGAATCGATTCGATGTGCAAGCTGGTGGGCACGACGATTCTCGCGGTCCACCGGATATGCGCGGACCTGCGCCCGACCATCCTGGACGACTTCGGTCTTTCCGCGGCGATCGAGTGGCAGGCGCGAGAGTTCCAGTCTCGGACTGACATCCGCTGCCACCTGTCTCTGCCCTCCGACTCGCCGGACCTGCTCGACGAACAGACGACAGCGGTATTCCGCATCTTTCAGGAATGCTTGACCAACGTCGCCCGTCACGCCCATGCTCGCCTCGTCAACGTGACGCTGGAGATCACACCTGAGGTTCTGATCCTGGAGGTTGTCGACGATGGGGCCGGCATCCCTGAGGAAGCCATAAGTGGGCGAGGCTCGTTCGGGATCGCGGGCATGCGCGAGCGGGCGCTCCAATGGGGCGGACAGGTGACCATTGCACGCGCAGGGAACAATGGCACCCGCGTCGTGCTGCGAATGCCCGTCAAGAATTCACCGATGGAGTCCGTGCCGTGATCAACGTGCTGGTTGCAGATGATCATGCCGTGGTCCGCGAAGGCATCAAACGGATCATCGCGGATGTCGGCGATATGGCCGTAGTGGGCGAGGCCGCGAGTGGACCGCAGCTGATTCGGATGGTTGCGGAGCGATCCTTCGACGTGGTCCTGATGGATCTTGCCATGCCGGGCAACCCTGGATTGGAGGTTCTCAAGGAGCTTCGCGAGAAGCATCCCGGTCTCCCGATCCTGATCTTGAGCATGCACGCGGAGGATCAATACGCAGTGCGCACCTTGAAGGCGGGCGCTTCCGGATACATCCACAAGGGCAGCCCGCCGGATGAACTTGTAGCAGCCATTCGAACAGTGGCGAACGGCAAGAGGTACATCACTGCCCGTGTGGCCGAGAGCCTGGCCGACCACATCAACGCCACTTCAATCAAGCCATTACACGAGCACCTGTCGAACCGCGAATTCGAGGTCTTCCGCCTAATTGCCTCCGGGAAGACGGTGAGCGACATCGCCCGCGCGCTATCGCTCAGTGTGAAGACGGTGAGCACGTTTCGGCGTCGCATCCTCGAGAAACTCGGCTTTGATCACAACGCCGAGATCATGCGCTACGCGATGGAGCATCACCTCGTCGACTGATCAGTATTCGGAGCAGCGAACGCCGGATCGTCCCGTCGGCTCTCATCGCTAATACGTCAAGGCCACCTGCCTGCCAGTCCTACGAATCTCGCAAATTGTCCTACATCACGGGACAGGTGAGTCCTACGCGCCAATCGTCTCAGCGCCGATAGAATTCAAAGTCCATCCCAATGATAATGATGAAGTTGTGATTCGGCCGGTCCGCACCATCAGCGCATCAGCACACGCTGAGCGATGAGCAGACTGTTGATTCAAATCGGAAAGACGAGGTGGAAGATGTCTCTTATGCTGCGCATCATGGCGAGAAATCTCAGCTGCACTCTTGCTATCGTCGCGTGGGTTAGCGCCGCGCGCGCCGACGTGGCAAACCTGACTGCGGCCAAGGACAACATGATCCTGTCCGAGTCTGATGATCTGAGCGATGGCGCTGGTGACTACTTTTTTGCGGGACGTAACAACGCAGGCAACTCACGCCGCGGTTTGATTCAGTTCGACGTGAGCGCCATTCCGGCCGGATCGACAATCACCAGCGTTCAACTCACGCTCTACATGTCCAGATCGAAACAAGGGACCGATCCGGTCGCGATTCACCGTGTACTGACGGATTGGGGCGAGGGTGCCTCCGATGCGGACGCCGAGGAGGGCGCGGGAGCAAGCGCGGAAGATGGTGATGCCACGTGGCGCTATACCTTCTACGACACCGCGGATCCCCCAAGCGCTCCGCAGTGGACCACGTTGGGTGGTGACTATGACGCCACAGCCAGTGCGAGTATTCCGGTCGGCAATGACGGGCAGTTCTACACTTGGGGCTCAACTGCGGCGATGGTCGCCGATGTGCAGGCCTGGGTGGACAACACGGCGGGCAATTACGGTTGGATCCTGATCGGCGACGAGACGACTAATCGTACCGCTGCGCGCTTCAACTCGCGCACGAACCCCACGACTTCCACGCGGCCCGTGCTCGCGGTGACCTTCACGCCGCCTGCGGCAGTCGGAGCATGCTGCCTCGGCGACGGTTCATGTGCCTTGACGGGCATGGCTGACTGTGATTCGAATGGCGGAACCTATGAGGGGGACGGAAGCAGTTGTACGCCCAACCCGTGTCCGCAGCCCACTGGGGCTTGCTGTCTCGGCGATGGTACATGCGTTATCACCACGGCGGTAGATTGTTCGACGCAGGGCATTTATCAGGGAGATGGGGCGTCGTGCACTCCCAACCCCTGCACGCCAATCACCGGTGCGTGTTGCCTGGATAGTGGTGCATGCACGGAGCTTACGCCGAGTGACTGCAGTTCGAACGGCGGCACGTACCAGGGCGATTTCTCCGTATGCACCACGGGCCTGTGCCCGGTGATTCTCGAACCCTTCGTGGACGCCCTTGCCATTCCGCCGATCGCCACACCGGCGGTCGGCACCATCGGCATGGCGGCCACTTACGACATGGAAATGGTCCAAGTAAAACAAAAGCTGCATCGCGACCTGCCGCCAACCACGGTTTGGGCTTATAATGGCGTCTTCCCCGGTCCCACGATTGTCGCGCGGCGGGATGAGCCGGTCACCGTCAATTGGATCAACGACCTGGAAAACTCCAACGGCACGCTGCGCACCGACCACTATCTTGACGTGGACCTTTGCCCTCACGGCGCGGCGAATCTGCCCAAGACGGTCGTGCATTTGCACGGCGGCCACGTTCCCGCCGACGTCGACGGTTATCCGGAGAGCACTTTCCTGCCCGGCAACATGGTGACCTATACCTATCCGAATAACCAGCAGGCGAGCTTGATCTGGTATCACGATCATGCGCTGGGCATCACCCGCTTGAACGTGTACATGGGCCTCGCCGGCGCGTACATCATCCGCGACGCGGTCGAGGACGCACTCAATCTGCCTTCGGGCGAATTCGAGGTTCCGCTCATCATTCAGGATCGCACGTTTAACCCCGACGGTTCGCTCCACTATCCCAGCGGTTGGCAGGATCATTTCTTCGGTGACACCATGCTGGTCAACGGCACCGTATGGCCATACATGAACGTCAAACAGGGCAAGTACCGCTTCCGAACGCTGAACGGCTGCAACTCGCGCACGCTGACCCTTTCACTCTCGACCGGACAGACCTTTCAAGATATTGGCGCTGAGGGTGGGCTTCTGGATGCGCCGGTCACGCTCAGTGAACTGACGCTTGGCCCGGCTGAGCGGGCCGACTTGATCATCGATTTTTCCACGAACGCGCCGGGCAGCGAGGTCATCCTCACCAACTCGGCGCCGGCGCCATTCCCCGGGTCGCCGGGCGTTGGTGTGATTCCCGACGTGATGAAATTCGTTGTTGTGGGCACGACGGGCTTTACGGACGCCATCCCGAATTCGCTGACCACGCTGGAGAGGCTCGACCCCGCCGATTCGGTTGCGGATCGCCAGTTCGTGTTGCGCAAGAGCGCCGGTTCCTGTACGACGACTGAATGGCTGATCAACGGGTTGCACTGGGACGACATCACCGAGTTCCCGCGGCTGGGCACCACCGAGACCTGGACCTTCGTCAATAACTCGGGCGTCTCCCATCCGATGCACATGCACTTGGTCTTCTTCGAGGTGCTTTATTCGCAGGACTTCCAGATCGTTGGTCCGGACATCACTACCACCGGACCACGTGTGCCTCCACCGCCTGAACAAGCGGGCTGGAAGGACACGGTGATGGTCCCGCCGCAAAAACTGGTCAAGGTCATCGCCCGCTTCGAGGATTATCCCGGTTTGTACCCCTACCATTGCCACATCCTCGAGCACGAGGACAACGAGATGATGCGGCAGTTCCGAACCGTCGTTTTCGGTGACTGGGACGTGGACGGCGATGTCGATCTGGTCGACTTCGCCACGTTCGTAGACTGCATCAGCGGCCCGGACAACTCGCCGAACCCCACAGCTCCGGTCACCGTGCCGGAGTGCCTGGAGGCGTTTGACGCCGATTTCGACAGCGATGTCGACTTGGAGGACTTCGCGACGTTCGGATTGAACTTCGGCGGCTGATGCACGTCGCTGGGTCGCCGTCGCGGTCCCGCGGTCGGACTTCGCGCTGTTG
>JBECKQ010000259.1:0-6995 GCA_040235375.1 Phycisphaerae bacterium | reverse complement strand
CTCCCTTCCACGCGCCGGGTTCCAGGTTCGGCGGCGCCGATGGTGCTTCCGCCGACCGGAAGGCTGTGACGGAGTCGGCCGTCGCGGAGACTGCGCGGAGCTCACCACCGCGGACGATGTGCCGTTGGTGCTCGCCGTAGATGGCCTTCGGGCTGGTTGGGCAGACCTCCTCGCAGACGACGCAGGGAACGTTCTTGCTGAGCGGCAGGCATCGGCCGGGCTCGACGTGGGCGGTGCCGATGCGGATCGGCCCCTGCTCGGAAAACTCGCCGAGGCCGAGCTTCTGCGCAACCTTGACGGGCTGGATGGCGCCGGTCGGACAGACGTAACCGCAGGCGGTGCAGTTCAACTGGCAGTGCCCGACGCGGAAGTTCATAACCGGGGTCCAGAGCCCCTCAACGCCGCCTTCGAACCACGCCGGCTGGATCACGTTCGTCGGGCACACACGCACGCACTGGTCGCACTTGATGCAGCGTTCGAGAAAATCGAGCTCCTCGACGGAGCCGGGCGGGCGGATCGTCCGGCTGGAGAAGTCGCGCGTCGACTTCGTGTCCGTGCGAAGGAAGGGATACAGCACAAGGCCGGTCACGCCGGCGAAGATCAGCTTGCGCCGCGAGGCGTCGGGGCCGGCGACCTCCCGCTCTTTCGGCGGCATGAAGCGGAAGCTCAGCGCCCCTTCCGGACAATCCTCGATGCAGTTGAAGCAGACGAAGCACTCGCTGCACCGCAGGTTCGATTGTGGATCGCAGGCCGCCTCGCAGCTCAGCCGGCAGCGGTCGCAGTTGTTGCACTTGGCCGGGTCGCGGTCGATGCGCCACCACGCGAACCGGCTGGTCAGGCCCAATAGCCCACCGAGCGGGCAGAGGAAGCGGCAGAAGAACCGCGGGATCACGAGGTTCAGGGCAACGAGAGTGAAAAGGATCGCCCCGATCAGCCACGCTCCCTGGTGCAGGCCGTAGTCGCCGAAGATGCCGGGGGCGGTCATGCCGGCCGCGGGCAGAACTGCGCCGGTGAACGAGCGATACACCAGCGCAATCGGGTCGATCAGGCCGATCTGCAAAACGCCGAACGCCGCAAGCACGAGTAGCGCGATCAGCAGGTAGTACTTGATGGCCTGCGCGCGGCGGTATCGATTCGCGTCGATCGACTCTTTCGCGTTCCGCTTACTGAAGGCCCAGCCGACGAAGTGATGCAGCGTGCCGTACGGGCAAATCCAGTTGCAGAAGAAGCGACCGAGAAAGAGCGTCGGCACCAGAATGATCAGCGACCACAGCAGGCCTTTGTACACCGTGTGCGTGGTGATGGCGGTCGAGATCGAAACGAGCGGGTCGATCTCCAGAATCTTGCCTACCCAGTGACGCAACGTCGGCATCCGGTCGAGGTTGGCGAACGTGGTGAGCAGCACGAAGGCCAGGAACAGGCCGAAGAAGACGGCCTGCACGATGATCCGCACGGTGGTGATCCGCGTCAGGTTTCGCCAGGAGTCGCGAAACCGGCTCATGCGTGTGTGCTTCTCTGGTTTGGGTGTCGTACTCATCCGGTCTGAACGTCAACAGTGATGATCTTGTTTTGCCGTTCGTAGGTGTGCCAGTCGCCTTCGCCGAAGCGCCGCTCGCCCGCCTCGATGCGGGCGTGAATCTTGCGGGCGGCCAGATCGAGATAGGCAAGCTGCGCCGGGTCGCGGCCGAGGAGGCGTTCGTAGCACCAGGCGTCGCACGCGACGGGATCGACGGAGGCGACGACCGTGGGCCGGCCGATCGCGCCGCCCGGCTTCACGTCGCTGAGTCGCCCGCCGGTCGGACCGTTGCGCATCATGACGCGCGTGGCGTCGGCGACGATGAGCGTGGGGCTGACCATCATCCCCAGGTCGCTGATGACGCTGTGAATCGCCTGGTGGAACTGGTTTCGCCGGCCGCCGAGCAGGCCATACCAGTTCTTCATGGTCATCGACGCGCCGGCGAGGTTGTGGTCCTTGACCGGGGCGGCGCCGATCACTTTCGTCGCCGCGAGGAGCGGGCCGGTGAGTGTCGGCCAGTGGCCAATGGCTTCATCTTTCCGCGGGTCGGGCTCGCGGTCGCGCACGGCCAGCAGGTTGAACTGGCCGCGCGTGGGCAGGACGACCGCGGCGCCCTCCTCCTTGGCTACCTGGCCGATGCCCGATTTGGCGAAACACGCCTCCGGCGATTCGATCGGGTTATCGGTGATGAGGACTTTCGCCGCTCCGGCGTCCTTGCATAAGCGAACGAGGCTCCGAATGACCTCCGGATGCGTGGTCGCGCCGAGGTACGGCGCCCGGTCGAACCCGACGTTCGGTTTCAGCAATACGATGTCGCCGCGGGCGATGAACCGCTGTATGCCGCGCTGTGGATCGAGACCGCCAATCGCCGCCCGCACCAGTCGATCGATCTGCTTGTCGTTGCCGGCGGCGATGCTGAGACGCGGGCTGGAAGCGGGAAAGTCGATGTCAGCGAAGTAGTTGCCCAGGCGGACGATATTCGCCGAGGCATCCGCCAGTCCGGCCGTGCCGGTCTTGTCGTGAAGCAGTACGCCGCCGGCGATGGCGGCGCCGCCGACAACGACCGCGCCGACGCCGCGTTTCAAGAAGTCTCTGCGACTGAGATCGCTTTCACTCACTGGTCCTCGGCTCCGGCAGCGTATTGTAGAATTCGACCGCGGCCTGTCTGGCCGTACCGGCGTCGTCGGCACCGTTGACGCCACCAAAGTACGCACCCTTGGCGAACACAACGTCGGTTGCACCGGCGGCATCGCCGGCCACAATGTTGCGGTTTGCGTCCACATCTCGCCAGGTCACCTGGCCGTAACGTTCGATGAACGCGACGTACTCGACCAGAAGCTTCTTGGCCGCCGCGGCGCTGTCCGCGCGATGGATGAACAGCGTGACGCTGCGGTCATTGACGGTGTAGTCGGCGGTGTGCACGTCGCCCAGGAACTGAAGGCTGAACGCGTCCTGGGCGAGGTACCGCATCGAGTCGGGCACGCGACCGGCTTGCGGCAGAAGCTGCTCGGGGCCGGCGGCCACGTCTTGCGATTCGATCCGCGCCGCGATTCGCCGGGCGATCGTCAGCGCCGCCTGGGCGTCGGCCTCGTCGAGCGTTGACGGCATCACCTGCACGTAGCTCGATCCCTTGCAGAAGAAGACCGCACCGCCCACCTGGTACGACGCTCCGCCGATATCGGCGCTCGTCGCGTCGGGCGGGGCCTCGGCCTGGTACATGCCCTGCGCGTTCTCCGGCTTACCCATATCGTACCAATACACGTCGATCGCATGGGCGGGGTTGTCCGGCCGGGTGTACACTCCGAACATCAGCGACCGGACGCTGAACTGCTGATACGCGTCGGCCTGACCGTCGATTTTCAGGTACAGGTTGTCGGCGGTGAAGCGATCAACCGTGGCCGGGACGGTCCAGGGACCGTCGATGGCTGGCATCGCCGCGGGGCCGGCAGGCGATGTAACGCTTGTGTCGCCGGCCTGCGCCTGGTCATCTGCTGCATTGGCAGCTGTCACATCCGCCTTGTCCGCGAACGCGGCGGGGTCGACGGCGAAGAGCGGCGGCTGCTTCGACGTGACGTGCAGCAGCATGCCAGCCACGAGCAGCACGACCACCAAAAGAATAACGCCACCTGCTATTTTCTCGGTGGCGCTGATCCGCTCTACCGGCCGCATGTAACGGCGTCCGAAATGCGTGGGCATGCATCACCTCCGCCGCGTCATAGTATATCATGCTGGCTGTCGCGTGCGACCAGAGGATCGGTCTTGTCCGGCGGTTCACCACAGCTTGATGCCTTACGCACCCCTGCTCGGCGCGGCCTGGCGCTGCTGATCGTCGCGTGGGGAGCGCAAGCCATCATCACGCAGACGGTGCTGCTGCGCGAGGCGATTGTCCTCATGTCCGGCAGCGAGTTTGCCTGGGGAGTCGTGCTGTTCGCGTGGCTGCTGGGCGTGGCGATCGGGGCCGCCATCGGCGGGCGCGTTGCCGAACGGTTGGCCGACCAAGGGCGATCGACCCATACCGCGCTTGTTTTGGTGCTATTGCTGCTCGGCGTAGCGTCGTGCGCAGACATCTGGTTCTTTCGCGGGGCGCGAGCGTGGCTTGGAGTGGATACGGGTGAGCTACTGCCGTTGCCGAAGACGGCGTTTGCCGCCCTGCTGCTGGTCACGCCGACCAGCACGTTCGTCGGCATGGCCTTTCCACTGGCGTGCCGAGTTGGCCGGACGGCGGCGGCCGACGATGGCGGCCTCCTCTCGTTCGGGCAGGTGTACACGCTCGAGTCCGTGGGCAGTCTGCTCGGCGGAACGGTCTTCACATTCTGGATGGTCGAGGCGCTCGCGCCGATCGAGGCGGCGCTGGTGTGCCTGGCTGTGACGGCCGCGATCGGAACAGCGCTGTTGGCGATGGCGGCGAACGGGCGGCGCAGGGCAGTTGCGCCCGCGGTTGTGGCGGCCGCCGCGATCGGCATGGCTGCACTGGCCGGCGGGCGACTGAACCGCGGGCTCGTCGAGCGGCGATGGCATTCGATCGCGCCAGGCTATGCGCTGGTTGCCGAGGCGGAGACGCGATACCAGAATCTCGCCGTCGGCCGGCGGGCGGGGCAGTTCACGTTATACAGCGACGGGCACGTCGTTGCCGACTTTCCCGATCCTTACACGTTCGTGCCGCTGGCGCACTTCTGGATGTGCCAGCATCCGTCACCGCGGCGGGTGCTCGTGCTCGGCGGCGGCGTCGAGGGGCTTCTTGCGGAGATTCTTCGGCACCCCGTGGAGAGCGTGGATTACGTCGAGCCCGATCCGCGCGTGATCGAGCTGGTCCGGCCGCTGCTTGCCGATGCGGACCGGCGCGCGCTGGCCGATCCGCGCGTGGCCGTCCACTACACGGACGCGCGGTATTTCGTGAAGACGCAGCGCGACCGATTCGACCTGGTCATTGCACGGTTGCCGGACCCGACGTCGGCGCTCGCCGCACGGCTATACACGGACGAGTTCTTCGGCGAGCTGCGCCGGGCGATGACGCCGAAGGCGGTGCTGTGCACGATGGTCGCCGCGGCTCCGGGCGAGCTTTCCGCGGCTTCGCGCGAGTACCTGGCGTCGATGCGAGCGACACTTGCGCGGCGTTTTGCAGACATCATCATCGGCTGGGGTGATCCAGCGCAGGTGCTGGCCGCGACGGCGCCGGCGTTGATCAGCGTCGAGCCTTCTGTGCTTGTCGGGCGGTTCAAAGAGCGAGGCATCGAGGCGCCGCTGTTCGATCCGGCGTGGTTCCAAGGCGCGACCGACTGGCTGGACCCGGACAAGGTTTCGTGGCGCAAGCGTGATCTCGATGCCGCTACAAGTCCACCGGTCAGCACCGATCTGTGGCCGATCGTGTATCTGCAACGGCTGACCTTGTGGGAGCGAGCGACGAGCGGCGGGCTCGCGACGGGCCCTTGCCTACGCATCATCGAGAAACTGCGGTCGATCAACCTGGCGGAAGTGATCGCTGCGTTCGTCGCAATGGGTCTGACGACGCTGGTTGTCTATCGGCTTCGTGGCAGATCGCGAGCCGGTTGGGGCGACGGCGCGGTCGTGCTGTCGGTGGGCACAACCGGCCTGGCGACAATGGCGCTGAGCATCATCTGGCTGTTCGCGTTTCAGAGTCTATACGGTTACGTCTATCAACGGATCGGCTGGATCATCGCGCTGTTCATGGGCGGGCTGGTGATCGGTTGCGGCGCCGCTGCCCGACTCGCCGAGCGCGCCGACGCCTCGCGGCTGCAACGCATCAGGCGAATGCTGATCGGCGTGGACCTGCTGATCGCGCTGCTGGCGATCGGTTGTCCACTGGCGCTGAGAGGGCTCGGTTCACTTGAAGCAGGGCGGGCAGGGCTGGTGCTCGTCGAAGGAAGCATCTCGGCACTTGTGGTGATGACCGGTTTGCTGGGCGGAGCAGCGTTCCCGCTGGCGGGCCGGCTGCGATTGTCGAGCACACGGCGGCCGGGAATTGCGGCCGGCAGCGTCGTCGGCGCCGATCACGCGGGGGCGTGTGTGGGCGCGCTGGTCTGTGGCATCCTGCTTGTGCCCGTGTTTGGCATCGTGACCGCGGCGCTCCTGCTTGCCGGCACGAAAGCGGCGTCGGCCATTGCTGTCGGCGTCTGTTTTCGACCGACTTGATTGTCCGTGCCGATCAAGGCGCAAGAACGGGCGCGGCTCTGATGGCGTCGTGCAATCGCACGCGGCGGTTTTAGTGGTAAACGAAGAGCGGGACGCGTTCGTGTTCGACGAGGCGGTGGGCGGTGGATCCGAAGAAGAGCTCGTGAATGATTCCGCGCCGGCCGTAAGCGCCCATGACGACGACGCAGGGCTCCTGCTCGATGGCGGTTTGTTCGATGACCTCGGCCGGTTCACCCGCGCGGCACTCGACCCGGACGGAGAATCCGTAGCCGGCGATGTATCGACGGGCCTCGTCCAACTGAACCTGCTCGTCCTCTTCCGTCCCCTCGCCGACGTACAACAGCGTGATGTCCCTCGCCTGCGGATTGCCGCTGGTGAGTCGCACATACGTGCGCATCGCGCGAGCCGCCTGGAGGCTGCCGTCGTAGGCGATGACGGCCCGGGCCGGCGGCTCGTGCGCCTTGGGGACGGCCAGCACCGGGCAGACGCCGACTTTCATCAGATGCCGTAACGTGTCACCCGGAGCTTCCTGCGTTTCGAAACGGAAGTACGTTCGCAGACCGACGACGATCAAATCCGCACAGCGGGCCACGTCGACAATGGCCTGGAACGGCACGACGTCGCGGAATGCCGTCTCGCAAGCCACGCCGGCCTCATCGCACTGGTGTTTGAAGTCATCCAGTACGGCGAGGGCATGTTCGCGAGCTTCGCTGAGCTTGTGCTCGCGGGCACGCTTGGCGAACTCGTAGGCGCCGATACCGGCCCCGCGCGAACTCGCCTCGATGCCGGGCCGGTCGATGACGGCCACACCCACGACGGTCCCACCGAA
>JBECKQ010000307.1:0-17036 GCA_040235375.1 Phycisphaerae bacterium | reverse complement strand
TCATCGTCGACGCGCTGTTCGGAACGGGTTTTTCCGGCGCCGTTCGCGAGCCCCTGGCCGAAGCGATCCGAGCGGTCAACGATGCCGACGTGCAGGCCGTGGTGGCAATCGATGTGCCGTCCGGCCTGGATTGTGAAACGGGCGAAGTAACCAACGTAGCGGTCAAAGCCGACGCCACGATTACGTTCGTTGCGGTGAAACGCGGGTTCGAAAGTGGCGCTGCCTCCGGTTATCTGGGGGAGATCGTGGTAGTGGACATCGGCACGCCGCCATCCGTCATTGACCGCGCAATCACCACAACTTCCGATGGCTGACGCGGTCCGGCATCCTGGCAGTGACGAGGGGCATCGATGTCGCTCGGCAATGGGCCGTGCGATGCCGCGATACGGTTTTGCGCGGTATCGTTGCGTCGCGCTCTTTACTGCGGCGACGCTGGTTCACGCGACGGCGGCGCTGCCGGCGGTGACCGACACTGAGCAAGCTCCGCGGGAGGTCCAATCGCTTCTTGCCGAACTCGGTCCGGGGTTTCAGCTCCGGCAGACGCCGCACTTCGTCGTCCTCTACGACACGGATGAAGACGTCCTGAAGCCGTTCATCAGCCGGATCGAGGCGACGTACCAGTGCATCATCCGGTTTCTCGAGGTCAATGACATCCCGTACAGCGAGCCGCAGCAGCGGCTGGTGATCTGTTTCTTCGCTCAGTACGATCGATTCGTGTCGTTCGCGTCGGCCGAGGGCCACGAGGCCGAGCACATCGCGGGCTACTATGACATCAGCCGCAACCGCGCCGTGTTCTACGACGCGGCCACCATGCCACGGCTGCGGTCCGTACAGAAACGTATCGACCAGCTTGAAGAGGAGGTTCGCGCTGCCCATAAGCGTCATGATCGCAGCGCGCAATCACTTCTTTCCAACGAGCTTTTCCGACTGCGCAACCGGCGCGACAATATCACGGAATCCGTGAACCGGCTTGTTATCCAGCATGAGGTCGCCCACCAGGTCTTTTTCAACACCGGTGTGCTTGTACGCGGAGCGGACAATCCGCCCTGGCTCGTCGAGGGGCTGGCCTGCCTGTTCGAGATGCCGCCGAGCAGCCAGTCAGCCGGCATCCCGGGCGTCAACGCCTATCGCCTGCTGAATCTGCGGCAGGCGATGGCCGGCTCGCCCAAGGCGGCGGCGGTCCGGAAAGTGACCTCGGCCGCCTTCGCCCCCGCTGTCGTAGCCGGCCGCCTCGTGTCTCTGGCCGAACTTGTCTCTCGAAAGCCGCTGATCGATGGGGGCACACCGCCGGCGGAGAACCTGTATGCTCAAAGCTGGAGCCTCGTCTTTTACCTCCAACGAAAGCATCGCGAGGACCTGGCGGTATACATGACCGTGATCGCCAAGCGACCCGCCGACCGTGCCTATTCTCCGGCCCAGGAGCGGCAACTTTTCGAGGCGACGTTCGGCACACTCGATCAGCGCTTCACGGACGAATGGCTTCGCTTCGTGCTCGATCTGCCGGTGCGCGTCCCGCAAGGTTGACTGCCGACTATCTCCGCAGGCGAACCTGAATCTGGAAGTGCCCGATGGAGATCTGATCGCGGTGGTGAAGCAGCTCCCGGGTGATGCGTTCGCCGTTGACGAACGTCCCGGTCGTGCTCTTCAGGTCCTCAATCTGCCATACCGCACCGCTGGCGGAGACGCGCGCGTGATGAAGCGACAGCCGCGGATCGAGCAGCTGCCACAGCGCGGTTTCGCAGTTCCCTATGAGGATCGACGCCGGGCCGACGGCGTTCATCACTGGCTCGGGAATGCTCGGCCCTTCGCGGATGACGAGGGACAAGGGCGCAGGCAGCGACTTCGGGTCCGGCTGCCCGGCGCCGATTCGCTCGAAGTGCAATCGGTAACCGCCGAGGTCGATGTGGTCGCCTTCTTTCAGCAGGAATTCGCGGCGGCGCTCGTCGTTGACGAGTGTAACAAATCCGGGATCGGCGTTGCGCAGCATCCAGTCGCTACCGGCGCACTCGAGTTGAGCGTGCACGCCGCGCAGTCGCGAGCTCGGCAGGGGCAGCACGCAGTGCGGGTCCGAGCCGATGGTGAAGCGCCGGTCCGGAACGAGGCTCCACCGTGCGCCCACGCGGGCGGGGCCGGCGATGACGGTCAATGCAAACTCCGGAATGCGTGCCGCCGGCCGTGACAGGAGCATTTCATCGCGGTTCACCTTCAGTCGGGTGGCCAACACCTCGTCGTAGCGCTGCTTTTGTTCGGGGTCGCGCAGCACCGTCCGGGCGGTGGCGATGTGGCTCATTACGTCCTGAATGCGTTCGCGGACCTTGATGTCGGGATGCTCTTCGTACGGCTTGATCTTGCGAAACTGGGCCCGCACGGCGCGCTCGATCTCCTCCGGATGCGGGCAGAACAGCTCGATGCCAAGAAGTTGGTATAAGTGGGGCGGGCGCGGTCCCGGCGGGATCTGAAGCAGTTCGGCATAGAGGTCGGTGTCCGGACTCAGGTCCGGAGCGGGCTGTGCGGGATTGGCGTTCGGTTTATTCGACATCGATTTCCGCCACGGCATCGGCCAGCTTTTCGACGTCCGCCTGCTCGAAGCCATACTCGCGATGCAGCTCGACGTCGGCCGAGAGCCGGCTGCTCAACTCGACGGCGCGGACGTGGATGCGGCCGCTCTTGTCGTATTTGAAGCTCACTTCTACCGGCGCCCCCTTGGGCAAGCCCTTGGGCAGGCTCTTGATCATGCACTCGCCGATCTGCGTGCAGCCGCGCGGGTCGCGACTGTCGCCTTCGACGACGCGGATGCGCACCTGTCGCTGGTTTTTCGCTTCAGTGCCGAAGACCTTGATGCGTGAGGCCGGCAGCGGCGTGTTCTTCGGGATAATGACGGAGTTCACGGTCCGTTTCTCGCGCGACGACCGCACGATGACCCCGAGGGCGTGCGAGTTCACGTCGGTCATTTTGACGGACATCGCCGCCTGGCGCACGGGTTCATCGAAGATCGCCTGCATCCGCTCCTCTTCGCGCTGTGCGTACGCTTCCTGCGGCGCCGCCGGGCTCTCGAGACGCCGGGATTGATCCGCCGCGACAACCGCCGCCGAATCCGCCATTTGCAGAATCGCCGCGTGAATCGCCGCACCGTGGGCCACGATCTGATCTGGCGCGATCGCCATATCCGGCTGTTTGCCCGATATCTTCTCGAGCATCTGCGCCACGCAGGGCATACGGCTGGAGCCGCCGACGAGCAGAACGTCGTCGATCTTGTCCCAGGTCAGCAGGGCATCCTCGAGCAGCATTTCGGTCGATAGCTGCGCCCGGGCGAGCAGGTCCGCCGTGATCGAATCGAACCGCGCCCGCGTGATTGGATAGGTCAACTGCCTGCCCAGGTGCTCGCCGGATATGGTTGTCTGCATCTCGTCGGACAGCACGATCTTCGCCTGCTCGCACCGCGCGCGAATCTTCTCCTTCGATTCGGGTGTGTCGCGGGGGTCGACGCCGTGCCTGCGGTGAAACTCGTCGCAGAAGTAGTTCAGGATCCGCTGATCGAAGTCCACGCCGCCGAGTCGCACTTCGCCACCCGTGGCGACGACCTCGAAGTCGTTGCTGTCGATGCGAATGATGGTCACGTCAAACGTGCCGCCGCCGAGGTCGAAGATCAGCGTCGTCGATGGTGCTCGCGTGGCGATCCTGGCGATTTCCAGGCGGGTGCGGTCGCCGCCGTAGGCGAGATACTGGCGAAACGCGTTGGCCAGGGCGGCCGCGGTGGGCTCGTTGATGATGTCGAGCACGTTGAGCCCGGCGATCTTACCCGCGTCCTGCGTGGCCTTCCGCTTGGCGTCACCGAAGTAGGCGGGAACGGTAATCACCGCACCGGTCACGTCCGAGAGCACGGCCCGGGCATCGCGGGCGAGCTTTTTCAGGACCAGGGCCGAGAGCGCCTCGGGCGAGAACTGTCGCCCGCCGACCGGCTCGCGGTAAAAACGTTCGCCCATATCGCGTTTGAAGTTGACCGCGACAAGGTCCGGCGTGTTGCTTCGCTCCGCCAGGGCGTCCTCACCTACGATGACGCTTCGGTCCGGCCGGATGAGCACGACCGACGGCGTCGTTTCCTTGCCCGTGGCGCTGACGATCGTGCGGGGCTGGCCGTTCGGCCCCAGGTAGGCGATCGCCGAGAACGTCGTTCCCAGATCGATGCCCACCGGCCGAGCGTCCTGAAGAGCCATTTTGAGCTGTGCTCCGTGAACTGTCGGACTATGTTGTGGCCGAAGTTTACGCCCGCAGGCACGCAACCACAACCATCGCGAGTGCAAGCCAAGGGGCGGTCATGGGCGGTGCCACTCGGCACACAGGCCACAGTGCACTCCGGCGTTCCAATCACCGGCGGCATGAGCGGCGCGCAGTCTCGTCGCTTCCGCGCCGCGCCAGACCTGCGCAAGTGTCTGATTCCCCAGGTGTCCGATCGGCATGTCCGCGGCGTAGTCCTGGTCGCAGGCGGCGACGGTGCCATCGGCGAGCACCATGCAGCGGCGCCACATCCGGCGACAGGGGCACCGTTTGGGGGGCGACATGTCCACAACCCGCCGATCGGGCAGGCGGCCGCCGAAATGGGAATATCCGCCTATCGTCGCGCAGCCTTGCGCCCGTAGCCAGCCGTCAAAAAACGTATCGAGCTCGCCAACGTTATCGGAACACTTCGTGATCTGCGGAACGATAATCGGCTCGATCTGCCTGGCGGCGGCCCGCGCTTTTGCCAGCCGGTCGATGGCGTCGGTGACGCGTCGAAGCACAGCGCCGCCGGCTACGCATTCGTACGTTTCCGCCGTCCAGGCGTCCACCTGGAAGAGCACGGTGTCGACGCGGTGCTCGACGATTGCAGCGATGGCCTCGTCGGATAGCTGCTGGCCGGTTGTGTACAGGGCGATGCCGTAAACACCCTGCTTGCGCAGGCGGCGGAGCACGCCCCGAAGGTCCGGGTGCATTGCGGGGTCGCCATGGCCGGCCAGGACGACCAGCGCGTCGTCGTCGGCCGCCAACTCGCGAGCCAGGCGGTCTACGATGTCCGGGTGCAATGGACCGCGGCGCGGCACGCGATCGCCCCGCGGCCGCGTGATCGCGCCCGGCAGGGGGTCTTCGGTGGTCAGCTCGATCTCCACTTCCCGCGGGAGCCGGCCGGGATCGGACAGTTCGCGATCGATCAGCCACCGGCCGATGGACTCGGCGCTGCCGTCCACGCCCGCTGCAACCATCGCCCGCATCGTTTCGAGCGAGCGGCCTGTATCGGCGGTCAGTCGTCCGGTCGCGTGCCGCAGGGCCTGCGGGCCATGGTAGCAGCAGGTCTTCATGGCCAGATCGAGCTGCGGATCGTCCGGCTTATACGCCAGCGTCCAGCCCGGCGGGACGTGGTTCTGCGCGAGCTGGCGGAGAAGCTCGCCCTGGAAGATGACCGGCGTGAGACCCGGTGGCGCCTGGGCGAAAGTCATGCGCATCTCGTCGGCGGTCTTCTCGAAGTGCTCGATCATCGCGTCGGTCAGCTTGGGGTCGACCAAGGCCGCGCCCGGTGGCACCACGACGACCGCGGCCGCTTCGTGGTCGGCCGCCAGGGATCCCAACAGGGTGGTATCGGTATACTCGTCGAACGAGGTGGCCCCGCCGAGCCCGCCGCGCCAGGCGTCCAGCGACCATTTCCGCGCAGTCTGCACGAGCGGGCGGTAGGGGGGCGCGGGCTTACTTCGGGCACGTAGCGTCACGGCCGCATCGCCGAGCAGCTTCCGCAGCCGGTCGCCCTGCTCGGGTGGATGCAGCATGATTACTTCCGCCAGGCGCTCACACTGGAGCAAGCGATCCACGGTTCGACGAACGACCGCCCGGTCGCTGAGCAATTCCGCCAGGCGACTGCGCGTGCCCAGCGGCGTGTTATCGAGATCGGCATCCAACGCCGCGATGAACTTCACGCGTGTCTCCCGACGGATTCTGCGATTCCCGACTTCGCACGGGCCACGGCGCTCTCAAGAATGCCGAGCATCGTGCGGCACGCGTCGCGCGTAGCGGTCACGAATTCCACGTCGCGTCTGAGCTGGCGTTTCGCACGCTCGGCGCCCTCTGCCTTGCCCGCAGCAAGCCGGCGATCGGCGCTGAACCGCCGCAGCTCGGCGAGCTGCGACGCAGTATTCACGATCTTCAGGGCGCGGTTCTCCTCGTTGATTTTCGCCCGCAGCTCGTCCACGCGAATCAGCACGCGGTTGAACTGATCCGGATCGTGCGTGAGACCCTGGAGCTTCTCGAGCAACTGGATCATCTCCTGACACACGGATTCGAGCGATCGGATCTCGGTCATCCGGGCCTCCAGCTCGCGACGCAGGGCGTCCATTCTGCTCGCGTCACGCCAGACGGTGGTTCGGCGGTATTGGAAGCGCTCCGGCGGAATCGGTCTCTGCGCGTGCGTCTCGAGCGCGCCGTGCAGCGCCATGACCTCGGTGCCCCGGATGCGCGCGCCGCCCTCGGTGGCGTTGATCACGCGTGCCCCGCTGGCAGCAATGTCCTTCTCAAACTGTTCGAGGTACGTAAAGAGAAGCTCGTCCGTGTAGATTTCGTTGCCGGCGTTATCGACGGTCTTGCGCAGCATCTTCCGGCTGCGCACGAGTCGTTCCCATTCCTTCGTTTCGAGCGTGTTGAAGCGGTTGATCTCGCTTCTCCACGTGCGGTGCATCTCGACGCCGGGCACGTAGTAGACGTGCCCCGTGTACGCGAGGTCCTGGCCGACGAGAATGATCGGATCGCAGCCCATGTAGGCGGCGAGGTACAGCGCCAGATGCGCGACCGTGGCTCCAGGTGGAAGGCGATCGTGCGGAGCGAGGTCGTCGCCAACGATCAGGCGGGCGAACTCGTTGTCGAGCAGCGACATCGGGCCGTGGTAGTTGTCGGTGACGTGCCACGTGACCTTCGGCTCGGCCACGAGATGAATGTCGTCCACTCCTTCGAGCCCTTCGAAGTAGTGACCGCTGACCGGGTGATAGTCAAGGCTGGTAACGAAGTCCGGGCGAATGCCGTGTTCCAGCAGCGATCGCAGCACGGTCTGCACGGCGCAGACGACCGCGCGGCCGCGGGCGTCGGCGAGCCGGTCGATGTTCTTTCGTAGGGACGGACCGGCGGACACGATGATCGCCGGGTATCCGGCGAAGCGCCGTTTCAGCACGTCGATCGACGGCGTGGAGACGTAGTGCACGAGGTTCTGCGCGATGTTGCGGCACGTGATCTCGGAGTTCGCCACGAGCGTGACCAGCGTCATGCGCGAATAGGCGACATACTCCGCAATCAGCCGGCGCATCTCCGCGTGGAATTCGGGGGCGGTGCGTTCCGACGGCGGATGCGAAACGAAACGCGCTCCCAGCATCATCATCGCCATGTGCGGCTGAAGTGCCGCGTGCAGAGCGGCCTTGCTCGCCTCGGTCAGTATGACCAACCGCCCGTCGGCGAGGACGTCGCCGAGGTCCACGCGGGCCAATGCCGTGGCGAGCAGCTCGACATTCGGCTCGGCGACGACGATCACCGCCTCCGGTCCGGCCTTGCGCCGGATCGCCTGCAAGTGATAGCCGAGCCCAAATCCGGTAACGATGAAGCAGTAGCGTTCGTCGGTCTCGATTCCTTCGGCCAGGCGTGCGGCCTCGGTCTCCGGGTCGTACCGGCTGTGCAGATAGGCCTTGCGACCGTCGGGCCCGGTGATCGCCGTCGTCCACAGGCCCGATTTCGTTTGCTCCACGGGCAGGCGAGCGGCATCGGCCACGGCGTCGATCCGAACGGCCAATGCCGGATTGTGCCGCCACAAGGTCTCCATGTTCCGCAGGTACACCGCGTTTGCGGAGGCGACATTGTTGTCCGGACTCACCGCGGCCATATCGGGGCACTCGCTACCTTGGCGATCGCTCGGGTGCCCACAGACTAAAAGAACCGCGCCCGCCCGTCGAGCGGCGTGGATCGCCACCGGTCGAGGGGTTGCGTGTCGGCCGGTCATGGACCTATGCTGACTACCGTCGGCGGCCGAATCCGCTTGCGAGTCCGCCGGAGCGCAAGTACTTGCCATGACAGTTGCCACACCCGTTGAAGTCCCGCCCGTGACCGGATGCGCGCTGCGCCCGCGGCATACGGACCTCTCCGCGCTGTGCGAGCGGCTGCGACAGACCATGCTCCCATACCTGCACGGGCGATGGAGCCGGCCCATACACTCGGCCGATCGCGACGCCTGCCTGGTGCGCTATCGCCGGGCCATTGAGGACCATATCCGCCACGACCTGGCGTACACGGCTCAGGATCTGCGCGGACTGGTGGAACGAGTTTCCGACCGGCGCCGAATGTGCGTGCAGAAGACTGCGGTCATCGCCGATCTGTTTGCCAGGCTCGCCGAATTGGACGCTACTCTGCACGACGTGTCCGTGTATGCGACAAGCACGGCCGACGAGGAGCGACACTGGCTCTCGCTGCACGATTTCTACTGTGTTGCGCTCGAGCTGGCCGAGCGGCTGTTCGACTACGAGAGCGGGGGCCGGACACTGCGCCTTCCGCAATCGAATTTCGACGGGTCATTTCGCAGGTTGACGTGGCTGGGCCACACAGCTTACACGCGGCGGCAGTTGCTGGCCCAGGCGACCGAAGTCGCGGCCCCCAACTTCCTTGAAGTCGCCCTGCTGCGGACCCTGGTGCCGACGCTTGTGCACCTCGCCGTCGAACACGTCACGCCCTGGAAGCCGGTCCGCTGGGACGAGTTCGAGCAGACGACGGCCGGATGGCTGCGAGCCGGCGGATTGTCACGTATGCGCGGATGGAGCGGTCCAGTCGTCCGGTTCGAAGGGCGTCGGGAGCTGGAGTCCAACCGGAATCTGTTCGACGATCAGGGCCGCGCCGTTGCCAACGTGATCATCGCCGCGTCGCACCGCGCCGGCTTCCTCGACTTTGCCTTCTTCGCAGAGGCGCTTCGCCACATCCCCCATGGCGTCTGGATTAACAATGCCTTCTACGGCCCCGGCATGGCCAGGAAGCTGGCCCGCAGCCGATCGGTGGTGCCTGTCCGCGGCGTCGGTCGTCTGCGGATGAGCGAGGCGATCGACCGGACGATCAGCCTGATGGCGCATGACCGCCAGGCGATGTTGATCGTCGCGGACGGTTCGCAGCCGAACTTGTGGTACGGCCACCAGATGCGCGTCAAGGCCGGGGCCCGCCTGCTCGCCGACGAGTGCGTGAGGCGGTCGCGGCGCACCGGACGGCGTACGTTCGTCGTGCCGCTGACGTTCAACGATCCCGTCGCGTTCGTTCGCGGCCTCACCGACGGCATCGTCGTTCGGCTCCACCCGCCGATCGAGCTGACCGAACCGACGACGGATGAGCCGTACCGATCGGTCTTCGACGAACATGCGATCAATGGCGGTGACGACTTGCTCAATCAGCTCGAGGGCTTGTACATTCTCGAGTCCATGCAACCACGCTTCGGCATCACCACGCCGAACGTGCTCGAAGCCGTCCGCGCCAAGCGCCATGCCGCGCGGCGGCACGGGCTGCGCTCGTGGTTGCGATCGCGGCTGAACGCATCCACACACGATCTGAGTCTGACCGCCCGACTGGATGTCTGACGCGGCGATCCGGCCACCGATTTCGCTTTGACAGCCCTATCTCCCGGCCTATACTCCGGTTGCGCTTTTCCTCGGACGTTGCCTGGCGCGGTGCGCGTCGCCGGGGGAGGGGCAGCTTGTTCGTAGAGTGCTTCTGCCGATGAGTCGGGCTTGTCGTGTCGCCGCAGCTCTCGCTGCGCTGCATGTCGCTGCTGCTGCAGCCACCGCGCAGCCGCTCGTACCTCTCGGCGACGTCGTTGAGCAGAAGCTCCTGCCGGCGGGCATTTCCCTGAACGACGTGGAAATGTCCGGGGAGCTCGCCTACGTGTGGACGGAGGGGGACGGCAGTCACGTCGTGCAATTCGTCGGCCAGTTCGAGTTGCACAGTGGGGCGCGGAAGGTGTCCGCGCAACGGGCCGTCGTGTGGATTCAGGAGGGATCGTACGAGGGAAAGGAGTATCGGCGCCTCGACATCGTGCTCTGGCGCGAGGCCGAGGTGGTTGACGC
The DNA here is from genome assembly GCA_040235375.1 of Phycisphaerae bacterium. Lineage (GTDB taxonomy): Bacteria > Planctomycetota > Phycisphaerae > UBA1845 > UBA1845 > JBECKQ01. The sequence continues at coordinate 6,942 of JBECKQ010000307.1, read as the reverse complement.
GGCCGGTACCGTGACGGAGGGACCGGTGCTGTTCGTGACCCTGCAAACGACGGGGAGAATTCGCATAGTGGCCGATGCCACGTCGCCGGATTCCTCCGCTGACACCGAACTCTACAAGAACGCCGAGCGGATTCGAGAGGCGGTTAACCGCCGGGTCTCGTCAAAACAGCTCGCGGAATCCGCTGTGACCGTGCTCGAGTTCGAAGCCCCTGAGCACCGGCCACCGCCGGAAGCGCGGCCTCCGGTCATCTATCGCGGGCGCGAAACGGTCGTGGAGGAAGTGGAGGGGCGACGCGTCCTCACGGTCATCGGCGACGTGCTCGTGTTCCGGGCGGCATCTGAGGGACGCGACCCACTCGAGCTGCGGGCGGACGCGGCGGTCGTCTATTTCGTGGAGAAGGGCGAGAAGACAGAGCCGTCCGAACGCCCCGGGCGTTACACGCCCGAAGGTGAGGCGACAACGCAGCCCGGGACCGAAGGTCCGGTCGGCGGCGAAGCGCTGGGGCTCGAGGGAACCGGCCCGGTCGAGGCCGTATATCTCGAAGGCGATATGGTCCTGACCTACGGGCCGCGGATGGTCCGGGCGTCGCGCCTCTACTACGACCTGGTGCGGGACCAGGCGGTCATCCTCGACCCCGTCGTGCGCATTATCGAGCCGCGCAACGGGCTGCCGATCTACGTGCGGGCCGACGTTGCCCGCCAGCTTTCGATGAACGAGTTCACGGCGCACGCCGCGAAAATAACCACGAGCGAATTCTACACGCCGCACTATTACCTCGGCGCCGAGAAGGTCACCTTCGTCGATTACAGTCCGCCCAAGCCCCTCGCGGAGAGCCAGTCATCGCTGACCGCGGGGACGTTCGAACTGCACGACATGACGGTCAACATCGACCGCGTGCCGATCTTCTACTGGCCGTATGCCAAGGGGGACTTCGAGCAGAGTGACTTCGGCCTGCGCGGCGTTCGCGGCGGTTACAGCGAGACGTTCGGCGCCGAGGTGGAATCGAAATGGGAGCTGTTCAACGTTCTGGGGATGGATACTCCGCCCGGCGTGAACGCCGAGATGCTCCTCGACTACTATTCGGAGCGGGGACCGGCATTCGGGATTAACGCGGGCTACACGCGCGAGAACTACTTCGGTCTGCTGCGCAGCTACTACGTGCACGACAACGGTCAGGACGACCTGGGCGGCGTCTTTCGCGACGAGCAGCCCGACACGAAGAATCGTGGCCGCATCACCTGGCGGCATCGCCAGTACCTGCCAGAGGACTGGCAGCTCACCTTCGAGCTGTCGTACATCTCCGACAAGAACTTCCTGGAAGAGTGGTTCGAGAACGAGTACGACAACGGCAAGCAGCAGGAGACGCTGGTCTATCTGAAGAAGCAGCGCGACAACTGGGCCTTCACTTCCCTGCTCAACTACCGCATTCTCGATTTCGTCACGACGACCGAGAGCCTGCCCGACTTCGCGTTCTATCTGATCGGCCAGCCGGTGGGAAAGCTCTTTACCTGGTACAGCGAGAACCATGCGGGCTGGGTCCGTCACCGCCCGGCCGACCTGAGCTTCCTGCGAAAGCTGCTGCTGCCCGAGCTCGGGCCGGCATCGGGCACGACGGCCCGGATCGACAGCCGGCAGGAGGTGGAGAGCCCGCTGACGATCGGCGATCTGCGCGTCGTGCCGTTCGGTTCGGTGCGGGGATCGGCCTGGGATGATTCGATCGCCGGTGGCGGCGTGGAACGTTTCTTCGGGACGTACGGCCTGCGCGGCAGCACGTACGCCTGGCGCGTCTATCCGGACGCCGAGTCCGACCTCTTTGACATTCACGGCATCCGCCACATTGTCAAGACCGACGTTGTCGCGTGGGGCGCCGGCACCAACCGCGATGCGGACGACCTGTACCGCTTTGACGAAACCATCGAGGACATCGACGACGCGGACGGCGTATCGGTCGGCGTTCGCCAGCGGTTTCAGACGAAGCGCGGGGCGGCGGATCGCGTGCGCACGGTCGATGTCTTTATGTTCGACGTCGAGATGGGGGTGTTCAACAATCCCGAGAGCCACGAACCGTTCAACGGGTACGCGTCCTATTCGCGGCCGGAGAACAGCATACCGCGGAATTACGTGAGCGCCTCGGCCCTCTACCGCATCAATGACTCCACCGACCTCATCTCGGAGATGAACTACGACATCGATGACAGCCAGCTGGACGTGCTCGACGTGACATACGCCGTCGAGCGCACGCCGCGTCTGAGCTACATGGCGGGCTATCGATACATCAGCGAGATCGACTCGAATCTTCTCGGCGCCGGCTTGAACTACCGCATCAGCCCGAAGTACACATTCGCGGTCCGCGAGGAGTTCGACATCGGGCGCGGCGAGACGACGCAGTTCGACGTGGCGGTCATCCGCAAGTTCCCTCGCTGGTACGTCGGCTTTTCGTTCTCGCTGGACGAGATCGAGGATGATCTCGGCATCCGCCTCAGCGCCTGGCCCGAGGGGCTGCCGCACGCCGTCATCGGCACCCGCCGCTACACCGGCCTGGCCACGTCCACCGCGATCCAACCGGGCATGTGATTCAGAGTGGAGACGAAGGGCACGGAAGCCGCCTACCCGGGATTGAAGTTGACGCCGAGGCGCCGGGCGTTCCGGACGGGCTGCCGGCCGGCCTTTGCAAACACGACGTTCGGACCGGCCTGACGCCATCCCTCCGCAGCTTTGCCGAATTCGTCGGGCGAGACGATCTCGGGCATCGGCGCGCCGTCCAGCAGCACTTCCGCCACGTTGAGCGCCTTGGGAAAAACCAGCTTCACGAAAAGGCCGCGCGCATCCGGCGCGCCGTCGTAGTCGCCGTCGGCGGAGGCGATTTCCACCTTGCAGCCATTGCTCGACAACTGTTGCGAGATAACCGTCGTGCGGACCTTGCCCCGGCGATAGGCCACGGTCCGGCCGTCGTCTTCGTAAAGCGTAAAGGAGGTCGGTTCGGGGAAGGCGAAGACAAGCAGGCGAAGCTCGTCGCGGGTGCTCCCGTCGAGTCGCCGACCGGCGGCGTTCATCGTCAGCTCATCGACGAACATCTGCGGGATGATTGCTCCGCCGCGGGCGAACATCGGGAGCGTGAAGAGGCCATTGCGGTAGAGCGGGACCGACCCGACCCACCGGCCGGCCGAAGAGGTCAATGAGCCGTCGGTCGCAGGTACCGGCTCGTCAGTGTGGTAGTCGAACCACGTTCCGGCGGGCAGGTAGACGCGGCAACGCGTGCGGTCGTACTGCGTGCTGGCTGCGACGAGCAGGTCGCCGCCGATGAGCTTCTCCGAGCCCATCTCGCGAACGTTCTCATCCTGCGGGTAGTGCATCACGAGCGGAGCGATAACCGGGTCGCCGTAGCGGTACGCGCGGTGTGCGAGCGAATAGACGTAGGGAATCAGCTCGTAGCGGCGGCGGACGTTGGCGAGATTGCTGGCCAGATCGCCGATGAGCGCGGGCGAGGTCTCGTGCTCGTTGCGATGATTCGACGTGTGCGGGCGTGCGGGAACGTCGAACGCGAGGCCTTCGGCGAGCCAGCGCGTGTAAAGCTCGTCGATGTCGCCGTCCAGTGACCAGCGATGAAAGCCGCCGATATCGGCCCCGAAGTAATCGATGCCGGAAAACGACATGTGCATCTGCACGTTCATCTGCGCGGCGAGGCTTGGCATGTTCGAGCCGATGTCGCCGGACCACATGGCCGCGCCGAACCGCTGCACGCCGGACGTGCCCGAGCGCGACATCATGAACGGGCGGCGGTCGATTTCCGAATGGCGGGCGTAACCGCGGGCGATGCTTTCGAGCCAATAGAAGTTGTAGAGGTTGTGGACGTACTTATGCTGGTGCCGACCGTTCAGGCCGTCGCCCTGGTACCACGCTTCGCCGATGAACGTTTCCGGCTCGCCGAGATCGGTCCAGTGGCCCAGGACGCCCATGTCCACGAGCGGCTGCCGCTTCCAGTCATGCCAGAAGTCGGCGCAGTCGCGTCCCGTCCAGTCGATCATCCCGCCGGTTCCCCACCATTTGTCGAAGATGACCGGCCCGCAGTCCTCGCACTTACGCACGAGGCAGCCCGCGGAGGCCATGACGTCAAAGGTCGGCAGCCCCTTGTCGATGTAGGACTCCTCGATCAGCATCAGCCCCACGCCGTCGTGCTCGCGAAGCTGCCGGATCTTCGCAGCCGGGTCGGGGAACGCGAGCAGGTCCCAGGTGAGCGAGCCCATCCGGCTCTGGGCCGGCCATACGCGGCGCGAGATGCCGCCGAACCACTGGAGGTCGAGCACGAAACCATCGACCGGGCAATGCGCCGCCCGCAGGCCGGCGAGCGTGTCGTTTAGCTCGGCCCAGTCGTCGTAGCCGTACTCGGACACCCACAGCCCGAAGAACTTGCGCGGCGGCACAGGCGGGCGGCCGACAAGCTCCATGTAGTCGCGCCGCAGGTTCAGCAGGTCGGGGCCAGCCAGAACGAAGAAGTGAAGGGCGTTGCCCGTCGTGGTGACAGTCCAGGTTTCCGCCGTGAAGTCCCAGGTGATCGGGGAGACCTGATCGAGGAAGAGGGCGTAGTTCTCGCCCGCATCGCCGAGGGCATACATGATGGGCAACTGGGCGTTGCCAACGTAACCGCCGTGGAAGAAATTCATGGCGTTGCCGAACGGGTTGCCGGGCATCCGGACGCGTCCCACCCAGTCGCCGTCCGTGCTCGGCGGATCGGGGAACTGCTCGCCGAGGCCGTAGACGTTGCGCACGCCGGCGGGATCGATGTGTAACGTCGCTGTGTCGTCGCCCGCCGTCAGCCGGAGCGTCGAGAGCAGGCGGGCGGGCGAATGCGTGGCATCGAGGAGGCGGATGTCGCCCGTGCCGGGGTCAACAGCGATCCGCAATTCCGGAGTGACGAGAGTATTCTCGTCGGGATGCGATAAGGCGCTTGGGCCGGCGTAATCGTGCTTGGCGATCATCGAGGTGGTTACGAACCCCGGCATGGATTCGGGCGGTTCGTGCCGGCTTCGCCACGAGACGTGGATCAGATCGTCGTCGAGCACGGAAATAACGGCCCGCGCTCCGACGATCTCAAGGCGCTGCTGGGGCACGCTTATACGGTCTTGACCCCACGCCGCCCCGCACGCGCAAACTTCGAGGGCAAGGCCGAGGAAACCGACTCGAAATCTCGACCGAGTGCGTTTCATGGATAGCTCGCTTCACATGGCGGCCGGTGCGGGTGTACGAATCGTCTCGAGCAGGGGCGGCGGCATGATAGGGCGGCGAACACGTCGCCTCAAGCGGGCATCGGCATGGGGATCATGCGCCGGTCGGTTTGGCGTCTGAGTACGGGCCGTTAGAATGGGCGGCCTGTCGCGAGCGAAGAACGCGAAAGCCTTCCCGGGCTTGCAGGAGTAACCACGTGTCCGATTCGACGATCAGTGCCGGTGATTCGATCAAGTTCTGCCCCAATCCCGAATGCCGAACGGAGAACCCCCCGGAAAGGCGCTTCTGCATGTCCTGCGGCACGCCGCTCCCGCGCGACGGGGAGACGACAACGACGGCGACCGCCGAACAGATCGAAACCGTCGCCGGCCCGGAGGCTGCGGAGAAACCACTCCGTGAGCGACTGGTGGGCGCGCTCGACGAAGTGGTTCAGCCGTTCATCGATCTCGTTAATGCTCCCCGAGCCTTGTGGGGCATCAACCTGTCGTACTTCCTCGAAGGACTGGTCTACTTCGGGATCCTCATCTACCTCTTTATGTACTTCAACCAGTACGTGGGGCTGGATGATGAGCAGGCCAGCCCGATGGTGGGCGTGCTGACGTTCGGGATTACGCTGTCGATGTTCTTCCTCGGGACGGTGGCAGACCGACGGGGGATACGATTCGCACTCATCACTGCGTTCATTCTCATGCTCGCGGGGCGTGTGCTATTAAGCGCTGCGCCGTACCTTGGATTAACGCCCGGAATGTGGCATTCGATGCACCTGCTGGCGATGGGGGGCATTGTGCTGGTTGTGCTCGGGTATGGCATGTATCAGCCGGCCGCGTATGCCGGTGTTCGGCAATTTACCGACGAAAAAACGGCGGGCATGGCGTACGCCATGCTCTACGCCTTGATGAATCTCGGCGGCTGGGTACCCACGTTCGCCTATCTGATTCGCGACGACAAGTACCTGGGCTGGGGCATTCGCGGGACATTTGTCGTCTATACGGGCATCACGGTCGTGGCGCTGCTTGCCACGATATTCATCCTGACGCCGCGTGTGGTTCGAAACGCGATTGCCGACGCCAAAGAAAAGCGGGGAAAAAGCGAAGGGGCCGACACAAAGAAAAAGGCCAAGGAAGAGACTGCAGCGGATACCAAGAAATCGAAGTCGTTTATCCAGGAGCCGCAGCGGCCCGTGCCGGCGCATCTGTCGATCGCAATTGCCCTGCTCGTTGTCGCGATAACGGCTTACCTTTTCTGGTACCCCAACCGCAAAGCGTTCGCTGACCACACGCTGACCTTAAATGTTAAAACCGCGCAGTATTCGCTGGGCTTTGTTGCGGCGTGCATCGTCGCGGTGATCGGTCTGGCGGTAGGAGGCAAGTTCCGTCCTTTCATGAATTGGCTGGCGCGACACCCGCTGGCGGACGCCAAGTTCTTCTTCTTCATCTTCTGCCTGATTCCGGTGCAGACACTGTTCGCCCACAACTGGCTGACGCTGCCGATGTATGTCGAGCGAGCTTACCGCTGGTCGTGGCCGGGGATAAGTCAGAAATTCGAGATTGCCACGAGCTTTAATGCACTGCTGATCTTCGTTCTCGTGCCAATCGTGACCGCCCTGACGCAAAAGCGAAAAGTCTACAACATGATGATCGTGGGCACGTTTGTTATGGCGGCGCCGACCTTCCTGCTAGCTCTTGGGGCAAAACCATGGACCCTGGTCAGCTATATCG
>JBECKQ010000294.1:0-5057 GCA_040235375.1 Phycisphaerae bacterium | reverse complement strand
ATGGAGGCGGGGGGAATCGAACCCCCGTCCCGCGACGGCTTCGCGAAAGCCTCTACGTGCATAGTCGCTGTTTTAATTCTCGACGCCGCCGACGCCCAACGACAGGCTTCTGCTTTGTCCAGCCCGACTGTTTTCTCACGCAACGACCGCCAGGCGGAATCGCCACGCCAGCCTGCTGTCTTCGCCCTTCCGGCCTAGCAGGCGTCGGCCGGAGGACGGGCTGCTCAATTAGGCAGCCATGCGCAACTGTGAGTTGGCATGTAAAAGGTTTTGCCAGGTGTTTTACCAGGCCTCCTGACAACCTGGGCACGCCACTTCCGCGTCACTTCGCCCGGTCGAATCCAATCGCCCCCGGCTGGCCACGCGGCCACCATGGATTATACCCGCAGAAGCCACGCTGTCTGCCCGCCTGTTCAAAGGCCAGCCGGGCCTTCCCGATGAACGCCGGGCGAAGCTGCCAGGATGCGGCACGGCCAGGGCCGGCAGGGTAGTGCTCGACGAGGGGTGCAAGCAGTCTGTTGCCCGGCCGGCAGGGCCGGTACAACGTCCGGTCGGAACGGTCCACACGAAGCCCAGCCCGCACGTTCAGACCACGCCCGGCCCGCAAATTCAAACCAACGCTGGGCCCGTGCCGTCAGAAGGGATCTGTCATCGCCGGCGCGGGCCCGGCGAACACGGCGGACGCTACCGTCGCATGCTCCGCTTCGCCTTCCAGGTAGCCGGCCGCACAAAGCTGCTCCACGGTGAGATGGCCGCTGTAGAGGGCGGCCAAGCCGCGGATGTCGAGCTTCAGCCGGCCATCTCCGCCGCGATGCACCTGACCTTCGCCGCCGGCGACGGCGAGCACAAACCGCCCGCCGTTGTCCTCGATCAGGTCGTCGGCAATCTCGAAGTGCACCTCGGCTTCGAGCCCCGCGGGATACCCGCGGGCGGTCAGCGCTTTGGCCACGTCGAGGATCCTCAGCATCCAGTAGATCTCCAGGCTCAGCTTGCACGGCCGTTCGGGCAGCAAGTGGAAGAGAGGATCGGCGGCCGGACATCGCCAGGTAACGGTCTTCACCAGCGAACGATGATCGGCGATGAACGTCAGCAGTCGCCGGCCGGCGTTCGGCGTCGTCGCGACGAGGTCGGTGAATTCGATCGACTGACTGTGCTCGTCGGCGGCCTTTTGAAAGTAATAGGCGTAGCCGGTCATTGTGGCGCCCTCGGTGACGGCTACTCCGCGGACGGTCTCGCCCCGCCACCGGCGGACGCGCCGCCAGATGTAGGGCCCGCGGTCGAGGTAGCCGGTTCGCGCAGCGGCGTGCCGGCGATAGAGCGATTCGATCCCGTTCTCCGTCTCCGCCGTGATCGGCTGCAAATCGGCTGTGCGATTGATGACGCCAACAAGCGATGGGTCGACCTCGGCGGAGTAATAGCCGCCCGCAATCTCATAACCGCATCGGCGGTACAGCGTGACGGTGGCGGGGAACAGCGTGGAAAGCGGGCATCCACGTTCGCGCATCTCGCGCAGCGTGTTGGCCATGAGGTCTCGGGCCACGCCTCGCCCGCGCTCGTGCGGCGTGACGGCCACGCCGGCAATTCCGGCCGTGGGGACCGAGCGGCCGCCAAACCACTGTCCCATCGGAATGATCATCAATCCGGCGACGAGGTCGGCGCCGCGATGCAATAGCCGGACGTTTTCGTGCCCTGCCTGCCCGATGCTCTTATGCATGTCCTCCGCCGGCCGGCAGAACGCCATGCTCAACAGGTCGGCGAAAGCCACGCAGTCTCTGTCGTCGCCTGGCGGCGCGATTGTCGGTTGCAGATCCGTCATGGGGTGCACTCCAGATCTCGGTGACGGGGGCCGATGGACTCGACGACGCGAGCAGGATACAGCCGAATCGTCCTCGCCGCATCCTCAGCGGCAGCGACGCCGCGCATCGGGCTGGTGCGAAGCGGGCGCAGAACAAAGAGCGAGCGGCAAGCATCTGCTCGCCGCTCGCTCCGTCGACTATGAGCCCGGCAACTCGCGGGTCAGCGATTGCTGCCCGTGTTGTTGCCGTAGATGATATAGACGTTGCCGTCGTCCGGACGCCGGCCGATGTTCGGATCGGTGCCCGGATCGTTCGGGTCCTGCGGCAATGCGGAGTCGATGAAGTCGGCGCGAGTGATTCCAAGGCCGATGTCATCGAAACCGTCATCGTTGATGTCGCCCAGTCGGCCGACGTGGTCGATCGGCGCCTCGTTCGGCCGTCCGGCGAAGAATGGCGTCCAGAAGACCATGCCGGGCAGCTCAGCCGAGCCGACCTGTTCGAGCGAGAACTCGGACCCGTCACGCAGGTGCGTGCCGCCGAAGATCAGGTAGGCAACGCCCATGCGCTCGCGGCCCTGGGTATCGGTGAACTTGACGCCGGGGGCGGCGATGAGCAGATCGCCGAATCCGTCGCGATTGAAGTCGCCGGCGGAAACCACGTCCGCGCCCGCACGATCACCGGCATGGGCGCCGTAGAAGCGGATGCCGTGCAAGTCGCCCGTGCCGATCTGCGAGATCGAGCGGTCGCCGTCGAGATTCACGTTGCCAAACACCACTCCCACAAACCCATTGTCGACCGGGCAGCAGTTATCGAAGCCGGCGACGAGGCAATCGAACACCTCGCGGTCGTCGTCATCGATGTCGCGGTCGTTGTCATAGTCGTACGGCTTGCAGGGATCGTCGAGGAACACCTCATCGCCAACTTGTGCCCGGCACGCATTGAATGTGGCCAGGTCGAGATCGTTGGCGTCGACGGCGCCGTTGCCATCGAAGTCGCCGCACAGGTCGTTCGAGACGCTGCCGAAGTCCACGTTTGGCGAACCCAGGAACACGTCGTCGATGCGGTCGCCGTTGATATCCTGGCCGCGTGATTGAACCGTACCCAGCTCGTCGCCCGCGGTCTCGCCACGGATTCGCAGGGTTGGAGGCCGCTTGAGCGGATCATCAAGAAGGCTCAAGTGCACGTTGCCGGGATTCGGACGACCATAGATGAGGTACACGGCACCTGTATCCACGATTCCGTTCGGCGCGTCGTTTCGGGGCGCGCCGCAGATGATGTCGGGAACGCCGTCGAGATTGACGTCGCCCGCGTAATCACCGCCCCCCAGAAAGTCCTCCGGCTCTTCGGCGTAGATCTCGAACGTGTCCTGCGGGTACAGGATATCCGAGCGGCCTCGCGCCGGGCTGTCGCAGGTGCCGAGGCTGGGGTTGATTTGCCAGGGAACGATCTGGGTGCTGTTGCCGGAGCGTGGCCGCCCCGCGGCGCCGTAATCGAGCCCCGGATAGACGACAATGCTTCCGCGGAGATACCGTGTCGCCCTCATCCGAAAATCGGGAATCTCGGTGGATGCGGCGAGCTCCTGGTTAAGCACCTCGTTGCGGGGCGCCGATATGATGATCTCGGGTCTCCCGTCATTGGTTGTGTCCGGCATCCACGCTACGTGTTCGCCAAAGTAGTCTGCCAGGGGCCTCGCCAGGCCGTGATTGAGGAATGACGTGTTGTAGAAATCATAGTACCCTGATTGCAGCCTCGCGCCACGAGTCCGATCGCTCTCGTTGTTCGGGTCGCTGGCGCCGAGGAAGATATCCACGCTGGGAAGCTGGTCGTCAGCAAGCGCCGGCAGCAACCTTCCGCCATCCGCGGGAATCGGCAAGGTAAGCGGCGCCATCCCGACCAACTCGAGGGCCACACTGGTACCCTGCAGTCGCTCTTGACTGAGGGGACGCACGTCGAACACGTCGCGATTCTCACTGTTGAAGTAGATCGCGGAGCCGACTGCGGCCCAGGACGTGTCATGCGGCGGCGACACCGGGAAGTCCGGCGGCCGGTCGGTCTTGTTGTTCGGCAGATCATCAGGATAACAGTTGTAGTTTGAGACGCCGCCGAGATTCTCCGTATATTCGATAATGAGTCGTGGACGTAATACTTCTACAGTGACCTCACTGCTGTTGAAGGTCACGAATTCACCGGCAAGCTCCTCCGTGGGAATGATGATCCACGTGGGAAACGGCGTGCGAAGATCGCCGTCAAACAAGGCTTGGATGGTCTCCGTGACGTCCACCTGGACGCGATCGACCGGCACGTCATCGCCGGGGGAGGAGAATGCGAAGGACACCGCGAGATCGCCTTCATAGTCCGTGCCGTCCTCCGGTCCGGGCTGGTCTCCACCCGCGAAATCCGAAAACGTCGTACTCTCATCGGCAAACGTGATCATCTGCGAGGCCGTGACCAACTCGGAGATGCCGGAATACGGCGGCGTGAGTTCGAGCGTCGCGCTCTGAATTTCCACGTCGTCGCGATTGTTGTAAACAAACTGATTCAGCACGTTGCGAAAGCCGATGATCGTATACTGAACCGGCGCCGGCTCGGCTCCGCCCGACTCAGCGACGTACAACTCCTCCGAGTTGGCGAACGGCTGGTCCGGGTTGGCCTGGTCGATGTACGTGTCAAACACGCCCTGGTAATCGTCGTCGCCGAGCGCCTCGTCGGGAATGTCGTTGATGGTTCGCGTGCGCAAGCCGCGCTGCAGCGTGATCCTGATCGACTCGACGGCATCCGAGTCTCCCGGATCATCGTCCCGGCCCTGATAGATCCCGTCGACCAGGCCGAGTCCGAAGACCAGTTCAGGCCGTCCGTCGCCCGACAGATCGGGTACCATCGTCACGTCATTCAGCCCCCGCGGCGTGTCTTCGGGCTGCACGTGTAATTGCTCCATCCTGTTCGGCGGCGCCTCGAAAATAGCCCCTGATATGTCCGTGCTGACCGTATTGACGTTCGTAGCGCCGGCAAATCGCGTGTTTGGAAGCCCATAAATCAGGTAGCCCTCTCCGGTGTTGCCGATGTTGCGCGGCACGCCGAACTGCGCTAGCAGCATGAAATCGTCGATGCCGTCGCCATCGAAGTCACCTATCGGCTTGATCCCCGAGCCCAATCTGGCGCCGGGATTGAATCCCTGGAAGCGGGCGCCGGCCAGGTCCGTGCCGACCTGAAGAAGATCCGCCGTGCCCGTTGCCGACCGCAGGATGTTTATCGTTCCCTTGG
>JBECKQ010000247.1:0-10480 GCA_040235375.1 Phycisphaerae bacterium | reverse complement strand
TCAGTTCGACGAGGCCGCCGCACAGCACCGCCTGCTCGCCGAACAGGTCGGCCTCGCACTCCTGCTGAAACGTGGTCTCGAAGATGGCGGTGGGCGCCGCACCGATGGCGAGGGCATACGCCCGGGCCGTTTGCAACGTGTCACCCGACGGGTCCTGTCCGGCCGCGATCGAGCAGACGAATCCCTGCCGTTGCTGGTACTGCCGGCGGATCAGTCGTCCGGGCCCGCGTGGGGCGGCCAGAAAGATGCCCACGCCGCCCGGCACGCTTATGTCACCGAAGCGTACAGCGTACCCGTGCCCAAAGCCGAGATACGCCCCCGGCTTGAGGTGGCCGGCGATCGAGTCGGCGATCACGTCGCGCTGGCGGTCGTCGGAGATCAGCGACATGACGACATCCGCCGCAGCCACCGCGTCCGGTATGTCCGCGACTGCCAGTCCGGTTGCCTGGGCATCCGCTCGCGACGTGCTGTCCGGACGCAGGCCGACAATGACGTCAGTCCCGCTGTCTCGAAGGTTGAGCGCCTGGGCCCGCCCCTGCGATCCGAACCCGATGACCGCGACACGTTTGTTTTCCAGTGTGTGATTTGCCACCGATCGGTCTCCACGGTTTTTGCAGCATACCGGCGGTGTCCAGCGATCGGTCCGCCGCCGGCGTGCAAAGCCTGAGCGAAAAGTGTAGTCTTTCTGCGCCATCGCGACAGAGTTCGTTCTGTGGCGGTCGACGACGTAATATCTGCGGATTCGCTCCCGAGAACTCAGGGGTGCTTTCGCGGACGCCCAACAGGTCTTACCCGGTGATATGAGCTCCTACATGCCTGCCAACATCGCTCCGTTCCGCTTGCCGTTGGATCGACAGCAATTCGAGAACGGCCTTCAGAAGGGGCTGGGGCGAGCCCTGATGCACGTTCACCAGTTCGGCGCGGCGGGAATGGAAGACCTGATCCTGGATGCCTGCCTTCACGACAAGAGGTATTACCCTATCCGTACTGGGGAGCGAGCCAAGTGGATGATCGAGGTCATCGACGCGGGGAAACTCGACAGCCACGTCTTGCAGCCGGCGACCGATAGAACCAAACCGTGGCAAGAGGAGGTAGGCCTAAGCCCCTTCTTCGCCACGCGTATTCCTTGTCCTACGAACCTACGCGATGGGACGCGTAAGGAAGGGAAAGGAGGATTCGTCCGAAATGGCGGATGACAAGGTTGCTATCCCTGTGCGGAATGCACTAGCTGCCGCAAATGGCCTGACGTTCTTCGCTCTAGGAGGCTGTGGGGCCGTGTTCCTGACGTGCTCCGTATGGACGTCTTCCATCAGTACCCTGTTCTCGAGTGACGTAGCGGGGCACACTGACGATCTCGGGTTTGTCCTTCGAATTATCGGGTTGGCAACGATCCTCATGGCAACGGGAGTCGCGTATGTGACGGTGCTGCTTGGTGGAGTTTTTATCGCCCTCGTTGCAGAGCAGTGGCTATTGAAGACCTACTTGGGCGCGGAACGATCCAGGGTTGTCTTCTATCCGTACGGTTGGATTCCCGTGGTCGGGCAGAGGTTTATTGCGCGTCTTTAGGCTTATTCTTCTGCAATTCAGTGCCCATCTGACGAACCGTTTTTCCGCACGCGCGCGGTGACAGGGCACGACAGCGAGCATGGGCAGACGACGGTATTTCGCAGATTAGTGTCGCAGGACCATAGATGCGCAGCAGGCCGGCGAAATCGGAGGAGGGGGTCAGGCCCACGCAGTGATTGCAGTGGGTCGGGCAACGCGCGATTGGAATGCCGAGTCGCCTGTGGATCAAGCCCGGCGAGACCGCGTATTACCTGTTCAGTCGGCGCGGGCCTGTCGTTGTGAGTCCTTGGTCTGCCGGCGGATTTTCGCCGTGGGTTTTCTGCCGGTCGGGCGTCGATGTAGATGACGGGTGTTGGCGGCGGTTCGTTGGTGGAACCGGAGGCTGGGCGGATGCGGTCATCTGATGGCGAAGAGCTTTCCGCCCACATCATCCAGACGTATCGGGAGACGATTCACCCCTTGTACCGATTCGTCTCTCGACGGGCCGGCGGATCGCAGCAGTTGGCGGAGGACATCACGCAGGAGACCTATCTGCGGGCCGTGGCCGTGTGGCGCAACGGGCGCCGGCCGGAGAACGCGCTGGCCTGGCTGCAAACCGTGGCGCGTAACCTGCTACTGTCGCACTATCGCCGCAAGACGCCGAGGTCGCTGGACGCTTCGCGCCTGGCCAACGTGCTCGCATCGGCGCCGGTGGATGGTCCCGATGCCGCCGCCCTGGTGTATTGGGGCCTGGCTCGCGTGGGACGCCGGAAACGCCGCCTGCTCGAGGCGTTCTACATCGAGGGCCAGTCGATGCGAACGATTGCGGCCGAGCTGGGCGTGTCGGGGCGGGCGGCCGAGGGCCGGCTCCGGCGGGCACGCCAGGCGTTGAGAGATCGCTTGCGGCCGATGCTGCCGCGTGATGGAGAAACGCCATGAAAACGAGCACGTTCCTGCGAAAAGGGGGTCAGGCTTACTTACTGACGAGATGGGGTGGCGACAAAAGTAAGCCTGACCCCCTTTTCCCCCCGGAGAGACGCCATGAACGATGAACACGTTCCTGCGGCGGAGTTCGTGAGCCGGCTCGAATGGGAGATCGGGACGGCCATGCGCCGACCGACGGGCTTGAACGGCGAGTCGCGGTTCATGCGGCTGGCGCGGGGCCGGTGGGGGGCGGCGCTGGCGTTGGTCGTCGTGTCCATGTTCGTCGGTGGGGCGGGTACGTACGCAGCCATCCATCGTATCGACGAGCAGGCCGCAGCGTTGTACGTCGCCCGCGCCGAGGTGCTCCTGGATATCGCCCGAGCGCGCCTGGAGCCGGCGTCGCAGCAATTGGCCAGTACCGCTGACATGGTCAAGCAAGGTGTAGCACCCCAAAGTGAACTGCTGGCGGCACAAGCGGCTGTTGTGCAGACGCAATCGGAGGTCACGATCCACGAACTCCGGCTCGCGGAAACGCAGCAAACCGGCCAGCCGCCGAACGACGCCCTCTCCGCTCCGCGCGTCCACGGACGCGATTTCGTGACCGAACGGATGGTCGCGCGTCGGCAGCCCTTGGAGCAACGGCTTGCGCTGGCAAATGAACAGCTTAAGCGTAGCAAGAAACTCAACGATGCCGGCATCGTGCCGAAGGAAGAACTGAGAGCGGCGCAAAGCGGCGTCGCCGGCGCCGCGGCGGAGCTTTCCGCGCTGAATGAGCGAATCGCGCTTCGCGCATCGTTCCTGGAGGGCAAACTGTCGGCCGCGGAGGTGGAGTTGCAGGGTATGCGTGAGGCGGCGGTCGCTCAGCGGGAGGCCGCGGCCCGTCAGCTTCAGGATGTCGGCGTCCGGCAGAAGAGGATTGCGGAGATGGTGGAAAGTGGCCTGGCGCCCACGTCGGACCTCAGCGCGGCAAACGCCGAATTGCGCACGGCCCAGGGCCGCGTGGAGCTTGCCGACCTGGAGCTGCGCATCCTCGATGAGAAGGTCGAGCAGGCGAAGGACCAGTAAGCCTAAGACTGTGCTTCCCCGAGCGCACTCTGGACCAGGCGGGCGAAGTCCGACAACGTGAACCAGTTCCTGTTGGGCGGCTCGACCGCCTGACGGTTGGTTTCGTACTTCTGCTGTCGCCACCGCAGCGACGCGATGTCCTCTGTCAGCGCCGGGCCCATCAGGCCGCCGTCACGGCCGACGAAGAAAACCTCGCCGCGTCCGGCGGCTTCCAGCAATTCGGCTCCGGTCATGTAACCGTCGGTGTTGTTCTTGCCGATCTGCCATCCGGGTGCAGGCTCGTAGATAGCGTCGGCGCGTTTCAGAATCGGATCGTCATCATACAGTTCGGCCATTTCCCACCACGTCAGGTACGGGCCGTTGAAGAACGCCCGCACCCGGTCGGGCGGCATGTAGCGACTGCTGGCCAGCGCGGCGAGCAGCACCCGGCCCACGCCGGTCTCCGTTTTCAACCGCTCCTTGTCCCGCTCGAAGACGGCAAGTTGCTGCTCGTCGAACTCCTGGTGTGCTTTAGCCTCGATGATCACGATTGCGTCGTCCGACAGCAGGCATAGATCGAATGTCCGCTTGGGCGAGAACAGCACGCCTTTTCTGCCGCGGTGCTGCCAGAGGTCTCGATAGAAACACGCCTCGTAGGCGATCTCCCATTCCGCCGCCAGATCCGATTCTGCCTTGTGCCGGTCGTTCAGATGTTTCACGAACGCGACGACGCCGCGCTGACGGATCAGCGTGAAGAGGTGCGCGCAGAAGAAACGCTCCTCGCGGGTGATGTCCGCCCAGGACCTTCCGCCGAGGTATCTCAAGCCCACGACAGTCTCCTATCGCTTTCCACAGTCCGCGCTGTCAGCCGGTCGGATGGTCCACCTCCCGACGGCGCATAATAAAACCGCCCTGGCATTTCGCCAGGACGGTTTTTTCAAATCTACCCCCAAGGGGACTCGAACCCCTTGGAGCCGATGCGACCGAATCGTCGCATCGCGAAGCAGACGCAACACTTACGGATCGTCCAGACCACGTCGCAGTGGACGATGTCACCGGAATTTCCACCGATGATCCTGAATTGGGCGCGATTGTGAAGGCTTGGCCGACACTGCCGGCGGCCATCCGGGCAGCGATGATGGCGATGGTTCAGGCCAGGGCCGGTGGTGGAGCTGAGCGCTGACGGTGGTCACGCCGCTGGACGGATTGGGACCGCGGACTGGCGGGTCGGTCGAGTGGGGAACACGATGAAGATCCACGTGCCGAAGCAGTACCGGCCCATGTACAAGCGGGCGATGCGCGGGCAGTCGCGGAAGGCCGCGATCCGGGTGCATTGCCTGATGTGCGTCGGCTGGCAGCCGGGCGAGGTCACCAAGTGTACATCGACGACCTGCCCGCTGTACCCGTACCGGATGGCGACATCATCCGCATGCGGGCCGGCAGGCCCCTCTCATGCACGTCAAACGGCGCAGCAAGCGACGATCGCCTCGTAGTTGGTGCTCCGATACTCGGCAGACTGTCGAAGCCGCTGCGCGGTGGATCGTGCTCCTGACGCGGGAGCGGAAGGACGGGCAGCCGGCGGAGCGCAGCGAACGCCGAGATCGACTCGACCAGCACGTTGCTGCGCAGCCGGATGAACCGGGCCGTGGCGGACGAGTCGGGCGGTGCTGGTGTCGACGAAGGCCGGTGCGCCGTCGGCGTGGCGCCGGTGGACGAGCGCGGCGACTGACGCGATCTCGACAACGGTATCGCGCCTGCGCCGGCGGCGCCTGGCGAGGTCGAGCGGGGCGGCTTCTGCCGCCGGGGGCGCCGGCGATCCGGCCGGTGCTCAGGCGCGTCCGCGATCACAGCGATTCGCGAGAAGGAAACGGCGGCGGCCGGGGCTCCTCCGCCGGTTTTTTGCCCACGCCCTCCGGCCGTTCGCGGTCGAGACTCAACAGCTTATCTGGGCTCGGGAGAACCGAGGGTTTTTACGGTTACGTACGGATCTGGTAGCCCAATGCGGGCGAAAAGTTCTTCCCTTCGGGCGACGGAGTTGATAGTCTGGAGGTAGTCCTGTCAACCCGGCCCCGGACTTCCATATCATCCCCGGGGGCCGGCACGTCCAGCGCTGGTGGTCACCATGATCGCGCCAGGCGACGCGGCGGCCGAAAAGGAGGGAACAGCATGCACAGGCGAATGGCGACGGTGTTCGTCGCGGTGGCGCTGATGGGCGCCGCGGGCCGCGCGGCCGGGCAGATCGACAACATTCAGACAAGCTGGATCGACGCCGTGCCGGACACGTTCTTCGACGGCACAAAGTTGACGGTGTCGCAGACGCGGGTTGCACCCGCAAATCCAGTAGCAGTCAACGAGTATGGAGGGACGATCGATCAGTTCCAGACCGCGACGGTGTTCCTGGAGACGTACTTCGATCACGTCGGCTTCGACGGGAGCGATTTCTTCCTGGTCTTCCAGACCGGCACTCTGTCGGTGACTTTTGCGAACTCGCCTGTCCCGCCAGGGTGGCCGGGGCCGTACGAGATCAGCGGACCGATCAATGCTCTTCAGGTGCGTCTGAACAACGTGGTCGGCGGCAATAGCTTCCTCGATGCGGGGGGCTTGTTCATGGCCGCGACGACGGATCTTCCGGGCACCGGCTTGTGGACCCCGCACGGGTCGAATGGGACGCTCTTCAGTTACATTGATGGCATGATCATCGACTTGGGCGAAGACCTTAGCGGGTACAACTGGGATACCCATCCGGCGTGGACCGGTAACGCCCAATCTCAGTTCAACCTTATCCCCGGTGTGTGGCCAGCGGAGCCGGGTTCGCTGTCGCTGCTGGCCGCTGGGGCGTTGGTTTTGCTCAGGCGGCGGTAGAGGGCGGAGGCGATGGCTAGCGCGGCGACGCGCCCCCCTGGAGCGCGCGGGGGCAGCCGGCGATCCGGCCGGTGCTCCGGCGCGACCGCGATCGCGACGCTTCGCGAGAAGGAAACGGCGGCGAATGGGACTCCGGCGCCGGCGTTTTTGCCCACGCCCCCCGGCCGTTCGCGGCCGGGTCCCATCAGCTTATGTCGGCTTCGAAGAGCGACGGTTTTTTGGCCAGCGGTTGATTGAAGGCCTCGAATCCACCGTCGCGGCTCAGTCAGTCGACGCTTCTGCCCCGGCTGACATGGCGGGCGTCGGCGGCTCTTCGTCTGGCGCCGTTCCGTTCACGTCGAGCGCGGATTCGTCGCCACGTTCGTACCGTTTCATCCGTTCTCGACACACAGGGTCTTGCTTCGCCCAGCCTTTGTCATATTGGTACTTCTCGGAACAAAGATCGAGGGGTTCGAGACCGGCCTTCTCCCTTTCCAGGTTCGTGGCTCGGAAGTCGGCCATGAATTGCTCGCGGCTCTGCTTCTTCTTCGAATCGTGATAGAAAGCGCCGCCGACCGCAGTGCCCGCAAGTACGGCCAGGCAGCCGGAGCAAGAAACCGTGACTGCAAACAGCGACAGTGCGCCGACCATGATTCGAACGTAAGTCATTTTCGCCCTTGCTCCTGTTGAAGGTTCGTTGATGTCGTGGGACCGCAGCCGAGGGCTGATTTCAGTGCCTTCAAAGCACGTCCAATCGGCCGACGAGGTATGCCAGGTCCGCAGGATGGATCGACGGCTGCAAAAAGTCGTTTGCGGTGACGTACCCGATAAACACGCCGTTCTGGAAAATCATCGGCGGCGAGTTCGTGAATTCGTTCCAGGGGCTCAAAACGCCGAACGTGCTGCCATAGGGGCCGAACCGGTTCCAGATCGACAGGCTGTTGAAGGTGTTTCCGTACGTCCCAAAGCTGTTGGCGATGCTGTTTACGTCGAACGAGTTGGCGTTGATATTCCCAAGAAAGGTGCCGTCGGCCGCGAACATCACGGCACTCGCCGGTACGGTGACAGGCGGCGGAGGCGGCTCGATGGAGTATACCTGAGCAACGACCAGCGAAAGGCAGGTGTAGCATTCCACGTTTTCGCACGCGTACAGAAGGAAATCCAGTTCTTCCGCCCTCGTATAGCCGTTGAGGCGATCCACCTCGGCAAGCAAAAGAGAGTCCTCAATTCCTGAGTCAGTTAGCGGCGGACACGCGGCCCTGAGTAGGTCGTTGGGATCCAGCCTGCCGCCAGACGGTGGCGGAGTCGGCGTCGGAGATGGGGCCGGCGTTGGTGTCGGCGCCGGCGTTGGTGCTGGTGTTGGTGACGGCGGTGGAGGCGTGGGGGAAGGTGTTGGACTGGGCACCGGAGAGGAAGTCGGATCGGGTTCAGGCGACGCGGTCGGTTCGGGTGTTTGCGTCCGTGGTGGGCTCGCAGACTCGCTGTTTTGTTCGTCGCTCCCGGCCGGCGTGCTGCCACACCCCACGAGAACAGCAACCATCAATAGACAAGCCGCCAGACGTGCCGTTCTGAGCATCGTGCCCTCCTTTCGAGTTGTTGTTGCCAGTGCGCCACTCCCTTCGAAATGCAGGAAGGAATGACGCTGCCTGAGTCACCCCGTGGTGTGCGCCGTCGTGGGGCAACTTAGGCTCAATATAGCAGCTTTACAGCCTCGATGTCCAGAGGCTGTGAATAGTCGGCCGGTGCATGTGATGAGGCTACACAGTCAGTCTCCGAACAGGGCAGGCCCGCTTCGAACAGATGGAGCCGCGGCCGAGGGGGGTGGCGGCCGGCGAACTTCTCGCTTTGGCTGGCTGGCTCTCTGTGGTATATTGGTGCCTCGCATAGCCTGGTCGGGCATATCGCAGACACCACTGGCACCGGGTGTGACATGGCAGGGAAGCGAAGGGCGAAAAGCGGCGGGGGGTCCGAGCACGGACAGACCGGGCGGGCGGCAGGGCACGGGCCGGCGCCAAAGCAGAGCCGGCGGGCAATGGCGGGCCGGGCGGCGAAGGCTGGCCGGGCGAACAAAAGCAACGGGGCAAACCTGGGGTTCGAGGAGAAGCTCTGGCTCGCCGCCGACAAGCTCCGCGGCAACCTCGACGCGGCGGAATACAAGCACGTCGTCCTCGGCCTCATCTTCCTCAAGTACATCTCCGACGCGTTCGAGTCCCGCCGGGCGGTGCTCGAACAGCTCTGCGACGACCCCGACAGCGACTACCACGTCACGCGGCCGGCTCAGAAGCGGGCCACGCTCGAAGACCGCGACGAGTACCTGGCCGCCCGCGTGTTCTGGGTGCCGGAAGAGGCCCGGTGGCACCGCCTGCAGGCCGGGGCGAAGCGGCCGGAGGTCGGCAAGCTCATCGACGAGGCGATGGAGGCCATCGAGAAGGAGAACCCCCGCCTCAAGGCCGTCCTGCCGAAGCGTTACGCCCGGCCGGACCTCGACAAACGCCGCCTGGGCGAGCTGATCGACCTGATCGGCACGATCAGCGTCGGCACCGACGCCGCCCGCTCGCAGGACATCCTCGGCCGCACGTACGAATACTTCCTCGGCAAGTTCGCCGCCGCCGAGGGCAAGCTGGGCGGCGAGTTTTACACGCCGCGCTGCGTGGTCCGGCTGCTGGTCGAGATGCTGGAGCCGTACAAAGGCCGCGTGTTCGACCCCTGCTGCGGGTCCGGCGGGATGTTCGTCTCGTCTGAGCGGTTCGTGGAAGTGCACGGCGGCCGGGCCGGCGACATCAGCATCTTCGGCCAGGAGAGCAACCCGACCACGTGGCGGCTGTGCCAGATGAACCTGGCCATCCGCGGCATCGAGGCCCACCTGGGCGGCAAGTGGGCGGACACGTTCCACGAGGACCTGCACAAGGACCTGAAGGCCGATTTCATTCTCGCGAACCCGCCGTTCAACGTCTCCGACTGGGGCGGGCAGCGCCTGCGGGAGGATGTCCGCTGGAAGTACGGCGCGCCGCCGGTGGGCAACGCCAACTACGCCTGGATTCAGCACTTCATCCACCACCTGAGCCCGACGGGCACGGCCGGCTTCGTCATGGCCAACGGCTCGATGTCGTCGAACTCGTCCGGCGAGGGCGACATCCGCAAGGCGATCGTCGAGGCCGACCTGGCGGACTGCATGATCGCGCTGCCCGGCCAGCTTTTCTACACGACGCCGATCCCGGTGTGCCTGTGGTTCCTGGCCCGCAACAAGGCGAACGGCCGGTTCCGCAGCCGCAAGGGCGAGACGCTGTTCATCGACGCCCGCAAGCTGGGCGTGCTGACAGACCGCATCCACCGGGAGCTGACCGACGACCAGATCGAGCGGGTGGCCGGCACGTACCACGCGTGGCGGTCGAAGGGCGGCAAGGGCTACGCGGACGTGCCCGGCTTCTGCAAATCGGCCACGGCCGATGACATTCGCCAGCACGGCCACGTGCTGACGCCAGGTCGATACGTCGGAGCCGAGGATATCGAGGACGACGGCGAGCCGTTCGAGGAGAAGATGCAGCGGCTGACGGCGACACTGGACGAGCAGTTCAAGGAATCGGCCAGGCTGGAAGAAGTGATCCGCGAATCGTTGCGAAGCGTGGCGCCGAAGGCGTGAGAGGGTCTGTCATGGCGGTGCTTGTGGAGTGCCCGAGCTGCAACCGGCCGGCCGAGGTCGGGCAGGAGTTCGTGGGCAGGTCGGCGTACTGCCCGCACTGCGGAAAGCCGATGACGATTCCGCCGCCGTCGGCGCGGCTGGTGCAACCCCCGACGCTGCCGGTTACCTCCCGATCGACGGTGCACCATGCGGGGTTCTGGATTCGGCTTGTGGCCAGTCTGATTGATATGTTCGTTCTGCTGATCCCGCAGTTCGTGGCGAACGTTGTGATACCTGTTGTTGGCGGCCTGCTCCTCTGGATCGTCTACAAGGGGCTGTGCCTCGGCAACTGGAATGGGCAGACGGTTGGGAAGAAGGCCTGCGGCATTCGCGTCGTCGATGAGTCGCTGGGTCCGTGCACGGTGGGTCAGGGCTTCGTCCGGACGTTCGCGGAGTTCCTCAGCACGATCATTCTGTGCCTCGGCTACATCATGGCGGGGTTCGACG
>JBECKQ010000195.1:0-6925 GCA_040235375.1 Phycisphaerae bacterium | reverse complement strand
TCCATTCTCGCCTGCGCCAGCAGGGGTCTGTCGAGAACGGATTTCCTCCACGCAGTCTCGACGGCCCTGATGAGCTACTCGGGCTGCGATGCCATTGAAGTGCGCCTCAGCGACGGTGAGTTGTGCTATCGATGGGAAACCGCCCAACGACCGCAAACCACCCGGCGATTCGAGCTCATGCGCTGGACGCGCGATGCGGACGGCAGCGTGCTTCCCGCGACCAGCGAACCGTCTGATCTCGAACAGGTGTGCCTGCAAGTCGCCCGCCAGCAATTCGCCCTCGCGCCGTCCTGTTCGACGGACAACGGCAGCTTCTGGACCGGGAACGCCTGGGAGCGGCTGGCGCCGGCCGATGAACCGGCCAGTGAAACCTATCCCAAGGCGATCTACATCGGCGGACACTACCGATCTCTCGCCATCATCCGCTTCCTCGTCAATGTGTCCACCGTTGGGTTGCTGTTGGTAAAGAGCGAGCGGTCGGACTTCTTCACGACAGCGGATGTCGAGGCTCTCGAGAGCATCGCCCAGACGCTCGGACTCGCGGTGGCGACGTGGCGAGCCCAGCACGCCCTCCGCGAGCGAGTAAAAGAGCTCACATGTCTCTATGGCATTACGCAGTTGGCCGAGACTGCGGAGGGATCGCTGGAAGATCTGCTGCCGAAAATCGTGGATCTACTTGCTCCCGGCTGGCAGTACCCGGAGATCACGACGGCGCTGATTACGGTTGACGGGCGGTCGTACGCCAAGCCCGACTTTCGTCCGGGACGGTATCGGCAATCGGCGGAGATCATCGTCCGCGGGCGCCGCCGCGGCACGGTGGAAATCCACTATGTGGACGAGCGGCCGGAATTCGCCGCCGGCGCGTTTCTGGAAGAGGAATACAAGCTGATCGCCGGCATCGCCCGGGAGCTGGCCCTTATCGTCGAGCGCAAGGACGCCGACAGTGAGCGCGAGAACTTGCAGCACCAGTTGATTCATGCCGACCGACTGGCCACGATCGGGCAGTTGGCCGCGGGCGTGGCTCACGAGCTCAACGAGCCGCTCGGCAGCATCCTGGGCTTCGCCCAGTTGGCGCACAAGTGCCTCGATCTGCCGGAAGCGGCGGCGCGCGACATCGAGAAGATCATCACCGGCTCGCTCTACGCCCGCGAGATCGTCAAGAAACTCATGGTCTTTGCCCGCCAGGTTCCGGCCAAGAAGCACTTGGTCGATCTCAGCCAGATTGTCGAGGACAGTCTCTATTTCCTCGAAGCCCGCTGCGCTAAGGCCGGCATTCGCGTCGTCCGCGAACTGTCCAGCAACATGCCCCTGATCCACGGCGATCCAGCGCAGATCAAGCAGATACTGGTCAACATCGTTGTCAACGCCGTGCAGGCGATGCCCGACGGCGGCGTGCTGACTGTCAGAACGACTCCGCAGGAATCCGTCGCTGCCCTGACCGTCGAAGACACGGGCATGGGCATGACGCAGGACGTTGTCGAGAAGATCTTCCTGCCGTTTTTTACAACGAAGGACGTGAACGAGGGGACCGGGCTGGGCTTGGCGGTTGTGCACGGCATCGTTTCCTCGCATGGTGGTTCGATTGACGTGCAAAGCCGCCCTGGCCATGGTACGCGGTTTGAAATCCGCCTACCCGTCCCCCCGGCGGTACAGGTTCAGGAGACAGGTCAGCATGGCGATGGTGCCTGAACAATCACGCATTCTGGTCGTCGAAGACGCTCCCGACACCTTGGAACTGATCCAGCGCAACCTGACGGCCGCCGGCTATCAGGTGTTCACGGCGCCGGGCGCGCCCGAAGCCATCCGGCTGTTGGAAGAGGTCCCCATCGACCTGGTGATCACCGACCTGAAAATGCCGAAGGTCAGCGGGCTGGACCTCGCCCGGCACGTTCGCGAGAACCTCAAGGACACCGAGGTCATGATGATTACCGGCTACCCCTCCATCCAGGGGGCGGTCACGGCGGTCAAGCTGGGCGTGCAGGACTATATCACGAAGCCCTTTACCGACGAGGAACTGCTCTCGGCGGTGCAGCGTACGCTCGATGTTCTGCGAGCCCGCCGCGACACGCAGAACGGCTCCGAACAACCGGTGGCGCTGGCCGGATTCATCGGCGAATCGAAGGCCATGCAGGCTGTGTTTCAGCGCATCCGCAAGGCCGCCGCGGCCCCCGCCACGGTCCTGATCGGTGGCGAGAGCGGGACCGGCAAGGAACTGGCAGCCCGCGCCATTCACTACGGCAGCCCGCGCGCTGCGGCCCCCTTTGTACCGATCAACTGTGGCTCCATTCCTGAAAACCTGCTGGAAAGCGAGCTCTTCGGCCACGTCAAAGGGGCGTTCACCGGCGCCACGGAATCCCGCGCCGGCTTCTTCCAGACCGCGGACGGCGGCACCATCTTCCTCGACGAGATCAGCGACACGAGCCTCGCCATGCAGTCGAAGCTGTTGCGCGTCCTCGAAAACGGCGAGATCTACATGGTCGGCCGCGCCCGCCCCCAAACCGTCGACGTGCGCGTCGTGGCCGCCAGCAACAAGGACCTGCAAGCCCTCGTCAAGAGCAACGCCTTCCGCGAAGACCTGTACTTTCGCCTGAACGTCATCACCATCACGATGCCACCGCTGCGCGACCGGGAGAACGACGTTCTGCTGCTGGCCGCGCACTTTGCGAAGAAGTTCGCCGCCGAGCTGGGCCGTCCCGTCCCGAGGTTCACAGACGACGCTGTTCGCGTGCTCACCAGCTATCCGTGGCCTGGAAACGTCCGCGAGCTCGAGAACGTGTTCCAGCGCGTGGTGGTCATGACCGACGCGGACATGGTTGACGTGCCCGATCTGCCGAGGGCCATGCGCTTTTCCGTGGGGCGGGAAGCAGGCCTTCATCGCAGCCTGGCCGAGGTGGAGGTGGAGCACATCCGCAACGTGCTTGCCAGCACCGCGGGCAACAAGACGCAAGCGGCCGAGATCCTGGGTATCGATCGCAAGACACTTCGCGAGAAGCTCAAGCTCTACGGGGACCGCTCCGGTTGATGCATCGCAGGCCGGGGCGATTCGCCCCAGTGGTTCAAACCTCCCCGGATGTCGGCCGCGTGTGTACGACGCTTGACGACCGTTCACCGTCGCCGACGGCGTCCCCCAAATGCTCCTAGCCTCCTGTCAACGCTGCGGTTAGCAACGCTGTCGGCGTTCGCGCGCGGCTCGCCGACCACCACACCGTCACGCAATCCGCCTCCGGCACACCGAATGCTCCAGTGCTCGGCGCTTGGCGCTTCACCCGCGGGTGACGTCGCCGTCGCGCCCGACCCGCATTGAGCAAAGGAGAACATGACCATGATCATGCCGGATAGCGCGCAGATAGTCGGCCTCTGCTCCACCTGCAACAACAGCCCAACGTGTTTCTTTCATCGCCGCAGAGGGCCGGCACTGTTCTGCGAACTGTTTGACGATTACGTCAACCAGTCCGTGACAACCCGGAAAATGCCCGCGCAACAGACCGCGCCGCCGGTCGGCGCCCGCGCCGCGTCGGAGGACACCTCGCGGTACGCCGGACTGTGCATGAACTGCGAGCATCGGCACACCTGCACGCACCCCAGGCCGGCGGGCGGGATCTGGCACTGCGAGGAGTACGAGTAGGCCTGTCCTCGTCTTGCATCGGCTGTTTGTGTGCCGCGCACACGGAGATTCCAATGAAACGGGAAGAAGTTCTGGACATCGTAGACAGGCATGCCAGTCAGGGGGACGGCCTCATCTCCGTTCTCGAGGAGATTCAGTCCAAGTACAGCTACCTTCCCTCCGACGCCCTGAAGCTCGTCGCCGAGTGCAGCGGCCGTTCCGCCGTCGACGTCTACGGTGTGGCCACGTTCTATAAGTCCTTCAGTCTCGAGCCGCGGGGCAAGCACCTTTGTTCCGTCTGCCTCGGCACGGCGTGCCACGTCCGCGGCGGACAGATCATCGCCGAGGAATTCGAACGCCAGCTCGACGTCAGGGCGGGGGAAACCACCGCAGATGGCGAGTTCACCCTCGAGACCGTGGCCTGTCTCGGCGCCTGCGCACTCGGCCCGATCGTCGTCGTGGACGGCCACTACTTTTCCAAGGTCAACACCGCCAAGGTACGAACCATCCTGAAACGCGCACGACGCGGCCTCGACAGGGTCGAGGTCAAGTCGGATCGCCGCATCTTCCCGGTCGTGGTCAGTTGTCCACGATGCAATCACTCCCTGATGGATCCGGGCCACCCGATCGACGACGTCCCTTCCATCCGGGTCACCGTGTCTTTCGAACGTACCCACGGCTGGCTTCGCCTGTCGTCGCTCTATGGCAGCCCCGCGATCGAGTCGGAGCACGACATACCGGCTGACACCGTGGTCAACTTCTTCTGTCCCCACTGCCACGCCGAGCTGCGTGGCGCTTCAAACTGCCCGGAGTGCGCCGCGCCGATGGTCGCCATGATTGTCCGCGCCGGTGGCATCATCCAGATTTGCGCGCGCCACGGCTGCAAGGGGCACATGCTGGACTTGAACGGAGGCGGCTTCTGACAGCCCCTGCGCGACACCGTGCCGATGACGTGAGAACAGGCCAATCATGCAAAAGCTGACATCGATCGAAGACTTCCGCGTCCTGCGGGATCGGCTCCTCGCCGACCGCGACCCCGGCATTCCCACCATCGTGATCTCCGCCGGAACCTGCGGCCAGGCGAGCGGCGCCAACGACCTGATAAGGGCCGCCAAGCGGGAGTTGCTCTCCCGCGAACTGACCGACCGCATCCACCTGCGCATCACGGGCTGTCACGGATTCTGCGAGGCGGAGCCGTCCGTGCTCGTCGAGCCCCGCGGAACCTTCTATCCCAAGGTGGGCCCCGGCGAGATGGTCGGCATCATCGAAGCCATCACCCGTGACGAGGTTCTCGAAAACCTGCTGTTCGTCGACCCCCATACCGGCGCGCCCGTCGAAAAGCAAACCGACATACCTTTCTATCAAAAGCAGGTGCGGACCATCCTCTCTCGCAACGAGAAGATCGACCCGATCCGTATTTACGACTACATAGAGAACGACGGCTACGCCGCCCTCGCCCGCGTCCTTGCCGACGCCGACCCCGGCCGCGTGATCGAGGAAGTCAAAACCTCCGGCCTGCGCGGACGCGGCGGCGCCGGCTTCCCTACCGGACTCAAGTGGGAGCTTCTGGCCAGGCAGCGCAACGGCGATGGCAAGTTCCTGGTATGCAACGGCGACGAAGGCGACCCCGGAGCCTACATGGATCGCAGCGTCCTCGAAGGCAACCCACACAGCATCATCGAAGGGATGCTCATCGGCGGCCTTGCCACCGGCGCGAACAAGGGCATCTTCTACGTTCGCAACGAATACCCGCTGGCCATCAAGCACCTGACCATCGCCCTGCGCCAGAGTCGCGAGCTGGGTCTGCTCGGCGAGAACATCCTCGGCACCGGCTTCTCATTCGACCTCAAGCTGGTCCGCGGCGCCGGCGCGTTCGTCTGCGGCGAGGAAACCGCGCTGATCCGCTCCATCGAGGGCAAGATGGGCGAGCCCCGCCAGCGCCCGCCGTTCCCCATCGAGAAGGGCATCGACGGCAAACCGACGGCGATCAACAACGTCGAAACCTGGGCCAATATCCCCGTCATCATCAACGGCGGCGGCGCCCGGTTCGCGAAGGTCGGAACGAAGAAGAACACCGGTACGAAAATCTTCAGCCTCGTCGGCAAGATCAAGCACACCGGCCTCGTCGAGGTGCCCATGGGCATCACCATCGAGGAGATCGTCAACGACATCGGCGGCGGTCCCGTCGGCCGGGCCCGCATCAAGGCCGTGCAGACCGGCGGACCCTCGGGCGGCTGCATCCCCGCCAAGCGCTTCGACCTGCCGATCGACTATGACAGTCTCAACGAAGCCGGCTCGATCATGGGCTCCGGCGGCATGATCGTGATGGACGACAACACCTGCATGGTCGACGTCGCCAAGTACTTCATGAAGTTCCTCAAGGGCGAGTCGTGCGGAAAGTGTTTCTCCTGCCGCAAGGGCACGCAACGGATGTACGAACTGCTGGAGGACATCTCCGAGGGCCGTGGGACGATCGAACACCTCGACCTGCTGGAAGAGCTCGCCCTCGTGGTCAAGGACACGTCGATGTGCGGCCTCGGTCAGACGGCATCCAACCCCGTCCTCTCCACGCTGCGTTACTTCCGCGACGAGTACATCGAGCACATCCGGCATAAGCGCTGCCCCGGGGGAGCCTGCAAGGAACTCGTGACCTATTGGATCAATGAAGGCTGCGTCGGCTGCGGCGTGTGCGCGAAACAATGCCCGCAGGAGGCCATCTCCGGCGGCGCCAAGGAGCGGCATGTGATTGATCATGCCAAGTGCATCAAGTGCGGAAACTGCCGAACGGTGTGCCGATACGACGCCGTCCAGGTTGTATGACCCGCGGATAGACAAGGACAACGCCAGCAATGATCAACCTTACCATCAACGGCCTGCCCGTCTCCGTCGAACCGGGGACGACTCTCCTCGAAGCGGCGCGCTTCCTCGGCTTCCCGATACCGACCCTCTGCCACATGGAAGGCCTCTCCCCGTACGGCGCCTGCCGGCTGTGTGTGGTCGAGATCGGCCAGGGGCCCAAGGCCCGACTGGTCACCTCCTGCACCTACCCGGCCCAGGAAGGGCTGAGCGTGCGCACTGCCTCCAGTCGGGTCCTGCGCGCCCGCAAGATGATCATCGAGTTGCTCCTGGCTTCCTGCCCGCAGTCCAAGATCATCCAGGACCTCGCTTCCGCCCATCGCGTCAGCCAGCAGCGCTTCCGCCAGGAGCACGAGGATTGCATCCTCTGCGGCCTTTGCGTGCGCATGTGCGAAGAGCAGATGATGGCCAAGGCCATCGGCTTCCGCGGCCGGGGCGAAACGCGCAGCATCGGCACCCCGTTCG
>JBECKQ010000176.1:0-3901 GCA_040235375.1 Phycisphaerae bacterium | reverse complement strand
GAGGTTCTTGAACGGTTCGCCGGTCGGCGAGGCGATCCGGCCGGTCTGCACGTCTTCGGCAAATGACCGGATGCGGGCGAAGCAATCCGCGATTTCACCGCGGATTTCCGAGTCCGGGGCGAGGTCCGGCGCGCGCAGCCAGTAGTGACCGACCATGCGATGCTCGTCCGGATTGGCGATCGCGCCGCGCTCGAGTTGGTGCATGGCGTCGTAGGCCTCGCGCATTGCCCCATCGAGTCGCTCGAACAGCTCATCGCCGGCGCGCATGCGCGAGGTATCCAGGCGGAGCCCCACCGGATCGCACACGTAAAGGTGATTGCAGAAGCGTTGCCAGTTCCCGCTCATTTCCGTCTCCGGGACTCCGCGATGGGGCGCACCTTCTGGAGCACCTCCCAGTCGTTGCAGGCCTCCTTGCGGATGAAGGCCAAGCAGGCGTCGCGAACCTCGTCCGCCGTCAGGTTCTTCGCCGCCAGAACGCGTTTGCTTACGGACAGATCGTCCGGGCAAGAGCCGAGGGGAATGCGAACGAGTTCGTCTTCCAGCGCGGCGAAGAAGCTGCAACCGCGGAGCATCTTCCAGATGTCCGGTAGCCGGCTGTCGACATCTTCTGACCGCGGCTGGGCGAGGAATTCGTCGATGGATTCGTCCGGCGCAAGCTCGAGCCACACGGCGTCGCGGCAGTGGCTTCGGAAATACTCCGGCGGGATCAGCCGGGCGATCCGCCGGAAGCGCTCCTCAAGCAGCAAGGTGCGAAAACCCTCCCAGCGAAACGTCAGACAGGTGCGCTGCCAGCGTTCGCTGCGACCGACCGTCACATCGATGCCTGGGCAGGAATCAGCAAGGAACCCCACCAGGTCGCCGGCGATCTGCTCATAATCCTTCTTGGTTCGTTTGGCCATGTCCCGTCTTCCGCCTGGCTGATGTTCGCTGAGACGATGTCATCATATCCGGTGGCCGGCGACGCGAAAGGTTGCGCAGTTTTCAGTCAGTGTCCCCTATAGTTCGCATGCCACTGCGCTTCCGTGTGCCACTTCTCTTTGGGCAGTGCCTGAATGCCGCGCCTCGACCATCCCCCGGCCTGCCCCTTCGGGTCACACCGTGCCACGCGCCGTGTTCGCCGATGCATCGGGCTCTTGCATCGGTGCCGACCGCAAAAACCCCGCACAGATAGCCGCGACAAATAATGGCATTTCGCCAAAGATGGCGTAACATAAGGTATTCGGCAGCGGAACAGGACGCAGGGCCGGGCGGTATGGTCCGCAGCCCGCGTCACACAGCTGGAGCAACAGTTCATGCCCGTGAAAAAAGGCAGGCGACGGCGTGGCACGGTGCTGCGGACGGTGCTGGCCGGCGTGGCTTTCGTCGTGGTCGTTGCCGTCCTGATGATGCTGCTCGCCGGCGTGTTCCACAGGAAGATAAGCAGCGAGACTGTAGCAGAGCCGGCATCAGCTGGGCGGCCAGTGGGCAATGCCCAGGTTGTCGAAGCCCGGCTCATCGAGATCCCCACCGATGAATCGGCGGTCGGCACAATCCGGGCAGTCCACGAAACCGAGGTAGCGTCGAAGCTCCTCGCGAAAGTCATCCAGGTTAACGTGACTGCCGGACAACATGTCAAGGCAGGCGATATCCTTGCCCGGCTGGACGACACCGATCTGCAGGCCAAGCTGAAGCAGACCCAGGCGGAGTTGGAGAGTGCCCAAGCCGCGCGAGCGCAGGCCGAGATCGAGTACAACCGCATCAAGGAGCTACATGACAGCGGTCGCGCCGCGCAGATCGAGTTCGACCGGGCGAGCACGGCCCTGAAGGCCGCCCAAGCCGAGGTCGATCGTGCCGAGCAGGCCCAGCGCGAAGCGGAGGCGGTCCTCGACTACGCCACGATCAAGGCGCCGATCAGTGGCGTCGTCGTGGACAAACAGGTGGAGGAGGGCGATACGGCCAAGCCCGGAGAAGTCCTCCTGACGCTGTACGATCCGACGCGGATGCAGCTCGTCGCCCGTGTGCGGGAATCGTTGGCCCACCGCCTGGACGTCGGCCAGTCGGTCAATGTCCGCATCGACGCGTTGCGAAAAACGTGCCAGGGAACCGTCAGTGAGATTGTTCCCGAGGCCGAGTCCGCCAGCCGCAGCTTCTCCGTCAAGGTCACCGGCCCGTGCCCGGCAGGAATCTATTCGGGCATGTTCGGCCGAATGTACATCCCGCTCGGCACCCAGAAGGTGCTCGTCATTCCGAAATCCGCCATCCGCCATGTCGGGCAGCTCGATCTGATTGACGTGGTCGTTTCCCGCGAAGGAAAGGACATGCGGGAGCGACGCGTGATCGAATTGGGCAAGACGATCGATGATTCTGTTGAAGTCCTTGCAGGTCTCGCGCCGGGTGAGCGGGTCGCAGTTCCCGCTGCCGGCGGGCTGACGACATCCACCGGGTAAACGAGCACATGAAAGAAGGCAACGCCAGCGGCGCCGAGTCTCACGGCTTCGTCCAAGCGATCGTCCACGCGTTTCTCTACTCCAACCTCGCGCTGATCCTCATCGTGTTGGCGGCGGCCCTGGGTATCACGTCGCTGCTGATCACGCCGCGCGAGGAGGACCCGCAGATCGTCGTGCCTCTCGCCGACGTGCACGTCGATTATCCCGGCCACTCGGCGGCGGAGGTCGAGCAGCTCGTGTCCACGCCGCTGGAGAAGCTGCTCTACGAGATCGATGGCGTCGAATACGTGTATTCGATGTCGAGCGAAGGCCACGCCATCATTACGGTGCGCTACTACGTCGGCGAAGACCGCGAGCGCAGCCTCGTAAAGCTCTTCAAGCGGATCGACGAGAACATCGACGTCGTGCCGCCGGGCGTCACCTGCTGGGTGATCAAGCCGATCGAAATCGACGATGTTCCCATCGTAACGCTGACGCTGACGAGCCAGAACTCGGACAGCTACCTGCTGCGGCGTGTCGCCGGTGAGGTCACCGAGCGGCTGGCGAAAGTGAAAAACACTTCAAGGGCGTACGTCGTCGGCGGGGAAAAACGGCAGGTCTCCGTCCGCCTCGATAACCAGCGCATGATGGCGTATAACGTCTCCCCGCTGCAAATCCAGCGAGCCATCCAGGCCGCGAATGTGACGCTGATGGACGGCGACTTCTCGCGCGGTGACCAGGTGATCCGCGTCGATGCCGGTAAGGCCTTCGCCCGCCCGGAGGAGCTCAAGGAGCTCGTCGTCGCCCTTTCCGGTGATCGGCCGGTTTTTCTCAAGGACGTTGCCGATGTCGAGGACGGACCGGAAGAGATCACGACGTATGTCCGCCATGGCTGGGGGCCGGCCCGCGGCTTCGAGGAAGAGGCCGGGTTCCCCGGCACGCTCATCGGGCCGCCCGCCATGGAGACCACCGGCGACGACTCCTCTCCCGCAGTAACCATCGCCGTGGCGAAGAAGCGCGGCACGAACGCCGTGTGGGTCGCGGACGAAATCATCGAGGCGGCGCAAAAGCTCAGGCACGACGTGATCCCCGACGACATGGACCTGGTCATCACGCGCAATTACGGCCTCACCGCCGACCACAAGGTGAACGAACTCGTCGAGGCGCTCGGCGTCGCCATCGTCATCGTGATCGCCCTGCTCACGCTGGGGCTCGGCTGGCGGGAGGCGATGATCGTGACGGTGGCCGTCCCCGTCGTGTTCGGCCTGACGCTGACCGTCAACCTGCTGTGCGGCTACACGATCAACCGGGTGACGCTGTTCGCGCTCATCCTGGCGTTGGGCCTGCTCGTGGACGATCCCATCGTCGATGTGGAGAACATCTCGCGGCACTTCGGGCTGCACCGCCGGGCGAGCCGCCCGATCGTGCTGGAAGCGGTGGCGGAAATCCGGCCGCCGCTGATCACCGCCACGCTGGCCGTCATTGTCTCGTTCCTG
>JBECKQ010000160.1:0-10542 GCA_040235375.1 Phycisphaerae bacterium | reverse complement strand
GAGATGCTCGGAACGGCTGGGGCGGGTGTCCGCTGTGGCGTGGAATCTGAACTGATCTGGAGCCCCAGACCGGCGCTCGGCGAACAGGGCTCGAATACAAGGCCGGCTGCGCCGGGTAGCGCGGACGCAGGCGCTCATCGCTTCTGACCCAGATCCTCGATTTGGCGTTCCAGGCGGCGCGACCGCATCTCGAGCGCGGAAGCATTGCAGATCGCGGGAATCTAGACGGGGGGGGCCCGGCGCGTCTGACGCGCGTCCGCTTGACCCTACGCGCGTTGAGTAGGCGCCAGGAGCTGATCGCTTTCGCGTGGATTGAAATTGGGATTCTCAGCACGGACGGATGTCCTGTGACCGTTGCATTCCCCTGGTGCCGTCATCGAGCTTCGGGTAGACTGGGAATATAGGGCCGGTTCACCAACGAGTTGCAGCGTGAGGGGTGTCCGTCCGTCGATCGAGTGCCGCACGTACCGAGTGGCGCACCACAGCGGCGGTCGCTTGGCGATTGATTTTGCTGCCTGACCGGATAGCCCCCTCATATCGGCTTTGCGTGTGTGCGCGGGATCGGGTCCTGCGCGCACTTCTGGTTGATCGCGGAGCTCGCGGCAGATCCCTGCCCGGGCGAGGTTTGTGGACGCACTGCAAGGAGAAAGGACCATGAGCAGGATTCTGATGAGATTGGCGGCTTCCATGGTGATCGTGCTGATCGTGGCGGACGTTCGCGCCGATGATGAGGAGCAGCCAACAATCTCCCGAGACTACCGGATCAAAGTCAAAAACGGCCACGAGGCGGCATTCGAAGCCGGCATGAGCAAGCAGATCGAGTGGTACAAGCAGAATGACGAGAGCTGGCACTGGCACACGTGGCAATGGGAAACCGGCGATCACACCGGCGAGTATATCTTCCGCTCGCCGGGCCACGATTGGAAGGACATGGATGATCGCGGCGAGCGCGCGGTACAGGCCCGAGCGCAGTTCCACCAGGTTGCCATGCCACACGT
The DNA here is from genome assembly GCA_040235375.1 of Phycisphaerae bacterium. Classification (GTDB taxonomy): domain Bacteria; phylum Planctomycetota; class Phycisphaerae; order UBA1845; family UBA1845; genus JBECKQ01. Next base: position 9,544 of record JBECKQ010000160.1, on the reverse strand, counting down.
GGACGTGCTCCAGTCCTCGCTCGTAAGGGGGCTGCCGAAGGTGTCACACTGGCCGGATACCGGGGACGTGCCGGCGATGGTGACGGTGTACACCTACCAGGTCCACTTCGGCAGGGGCGAGGAGTTCATGCATCTGCTCGAGAAGATGCAGAAGGCGATTCTCGAGACCGGTTGGGACGTCGAGTACGCATGGCTGTCCGCAGTCAGCGGCACCGAATCGGGGACGTACTATTTGGTCATCCCGCACAAGAACTGGGCCGATATGGAGGGGCCGGAAAAGCCATTCTGGAAGATGATGGAGGAGACGGTCGGTCGTACGGAGGCGCAGTTGATCCGGGAGGGCCTGGTGAAATGTGTGAAGAGCCAGAAATCGGCCCTGGCTCGGTTTCGGCCCGAGTTGAGCTATATGCCGGCTGATGACTAGGCCGGCGGTTGGGCGCCCAACCTGACTGGTAGACGATCAACGGGGAGGAAAGCTGCGTGCTTCCCCCCGTTTTCTTGTTTCGAACCAGCTCACCGACCCCGTGGGCGCGTGCCGCTAAACGCCGCGATCACCTGCGCAAGGCGCGTCTGGCGCAAAAACTCGGATTCGGCGCAGAAAAGTAGCCAGCCGTAAGTGACTGGCCAGCATCGAGTTGCGTTCACTAGCGGCGGCCGGAGTTGAACCGGCGACCTGCGGTTTATGAATCCGCTGCTCTAACCAACTGAGCTACGCCGCTTCCGTACCCGCACCCGCCAAGCAACGATAAGCGGGCCACGGGATCGGCCCATTCATAGCAGGCTCACGCGGGATTGTCGAGTCCCAGCGCCGCTTGGACCGGTGACTCCGGGCGCAGCGGGCGGCTGCGGAAAAGCCCGCCTACGGCTTCCTGCCGGGGCCATTCGTCATGCAGGCACGGATGGCGGCCACCAGCGCAGCCGAAGGGCCGGTCTTGGTGAGGTAGCGCACGGCGCCGGCGTCGCGAAGGGCTTGGGCCCGCTCGGCCTCCTGGAACATCGACAGACCGATGATCCGGATCCTGGGGTTGTCGTTGTGGATAGCACGCGTGGCTTCGATGCCGTTGAGCTTCGGCATGCTCACGTCCATCAGGATCACGTCGGGCAGCAGCTAGCCGGCAACCTCGATCGCATCCTGGCCGTCCGCCGCCTCCCCCACGATATCGATGTCCGGCACGTTGCTGAGCAGCAGCGCCAGACCTTGGCGCATGACGGCGTGGTCGTCGGCGAGCATGACGCGGATCTTCGCGCCGGGAATCGGCGCCGGCGCGGGAGCCGCTTCTTCCGTCGGCGGAGTAGCTGGTGACGGTTCGACCGGCGGGGCGGCCGGAGCTGCGGACTTGCCGATGGGCGCGGTGATGGTGAACCGGCTGCCTTCGCCGGGGGCGCTATCGACCTCGAAGTGCCCACCGATCATGCTCAGCCTCTCGCCGATGCTGAACAGTCCGAATCCCCGGCCGGTCGATCCGACGGGCTTGAGCGCTTGCGGATCGAAGCCGCGGCCCTCGTCCGCCACGACGATGTGCACGCGATCGTCCTTCAAACGCCGCAGACTCACCGATGCCGACTTCGTGCCGGAGTGCTTCACCGCGTTGAACAGCAGTTCGCGAACCGCCTCGAACAGCAGCACCTTGGCGTCCTCGGCCTGCGGCGAGGCATCCTTCTGCGCGGACAGTTCGACGAACAGGCCATGCTTGTCGGCCATCCAGCGGGCCAACCATTTCAGGCCGTCCGGCAATCCACCCTGGTGCAGGATGGGCGGGCTGAGCTCGGCGGTCAGAGAGCGCGACGCACTGATGGATTCATCGAGCAGCGACTCCACCTCCTTGACGCCGGCACGAACGACTTCATCCGTGGTTCGGCCCAGGATGGACATGCGGAATTTCGCCGCGACCAGGATTTGCTGCAGGTGATCGTGCAGCACTCTCGCCAGCCGGCCGCGCTCCCGCTGTTCCGTGAGGGTCAACTCGCCGGCCAAAGCGCGGAGTTGGGCTGCCCGCGAGGACAACTGCTCGTTGGCCGCCCGCAAGCCCTTTTCCGCCAGCACGCGCGAGGTCACCTCTTCCAGGGCGAAAACTAGGAACTCGACTTCGCCGGTCTCGTCCAGAAGCGGCGTCAGGATCCAATCCCAGTAAGAGACTCCCCTTTCCGGATCGTCGGGGAAGGTGAACGCCTTCGCCTTGGCCACGTAAGGCGTGCGGGATTTCACAACACTCTGAAAGATGGCCTCGTTGTCGGCCTGCGGGTAGAACTCGAAGTGGTTGCGGCCCGGAAAGTCCGCCGTCTCCTTGCCACACGCCTCGGCATAAGCCTGGTTCACGCGGATGAAGTTGAAGTCGCGATCCAGCAGGACCAGTGGCGTGACCGAGTACTGGAAGTAGGCATCCAGTATTTTGGACTGCTCGCGCAGCGCCGCGCGCAGCCGCAGGGCATTCAAGCCCAGCGAAAGGTCGTCGGCCAGTTCACGCAGCACCTTCGACTGCGCGTCGTCGAAGACCGCCGATTCGGCTCCATAAATCGTCAGAGCGCCGATGACCGCATGGTCCTGGCGCAGCGGCAGGGATATGGAACACCGGTATCCGCGCTTGGCGGCCTCCTGCCGCCACGGAGCCAGGTGCGGGTCCGTCAGGAAATCAGAACCGAGCTGTAACTGCCCGGTCCGAATGGCATTGCCGGTCGGTCCGCTGCCTTGTTCGTCATCCGCCCAACTGATGCGGGCCGACTCGAGATAACCATCGTCGAAGCCGGCACAGGCCACGGGCCGGACCGACTTTTCCTGATCGTGCTGCGCGAGTCCGACCCAGGCCATTCGAAAACCGCCGACCTCGACGGCGATGCGACAGACTTCCTGCATCAGTTGTTGCTCGTCGTCGATGCGGATGACCGCCTCGTTGCACTCGCCGAGCACGTGCAGCATGCGGTTAGTTCGCTCGAGCTCCGCCTCCGCCCGTTTGCGCTCCGTGATGTCCTGGATAACTGCAATCGTGCGCGAGGGCTTGCCGTCAGGATCGCGAATCAGATTCGCCGCAACGTTGACCCAAATGACATCGCCGTTCTTGCGGACGTAGCGCTTCTCGATCTGCCAGCGATCTGCATTCCCCTTCAGGACGGGAGTGGTGACCTCAGCGTCGCGCTGGCGATCGTCGGGATGGGTAAGGTCGGCGAAGTCCATGCGGCAGAGTTCGTCGACCGAGTAACCGGTAATCTGCGCCATCGCCTGGTTGACGCGGGTGAAGCGGCGGGTGGCGGGATTGGCCTGGGCCTTTCCGACGGACGAGGCCTCGAACATTGCGGCGTAGTCGCGCTGGGATTCGATCAGTGCCGCCTCCGCGAGATTGCCCCGGGCGGTGCGCTCTCTCACCAGTTGCTCGAGCTCATCCCGCGTTTGACGCAGAGCCTCCTCGACCTGTTGATGGTGGGTGACGTCGACAATTACACCGTCGATGTAGCAGAGCTGTCCGTCCGGCCCCTCAACGGGGCGACCTCGCTCCGAAAAGTTCCGCACCTCGCCGTCCTTGCGCCGAAGCCGATACGTCACCTCGAAAGGTTCACGATTGCGGGTCGCCTCCAGGACCGTGTCGCGGACGCGCGCACGATCCTCCTCGACGATCAGGGGCTCGATCTGGCAGACGGCGCCACCCGTCAATTCGTCGACGCGGTAGCCCGTCATGGGCTGGACCTGCCGATTGAAGAACTGCATGCGGTTGTCTTCGAGCAGGTAAACGCGGTAGACCATGCTGGGCAGGTTCTCGGCTAACGACTGGTATTCGTGCTTGCTTTGCTTCAGGCTCTCTTCGGCCGCCCTGCGTTGGGTGATGTCGAGACAGATCCCGGACATCCGCTGAGGCTGCCCGTGCTCGTCAGAGCTCACGTTGCCCAAGGCGCTGATCCAGCGGGTTTGGCCCGACGGAAGGACGACCCGATACTCGCTGGCCAGGGAGGTGTGGTTCCGGACAGCATCCTCGATCTGCTCGTCCGCCTTTCGTCGGTCATCCGGATGCACGACACTATGCCAGGTTTCGAAAGTGGCATCCATTGAGGACGGGTCCAACCCGAACAGCTCGAACAACTGGGGCGACCAATGCAGTTTTCCGGTGGCGAAATCCCAATCCCAGACGCCGGCTCCTGCGCATCGCTGAGCGAGTGCCAGGCGTTCGTTGGCGACGCGCAGAGCCTCTTCGGCCTGCTTTCTCGCCGTGATGTCCGTGAAGATGACGGCGAACTGGCGCGCCGATGATCGGTAGACGAACGCGCCGTACCACCGGTTCAGCGGTGGTGCGAAGGCCTCGATATGCACACCCTCACCAGTGCGCGCGACCTGTTGAAACGCTTCGTCCCAGCGAGGGTTGTTGCCCGGCAGGGACTCGCGTATCGGCTTGCCCAGCACGTCCTCGCGCTTCAGGCCGGTCAGGCGCTCGAACGCCGGGTTGACCGCGATCAGGCGGTAATCGACCGGACGGCCGGCTTCAGTGCTGATGATCTCGTGGAGGGCGAAACCTTCCGTCATGCTGTCGAAAAGCTGGCGATACTGCCGCTCGCTGACGTGTTGCGTCCGAGTAGTCCTTCTCCTGCCCACGGAAGCGGCAGGCTTCTTTGTCCGAGCGCGCCTGCGTTTATCTTCAATAGCCAAGCGTGTGCGTTCCACAAATGCGCGGCGCCGACACGTGGTGTGCCAACGAACTGACCCGCTCGGTCCGGCCGCGATCCAGTATGAATGCTGACGGTAGCATGTTACCCCACGGGGGTTGCTGATGCCATCCCGCGAGCGAGCCTCGTGCTCTCGGCTCGAGCCCAGCCGGATCGCTGGCAAAGGCTGAGCACGGTGCGTTTCATCTACTGCGTCTTGGCTCCGGCTGGCTCCTGCTGGAGATCGGGGGCTCCGGGGTGGGGGATCCCCCGGTGGTGACGAAATCGCGCACGTCAGCCGTGAGCGCTTTCAGCGATGATTCCTCGGTGTAAACCTGGTGGCCGGATGGATACCTGTGGAACGCGATGTGTTCCTGGAGCGGCTGCGGCAGGCCCAGGTGCGTGAAGGTGTACCTCTGGCCGAAGTAGGCGGTGGTCAGGTCAAAGCATCCCATCCCCGCGAAGACCACGAGTTGCGGGTTCTCCGTCATCGCTCGTTGCAGGTCGTCCGTGACGTTCACGAAACCTCGCGCCGCGGAGCCCCAGTCCCACGACCGGTTGGCCCTGGTCGAGAGATACACGTACTTCTTGTCCGTCTGGAATTTCAGCTCCGTGCGCAGGTAGTTCTGTATTGCGGCGGTGTACGGCCCGCTGACCACCGCGAAGGACGGGTCGTACTCGATCGAGCTTTCGGATGCGTCGAGCGGAAAGCCCGTCACCCGGGCATCAAGGGTGCCCACGATCCGGCCTTCGTCGCGCAGAAGCCGCTTGGCGAACTCGCTTGGCGGGATCCTCAGGTTGCACCGCTCGATGTATTCTGCCGGCAGGCTCGTGAAGCGGTGCAGCGCTTCGGCAACGCTTCTTTGCCTGGGTTCCGGAAGCTCGCTCCCCATGGCGAGTGCCGGCGCGTATTCGTTCACGGTCCACTGCTCGACCTGCTCGAGCGTCGCGTCGAGGTCCTTCTGCAAGTCGGGCGACAGCTTCTTGTGATACCAGGCTACGGCGGCGTACGTGGGCAGGCTCACCATGTACGGCAGGTCGTTCTCCTTGCTGCCGATGAACGTCTGGAAATTCAGGGCCGATGAAAGCAGGATCAGCCCGTCGAGATCCATGCCGTCATGTCGCCGAAGCCGGCGGGCCAATCCCGCCGCCCGCGTCGTGCCGTAGCTTTCGCCGGCCAGGAACTTCGGCGATATCCAGCGACCGTACTTGGAGACATAGAGCCGGATAAACCGGCCGACGGATTGCACATCTCCGTCAACGCCGTAGAACTGCTTGGCATCCACGCCCGGTTCGACCTCGCTGTAGCCTGAACCGACGGGATCAATGAAAACCAGGTCCGTGAACGTCAGCCACGTAAACGCGTTGTCCACCAGCTTGATCGACGTGGGCGCCGCCGTGCCGTTGTCGGCCAGGAGGATGCGCCTGGGGCCCAGGGCGCCGAGGTGCAGCCACACTGACGCGGCCCCCGGCCCGCCGTTGAACGCGAAGGTCACCGGCCGGTTCGCGGGTGATTCGTCCTCCTTGACGTAGGCGACGTAGAACATGTTTGCCTCGGTTTTTCCTGCATCGTTGGTCAACGGCAGGAAGCCGGCCGTGGCCGTGTAGCGCAGCTCCTGGCCGTCGATCGTGATCGAGTGGTGCGTTACGGCCGGCCCCTCGCTGGATTCGGTTGTCGCGGGCTTTGTCGCCGGCTGCGTGGCCTGATCGGCGGACGCGTAAGCGACCGCCGTTGTCGGTGCGACTGTCGATATCACCGCGAACAGGAACCCCGCCAGCCATGTCAGATGTCGTGTCATGAGATGTCGCTCCCTGGTATCCGGCAGGGACCTATTTCCCTGCGACAACCGGCAGAAGAACGATGCTGAACAAATCCTGCAGAAAGTGGATGACGATCGGCGCAACCAGGCTCCCGCGCCACAGGTATATCACGGCGAGGATCGCTCCCATCGTGCCCACCGATACCACGCCCGAAGTCCCTTCGTATCCGTGCCCGATCGAGAAGATGATCGAGGAAAGCACGACGGCGGTTGCCGTGCTGTACGTCAGCGACCTCAGCCGCAGGATGAGGTATCCGCGGAAGATGGTCTCCTCGGCCACGGCCACCACGATGATCAACACGACCGCCAAGGCCCCCTCGGCGAAACCTCGCACGTCCAGAAACGTGGGCTGCGGCGTGGCCGGCGCGGAAAAACCCAGCGACAGCAGGACGCCGTCGAGCAGCGCAACGGCAAAGGAAACCGGCACGAAAAGGGCCACGCCCAGCAGCACGTCGCGCCAGCGGTTCCTGAACTGCCATCCGATTCGCGCCAGTGATTCACGGTTGCTCCAGACGAAGTACAGCACCAGGCTCATCAGCGACAGGTCGCGAATGATCGTCATGATGGCGACCGGCACGAACGTCATTTGGCCCTGGCGCGTCATGGAGAACGACAAAACCATGGAGGGCACGATCAAGGACAGGAAGACGGCCAGCTCAATGCCCTGCGCGCGCCGACTGGGTTGCAGATCGCTCATGAGGGACGCCTCATCCGATCGCACGTGGGTGGTCATGCGGAATCTCCGATCGTCTTGGTTGAGTCGCTGCCATGGCCCGTGGCCTTCGTTGTTGGCGGGCAACCGCGCTGCCGGTTTCGTCAATGAGCCGCGAACAGTCCCGTGTCGTGAAGAAAGCGCAGGTGCGTGATGATGTCGTCCCGGCTCAACATGCCCACCAGTCTGCCGTCGCTGATAACGGGCAGTTGATTGACGCCGTCGCGGTCCATTTCCTGCAGGGCGCTCCAGAGTTCCGCGTCGGGGCCGGTGCGCTTCATGCTTTCCAGCGGAAGCATGATGTCCTTGACGCTTGTCGTCGCCCACTGCGAACGCGGTGACTCCTTGATCCGATGCAAGGTCAACAGGCCGATCGCGTCATCGCCGGATTGGACGACGAACCGCCGGCTGCCCGTCGTGAGAATGTGTTCGTCCACCAGTTGCTGCAAGGTCAGCGCGCCAGGTATGACCGGGCAGCTCGTGCTCATGACCTCGGAGACCTTATGTCCTGAAAGCGTGCTCTGGAAATTGACCTGCTGAACCTGGGCCGAGGCCGCCATCTCCAGGAACCAGCCAATGAAGGCGATCCAGATGCCGCCGGCGAAGTTGCCGGCGAACAACTGCCATATACCCAGGAAAATGAAGGCGAAAGCGAAGAACCGCCCCACGTTCGCGGCGATGAGCGTGGCGCGCCGGAAATTGTGATTGATGCCCCACACGATCGCCCGGAAAACACGGCCACCGTCGAGCGGGAAGCCTGGAATCAGGTTGAATGCGACCAGCAACCCGTTGATCAGGGCCAGGTACATGGCCATTCCGAACAGGGGATGGATGGGCACGAGCGCCAGCGCGAGTACATAGAACACGACCGCCAGCGCCAGGCTCACCAGAGGGCCGGCGATCGCGATGAAGAACTCCGCACTGGGGCGCGGCGGCTCGGCGCCGATCTGGGCAACGCCGCCAAAGATGAAGAGCGTGATGCTGCGCACGGGGATCTTGTAGCGCAGCGCCACGACGGAGTGCCCCAGCTCGTGGAGCAGCACGCTCACGAAGAGCATGATTGCCGTCACCGCCCCCATGGTCCAGTAAAGCCCCACGGACCAGCCCTTGAATTCGGTGGGGTAATAGGTATCGGCCAGAATCCACGTCAGTAGCACGAATACGATGAACCACGAGTAGTCCAGGCCGAGGCGAATACCCAGAACGTGCCCCAGGGGAATCGCTCCGCGCGACAGCACGCCGGCGCGCGCCGCCGGCCGCGCCGACCCATCCGAAGAAGATCCGCCTGTTTTGCCTTCCGCCGCGCCGAGATTCAGATGCGCGGCGCCGAGGTCGCGTCTGTCCGATCCCGCAGATTCCATCCGGCCGTAATTGGGTGTGGTGCTCATGCGTTGCTCCCGTCATTCGGCGTTTGTGCCACCCCGCTCGCGGTTTTCGTGCGCGCCGGAAACCGTACGAATCCCAAATCCACTGATGCGTTCTCCGCGCGGAATTAACAGGGTTCGGTCGGCATGGCAGCCTCGGTCAAGCACGCCCACCGCTTGCTTTTCATGTATTTGCGCCTTTTCCCATCTTCCATTCGGGGGGATTGTAGCCCGGTCATTCCCGTCCGGCGTCTTTTTTCGTGTTGCAGCCAGGGATCGCCCAGCGCGCCATGCCCGTCTGTCCATCTGTCCTCCCTCTCGAGAGAATCGGCGCGAACGTGCGCGACGGAAAATGTGGGCATCGGAGGGTGCCGGCGCTATGATCTAGGCTTGTGGAGCGGCAAGATTCCCTGGTGGGTGCGCCAGAGGCACGGTTTGCGGCGCGCCTGCGGGTCCTGATTCGCGGCAAAAACACATGCCGCGAAACCACGAAACGAGTTGTGGGGGCGCATTGCCCATCGCGGCCGGGAGGCGGAGGCCTCGCTTTTCCCCGCCGCCCCGCGCTCGCGGACAGCAGGACGCCGATAGTGGCGACGAGCTCCTTCGCGTCGAGGCAGGCATTCGCATGGGCCCACATCGCCGACTGCTGCTCGATTCTCTTCTCCTCGGCGTAGCCGGAACCTTGATCGCGCAGTTCTTCATGTGGCTGCTTGGCGTGGCCAAGGTGGTCTTGCTGTACAAGCTGGCCGGCTACGCGCCGACGGACCTGGCCCCTGACGGGAAGCTCATCCCTGAGGTGATCGGGCCGCACGGTCTGTGGTTGATTCCGCTCGTTACGACGTTCGGCGGACTGCTGTCGGGCCTGGTCCTGTACGGCCTGGCTCCCGACGCCGAAGGCCTGGGAACCAACGCGGTGGTCAAGGCGTTTCACCGTACGGGCGGCTTTCTTCGGGCTCACGTGCCGCCTATGAAGATCCTCGCCGCGGCCATCACCATTGGCTCAGGGGGCTCGGCGGGCCGAGAAG
>JBECKQ010000144.1:0-37352 GCA_040235375.1 Phycisphaerae bacterium | reverse complement strand
ACCCCGCAATAACCCCCCTCCCTTGAAGGGAGGGGCAGGGGGAGGGTTTAGCGAAAACGACATGCGTCCAACGCGCCGAAACGCTTGATGGGTGGCACCGTCTGGCCCGAACGGACAGGCCGTGGTTCTGTCTCCGCGCAGATCTGCAGTACAGAAAAGGAGCGGCGCGCTCTGGCCCGCAGGGAGAGGCGTAGCAACCCCCCTCCCTTGAAGGGAGGGGCAGGGGGAGGGTTTACCGAAGCGCGACATCCTCGCTCGGTCGACCAGCTTTGTTGGGGGCGTGAAGGGGTCAGGCACGTTTTTGTGAGACGCCGCCGCTGGGCTTCGTCGTACGTCGAGCGGTGGAACAGACGCTGATGGCCCTGGCATTGTGGCAAAAACGAGCCAGACCCCTGTGGCAAAAACGAGCCAGACCCCGGGGCTACGGCGAGACGAACACCCACTTCGCCGCGTCCGCGTAGACACGCTGATTCCAGGTAGGGTGCGGCTTGCCGCTCACCGTCTCCTCGGACACGTTCACCGACGCCGCGCCGGCGTCCTGGCCGGCCGCAAACCGGTACTGCCCGAGTGAAACCCACGTGTTGGCGTTTGCCCCGATCACGCCGTCGGGAATCTGATCGACCAGCAGAACGGTGTCACCGTCCGCATGGTGGACCGTGTACTGCGCGTCGTAGCAGTTCGCGCCGTTGTCCCACGTGACGAAGACCTCATACCAGCCGGGCGTGACGATCGCGGGGACGAACGTGGCGTTGTCCGTGCCGCTGTTGGGCAGATCGTACGTAATGAACCGGCTGCCCGTGCCGACGAGGTCCGGCACGGTGCTCTTGATCGTGCTGTTCGCCCAGGCGCCATCCTCCACGTATGCCGGCGGAGGCGTGAGATTGCCCGACGCGTCGCGCGATTCAACGATGACGTCGGTGACAGTCGGCACACCGCCGCCTCCCACGCGTAGCCTGAAGCACGAGAAATCCCACAGATCCACGTCGCCGTCATCGTCGTAGTCGAAAGCGAACAGGCAGTCTCCCTCGGACAATGGGGCGGGCGGCGCGGGCGCGGCGCCGGGACCCGCGAGGCACTCGGTGAACGCGGCGTGATCCTCCAGATCTACGTCGCCATCCTCGTCCATGTCACCCGCGGCGAAGTTACTCTCGTCTGCGCCCATGTCCGCAACGCTCGCCTGGATTCGCAGTTCGCCGTCAACGTCGGTCTCGCCGGCGGCCGGAACAAAAGTGGGATTGCCGGTGTTGATGCACGGCGAGCTGCGCAGTAGATGGAAATCCGCCGCGTCTGCGTCGACAAAACCGGGGTTGCTTTCGATATTGCCGGCGCCCGCCTGCCCGCCTTCCACGTCGCTGTACGTGACGACCTGGCTGCCGGCCAGCGGTGCCGCGCCGTTCGCCCAGAGAATCGAGTTGGCAACGGTGACGGCTCCACCGGCGTTCAGGATTGCCCCTGCACTGCTCGCCGTGTTGTCCGCGATCGTGCAGCCGGCCACTTCGAGGCTCCCGCCGGAGAGATAGATGCCGCCGCCGCTCGACGTCGCGGTGTTGCCGGCCAGCACGCTATCCCTGATTGTCGTGTCTGCGCTGTCCGCGCGGACCCCGCCGCCGGACGTACTGCTGTTCGCGGTGATCATACAGTTGGCGAGCAACACCGCACCGGTGCCGCCGACGCCGACGCTCATCACGCCGCTGCCGAGGTTGTGCTCGATGCGATTGATGCTTGCGCCCGCCGGAGCCCGCACGGTCAGCGTGCTGCCGTCAATCTGCTGGGCGCGGATGCCTTCCAGGCCGCAATACGTGACCGCCAATCCTCCGGCGATATCCCAATCCGTGTACGCCGACTGGAGAGCGAGCCCACGCGTAGCGCTGTGCGTGATTGTCAGGCCTGTCGCCGTGACCGCTTGCCGGCACATTGCGTCGCCGGCCCACGCCGACGACCGCTGGAGCACCGCCGCTCCGTAGGATGCGTCGCTCGAGCCGAACATCGTCGCCTGCGCCCGGTGGTTTTCGAACGGGCTCGTGGCGACGTTGCCCGGCAGGCTGCCGGCCACCGTCACGCCCTCCAGCGACACCGAAATGGCGCACGCCTCGCCCGACGGATTCTGCTCGTCGATGGCCAAGCCGTACGCGCCGGTGCTGTACCCGGCCAACACGTACTGCGGCACGATCGTAACGTCGCGGAGCGTGTAGTCATGCTGGATCGGCACGTCGAGATACACGCCGCACGCTCGCGTCCAATCGGCCGGAGCGCTCGCCGCGATGGCGATCGTGACGGGTACGCCGTTGCCGTCCGCGTCGCCGTTGATGGTCACGTCATCGATCAGATCGACGACGATGCAGCCGGTTTCGACCAGCGTGTCGCACGTGACGTTGACGACATCCGGCTCCTCGGATTCGTGCGCAGCGAGCCAGGCGAGCGCGTCGTGAATGGTTGCGAAGGTGCCGGGCTGGCCGCCCACGCCGTCCACCTCGACGCGGTTGTCGAGGCTGAACTTCGTGGCGTCGCCGCGGAAAATGTGCGCCCCGTCGGTTGGTGTGGCGTCAAAGTCGTCCCACACGACCGTGTTGCCCATTCCGGCGTTGAACAGGAAGCTCTGCCCGCCCATCGGCACCCATGTGTTGAGCGTTGCAGCGTCGGCCTGGTTCCACGTGAAGCGGTCCGACCCGCCGGCGTGATTGATGGTGACGCCGACACCCTGCACGTTCGGATCATCGTTATTGCAAGTGACGTACAAGCGATACCGGCCGGTCTCCGGCAGGTCGGGCGTGAACGTGCACGTTTCGTTTCGCGTCGCGGTCACCCAGCGGTACCGGCAAAGCCCTTCGGTGCAGCCCGGCGCGTAGCTGTCATATATCGAGTTGCCGGTCATGCCGACGTCGGTGTAGTAGGGCGCGCCGTCGTCGGTTTCGACGATGTGCTCGGTTACGCCGATGTTCTCGATGAGCGCGTGCCGCCGGATGCCTTTCACCGCATACAGGCCGGTGCCCGTCTCGCGCCAGCGATGCACGATGCCGTAGGCCGAGCCCCGGGCCTCGTACACCTCGTGGCTGCCCCAGCCGTCGCCGGCCAGGTAGAGGTAGGTATGACCGCTGGAAGCGTCGTACCGAAGGACGATCGCATCGCCGTAGATGAGGTCCGCACGATCGACTTCATCCCAGTACGGGCCGGGTGTGTCGATCAGGCTGCCCGTGGAATAGGGGCCGTGGTACTCCACGCGATAGGGCGTCCATTTCGTCAGCGACCACGCCTTGGACACGAAGCCGGAGCAATCCGCGCCGCCGTAGCCGCGGTCGTTCGGATCCCAGCTACCGCCGCCCCAGATGTACGGCGAGCCGACGCCGGTCGCCGCATGGTTGACGATATCCTGCCGGGTCTTCTCTGGAATGTCGGCCCGTGCGAGACCCGCGAGCATCATCACCAGCGAAGCACTGATTGCCAGCCGCAGCGTGTTCATCGCGAGCCTCCTTTCCCGCTCTGCGGCTCGACCACCCAGCGAACGAAACGCACGTCCGCCTCAGTCGTCTGCATCTGGATGATGTCACCGGAATCGGACACGCCCAGCTTTCGGTAGTGATCCGTGACGTAGCGGTTCGGCATGTGCAGCGTGGCGGCGATCGTCCCATCGGCGTTGAGCACGACAACCACGATTTCCGTGTGCCACGCATCGGTACTGCCTTCGATCGGACAGGTCACCGCCAGGTGGACGCGGCTGTTGGTGTCGGATTCCAGCGCCACGATCGACTCCACCTCGCGTTGGAATCGCAGGGTACTGCCGTCGCCGGTGGACTTGCCGAGCGGGGCCTGCAAGGCAATCTCGCGTGTGCCGGCCATGCGGGCGTGCAGTTCGCCGCCGCCAGCGGCGACCGGCCGGCCAGCGAGCGTGCGTACTGTGCTGGCCGTCGCCCCGCGCACGTCCGCGGGCACCGCCAGTTCGTACACGCGATCGTGCCGGCTTTCGATCAGCACGCGCTCGCCATCGAGGAAGATCGCCGAGGGGAGCCGGACGTCCGCGGGAATGCCGCACCGCGTACGCAGCTTGCCGTCGGCGTTGAAGATCAGGATCTCGCGACGCGCGAACGCGTCCATCACCGCCACGTCGCCGTTGTCGCCCACGGCGAGAAAGTCAGCCGTGCGCGTGCCGATGTCGATCTGCCGCTCGAAGCTCCCGTCATCGCGGAAGACCTGCACGCGGGCGTTGACCGGGTCGAGCACGTACAGCCGGCCGCCGGTGGCCACGAAATCCATCGGCCCGGGCCGCGACGCCTCATCGACCTTGCCGAACTCGCCGGAAGCGTCGCCCCACGGACCGCGGACCATGACTTCCATCCCCTGGCCGCCGCCGTCCTGGCGCACCGCGGGTACGTCGAGGACATCGGCGCGCGCCGCCACCGCGATTGACACAAGCGGCAGCAGAGCAATCAGGAGAGTACGGACGAATCGTACGACGCCGGTCGGTCTCGCGACCCCGGCGCGCCAGTAGCGGTTTGGCATTCGATTTTCCTCCTCCACCTGGCGGATGCACGCCTCGCGCATGGCGAGCAGGTCCGCGCGGAGCGGCACGGTACGTCAAGCTCATCTTAGCGGATTCACCGGGCGCACCCCAAGCGTTTTGTATGAGCTCATACGTGATGTTTACCGGGCTTGGCCGCTGAGCCGGGCCTCACGGCGATGCGTGCGCGATCCAGCCCCCACCGAGCAGTGTGTCGTCCTCATATAGGACGACCGCCTGGCCAGGCGTGACCGCCGACTGCGGCTCGTCGAACACCACGTGCAGCAGGCCGGCGTCATCGACGTGTGCGCTGCACGGTGCGGCCGCGTGCTGGTAACGGATCTTCGCGGCGCAGCGTATGGGCTCGACCGGTGGGGGGCAGAAGAAGTTCGCCTCATTCGCTACCAGCGATCGCGAAAGCAGGTCGGCGCGCTCGCCGAGCACGACGCGATTGTTGGCCACGTCGAGGCTGGTGACGTACACTGGCCGACCGGCCGCGATGCCGAGCCCGCGGCGCTGCCCGATCGTGAAGTTGGCGATGCCGTCGTGCGTGCCGAGGACGCGGCCGGCGGTATCGACAACCTCGCCGGCCTGGAACGCCTGCGGCCGGCGTGCGTGGACGACGCGGGCGTAGTCGCGATCGGGCGCGAAGCAAATCTCGACGGAGTCGGGCTTGTCGGTTACCGGCAGGTTGAAACGCTGGGCTTCGGCCCGCACTTGTGTCTTGGTCAGGTTGCCGACGGGAAACATCGCCCGCTCCAGCGTCTCCGGCCGGACGCCGAAGAGAAAGTACGACTGGTCCTTCTGCTCATCGCGCCCGCGCCGCAGGAAAGTTCGGCCGTCGCGCCGCGTGATCCGCGCGTAATGCCCCGTGGCGACGAATTCGGCCCCGACGGCGTCGGCGTAGTCGATCAGCTTGCCGAACTTGAGCCACGTGTTGCACTGCACGCAGGGGTTCGGCGTCCGGCCGTTCAGATACTCGTCGGCGAAGTAGTCGATGATGCGGTCGAAATCGTCCTTGAAGTTGAGGGCGTAGAAGGGAATCCCAAGCTGGCCGGCCACAAAGCGGGCGTCCGCGGCGTCGGCGGCGCTGCAGCAGCCCTGGTGCGGCCGGGCGGCGCCGGGCGACGCACAGGCCGGCGGCTCGGGCAGCTCGGCTCCAACGCGCATGAAAAGCCCGATCACGTCGTAGCGCTGCTCGCACAGCAGGCACGCGGATACGCTTGAGTCGACGCCGCCGCTCATGGCGACGACGACTTTCGGCCGGCTGCTTCGCTGTGTGCCGCTCGCGGTCATCGATGAATTGTACGCTCGGAAGCGGCGTTCGCCACGACGGCGGCCAGGTCGGCCGCATGATTCGCCGCTTCCGCGAATGCGGCTGTCGGGCCGATGATCGTGACTACCGGCGGTTTCAGACCGGCTGCGTCTGCCTGCTCGGCGATTGAGGCCAGGTCCGCGACGATCTGGCGTTCTGCGGGCGTCGTACCGGATTCGATTGCCGCCGCGGGTATGGCCGGATCGCGTCCGGCGGCGATCAGGCCGTCGGCGATTTCGCGAAGAGCGGCTCGGCCCATGAGCAGGCACAGTGTGTCAATTTGTGCCAACGCGGCGAAGTCGTGGAGTTCGGCCGGTCCGCAGTCCTCCGCCCGACCGGTGATGACCGCGAACGAACGCGAAATGCCACGATGTGTCACCGGCACGCCCGCAGCGGCCGGAACGGCGAGCGCGCTGCTGACCCCCGGCACGACTTCGCAGGCGACGCCGGCCCGGCGGCAGAAATCGACCTCTTCGTACCCACGGCCGAAGACGAACGGGTCGCCGCCCTTCAGCCGGACGACGCACTTGCCGGCCTGCGCGTGCGCGACCAGCAGTGCGTTGATCTCGCCCTGCGTGATACCGGCGCGTCCGGGCGCCTTACCGACGTTAATGATGAGCGCGGCCGGCCTGCACTCGAGCAGCAACGCGGTCGGGATGAGGCGATCGTGCAGGACGACGTCCGCGGCGCGCAGCAGATCGAGGCCCTTGACGGTGATCAGCCCGGGATCGCCGGGGCCCGCACCGACAAGATAAACCCTGCCGGGTTGGTCAGCATCGCCGCAGCGCAGCGTCAATTCATAAGCCATGGCATGGGCTCCGTGTTGGTCGCTCCCAGCAGCCGGCGGCAAGATCGCGTATGACTTCCACCAGTTCCTCTGTGTCCAGCAGTGGAGCGCAGAAGACAAGCTCGCGATTGTCTGCCATCACGCGTGCCGGGAAGGGGCGACCCGGCGAAAAGCGAACGCCAAGGCGATCGGCGATGTCGGTGGTCGCATGGCGACCGCCGCCGATGAAGAACGGCGCGACGACCACGCGTGTCACTGTGCTTTCGGCGACGACGTCCTCAACGCGCGGTTCAGCATCGAGATACGCCGGCATAATCTCGTGGTGCGGCAGCGCGGTACACAGAGAATCGCACACGTCCAGCGTTGCCTGGCGGCTGCGCGGTTCGCGCGCCGTGCCATGGCCGACAATCACCATAAGCGCCGCTCGGCCGTTCCTCGACAGCTCGGCGATGCCGTCCCGCACCAGCCGGCACATGGCATCGCGAACGAGCGGATGCGTGCCCACCGGCGGCGTGATGCGAACGCGGCCGGCCGACTGCGCGGCCTCCACACTTCGGGGAAGTACCGTTCGCCGGAAATAGCCGTCGCTCGTCATCACGGGCACGACGACGGTCTGGCCCGCGTCCGCCTGCTGCGCGGCGTCTAGCCACGATGGCGTGCCCAGCTTGAACGCTGCGGTGACACCGCTGAACTGGTGCTCGGCCGATAGCGCGGCAGCGATGGCCGCGATTCGGCGGTTTGCCTCGGAGCAGTCGCCCGCGCCATGCGCGGCGAGAATCACTTTTGTATCTGCGAATCCGCTCATGAGATCACCGGGAGCGAGATACTGTTGCGCGTTTCCACTTCGCCACCGGTGACGCGCGTGCGAGGCGCCTCGTGTCCGGCCACGCGCACGTAGAAATCGCTGAAGGTCTCCCGCGGCTGCCGATGCGCGGCGAACGCCGCCAGCAACGGCCGCAGCACGCTGAACACTTCTCCGATGGGCACGTCGGCGGCGAACAGATCGGTCATACGATCGCCATGCAATCCGCCGCCGAGGTATACGTTGTATCGCTCGCCCGGCTTTCTCCCGACGACGCCGATGTCCGCCGTGTACGGCCGGGCGCAGCCGTTCGGGCAGCCGGTCATGCGGATCGTCAACCGTTCGTCCTCCAGACCGAGCGCGGCCAGTTCGCGTTCGAACATGTCGATCACGTTCGGCATGACGCGCTCGGCCTCGGTGAGCGCCAGCCCGCAGGTCGGCAGGGCGGGGCAGGCCATCGAATATCGCCTGGCGTTGCGGAGCTGAGAGACCAGCCGTACCCCGTGATCGCGCAGGATCGATTCAAGCTCGTCGACGCGCCGCTCTCCCAGGTCGGTGAACAGGATGTTCTGGCTCGGCGTGAACGTGATGGCTGGTTGGAGCCGCCGCACGACCTCGCGAAACGCGCTGCGGACCCGCGTGCCGTCCACGTCGGCGACCCGGCCGTTCTCGATGAACACGCCGTAGAAGAACTTGCCATCGCCCTGGGCGTGCCGGCCGAGGTAATCGTGATAGTCTGCTCGCGGCAGTTCGACCGGCGGGGCGACATCAAATGCGACGCGGCTGCGGAATTCCTCGCGAAAACGATCCAGGCCCCACTCGTCGATGAGGTACTTCAGTCGCGCGTGCTTGCGGTCCGCTCGATTGCCGTGATCGCGGAAGATGCCGACGACGGCACGCACTGCCTTGACCGCATTGACCGCCGGAATGACGCCGATCGGCAGTGCCAGCGCTGCAAACGTGTCGGGCTTGTTGTGGGTCATGCCCAGCCCGCCGCCGGCAAGCAACTGGAACCGCGTGACCTCGCCATCGTCGAGAAGGGCGACTAGGCCGGCGTCGTGCGCGTAGATGTCCACGCTGTTGTCGCCAGCTAGGGCAATGCCGGTCTTGAACTTGCGCGGCAGGTATTGCCGGCCGTAGAGCGGGTCGGGCGGCTCCTCGGTGGTGTGCAGCTTCTCGCCGCCGAGCCAGATCTCGTGGTACGCGCGGCGCCCCGGAGACAGCGCTTGGGCGATGTCGCGAGCCATCTGCTGAACGAGCCTGTGCGCCGGATCGGCCAGCGGCGCGGGCGACGCCATCACGTTGCGCTCGACGTCGCCGCACGCCGCGAGCGTGGTCAGCAGGCGCGCGTTTACGCCGGTGATCAGTGTCTGGAGGTCACCCTTGGGGACGCGATGAAACTGCAGGCCCTGCCGCGTCGTGATGCGCAGCGTGCCGTTTCCGCAAACGTCGGCGAGTTCGTCGAGCGCAAGATACTGCTTTGCGGTCAGACGCCCGCCGGGGATTGCCACGCGGACCATGAAAAAGTAGTCGGGCTCGAGACCGCCTCGCTTGCGCTCGGTGCGCGTGTCGCGGTCGTCCTGCTGGTAGACGCCGTGGAACTTGAGCAATTGCAGGTCGTCCGCGCCGAAGTGCGTCGCTTCCGACGCCAGAGTCTCGCCGATTGTACCGCGAAGCTGCTTGCTGTCGCGCTTGGCGGCCTCGACTGCGGATTCCGTCTTCTTTGGTTTTCGTGGTTCTGTCATGGCTTTGCACCGGTCAGATGCCATCTCCGTGAAGGCCGCACTCGGTCTTTGTGTGCCCGTTCCAGCGGCCCGCCCGCGAGTACTCCGTGATCGACGCGCCGGGCACCGGCCGGGTGCAATGCGTGCAGCCGAGATTGGGATAGCCCTGCTCGTGCAGCGGGTTGTAGGGCACGTCGTTTGCCTGCACGTACTCCCACACGTCGCGCCGCGACCAGGCGGCGAGCGGATTGACCTTCAGCAGCAGGAACTTCCAGTCCCACTCGATGAGCTGGATCTTCTCGCGGCTCGGCGACTGGCTGCGCCGAAGACCGGTCATCCAGACATCGACTTCGCGCAGGACGTCCTCGAGCGGCTCGACCTTTCGAATCCGGCAACACAGGTCGGGGTTGCGCTTCCAGAGCTCCGGACCGTGTAATTCGGCCTGCTGTTCTGCGCTCAGCGCCGTCGCGTGCCGCGCGAAGCGCACGTTCGGGTATCGCTCTTTCATACGCTCGCACAGCCCATACGTTTCCTGAAAAAGAAAGTGCGTATCCACGTACACGACGCGCAGAAGCCGGCTATCGCGGGCGCACATGTCGATGAGCGCACATCCTTCCATCCCGAACTGCGTCGTGATGACGATCCGTTGCCCGGAAAAGCGCTCGAGCACCCAGGAGATCACGTCTCCGGCCGTCGAGTCCGGGCGGATCTTCCGATGTCGCAGCGCGGCATTCGTCGTAGGCTTTTCGTTCAGCATTTCCATCTGGTGTTGCGTCGCCTCCGCTATGCGCGCAAACAAATAGGCCCGCAGGAAACGTCCTGCGGGCCCGGTAGCGAAACTTGTGTTTCGTTGGTGGTCAGTTACATGCCGGCCGCGCGGACGCTTCTTCCTGCTCGCAACAGCCGCAACAACACGCGCAGCCGAGGTGGCTACCGCTTGAGAGTGCTTTGCTGTTTCCGGCGTCCTTCATCGGCCAGTCCACTATCCGTGTGCCACTCCTGTCGAGCAGTTCCCTTCACTGCCGCTCGCCCACAAGTCAGTCTACGACGAATTGGGACCCCAATCAATACTATTTCGCCGGAAGATTAAACAGCGAGGGTTCGTTGTAGCTCAGGTGCCGAAAGGGGAGATGGAATTCACCGACATCGCTCATCCGGGTTAGGGATGCATCGCCGTTCGCAATTTCGCACGCGAAGATCGGCAGGCCCAAGTCGATCGCCAGCCACACCTCGAGATTCGCCCCGCGCGATCGCTGCCAGCCAGGAAGTACGACAATCGCTTCCGCCCGAAGCAGCGCAGCCACGTCGAGCCGCATGTAGAAGCCGCGCGGCCGGCGGACTCCGCCGTCATCGTTTTCCGCTGGGTTGAACACTTCGTGACCGCGGTCGCGCAGCGTAGCCGCTACGCGGTTGAAGAGCGGGAAGTTGTGCTCGGCGATGCCGCACATGGGACCGGCCAGATAGAGCCGCGTGGGCACGCGCATTGCTGCCGTTGTTCGATGCCGATTGCCCGTCGTTTCCGGCTGCGTTGCCATGATCAGCTCTCGTGAAAGACTTCCCGCACGTTGCGAACGTCATCGCTCGTGAGTGGTTTGCCGGCCGCCGCCAGATTGCACGCGACCTGCCGCTCGTTTCGGAAGCCCGGAATCACGCACGCCACGTGTTCGTGCGCGAGAACGTATTGCAGCGCCACGCGGGCGAGCTCCTTGATCGTTGAGCCGAACCGCGCTTTCACGCGATCGACCTTGCGGTTCGTGTCACGGATCGACTCCGGCTGAAAGCGATCGCGCTCGCGCCGGATGTCGCCGGGCTCGAAGTGCGGCGGGTTGTCGGCGTCGTACTTACCCAGCAGCAGGCCCTGCGCCAGCGGGCTGAAGGCAACGAACGACAGCTTGTGCTCTGCCATGAGCCGCTCGACCGGACTGCCGGGTGCGATGAACTGGTCGTCGAGCATGTGCGCCCAGCTTTGGAGCACGGCCGGCTTGATCCTGGGCACGAGCCGCAGGAAATCCTCCGTGGAGTAGGCCGACAGGCCGATGAGCCGGATCTTCCCTTCGTCGCGCAGGCGGTGCACCATTGCCACGGCGTCGTCGAGGAAGCGATCGTTCGGACCGAAATTGCCGTGATGGAAGTAGTAGATGTCGATCACGTCCGTCTTCAGGTTGCGCAGGGACTGCTCGCACTGATGGCGGATGTGCAGGTCTTCGTACGCGTGCTCGGCGGTGCCGGGAAAGTGGCCGACCTTGCTGGCGATGATGACTTCCTTGCGGCGGTTGCCGAGCGCCTTGCTCAGCATGCGCTCGGCCCGGCCGTTGCCGTACACGTCGGCGTTGTCGAAGTGGTTGACGCCGGCGTCGAGCGCGAGGTGTATCGCGCGGATGGCTTCATCCTCATGGACGTTGGCCCATCCGTTGGGGACGCCGTCCACCCAATTAAGGCCGCCGAGCGTCCAGCAGCCGAGGCTGATTTCGGAGACGCGCAGGTAGCCGGTTCCGATCGGTCGACGGTCCATCGATTCCTCCAATCGCTCGTCTGCGTAACTGCCGAGCGGCTTCGTGCCGTGGTGCGGCCCCGGCAGCGGCGGCCGTTTCCGCGCCTGTGGGCCCACTATACCAACCGCGGGCGTCGCGTGCATTGGTCGATCGCACGGGCCGCGCCGAGGTTTTTTCGGAGGTTTTGCCTGCGACGATGGCTGGTGAAGGCGTCCGCGGATGGCATTGGGGGGGCGCGTCAATCCCTTGCACCGGTGTGTGAAAGCAAAGTCGCACCTCTGCCGGTCGCCTGCGGGCAAGGACGCTAGCCGCGCGACCCGCGATGCATCAACCGCTTCCCCACTGCCTCCACGTCGCGCACAAGTCTTTGTCAGGAAGGGACATACGGCGCCAGCCGTTACCGTGAGCTGTGATTTCGCCTGGAAGTGCACCGCCTAGGACTCGAACCTAGGACCCGCTGATTAAGAGTCAGCTGCTCTACCAACTGAGCTAGCGGTGCGCTCGCGTACAGTAGGCAGCGAACGCGTCGAATTGTCAAGCGGTCACGGCGGGGTTCGGCGGTTACGAGCGCTGGTGATGGGCAACGGGACCGTTGCCGGCGTCGAAAACAAACTAGATTCTCTGCGCGTAAAAACGGGCAAGGGCTGTTCTACGAACAGCCCAAGCCTGGGAGGGAGAGAGAGAGATCTATAGCTTCGGCGGTAAAAACGCGCCGATAAACCTCACACACACATTTCAGCCAGCGGTTCAAGGGGTGGGATTCAGGCGGTGCCTCTTCCTCCGTCCCTTCCTACCTCCGGCTCACGAAAACCTCATCGGTTCACGTGGCTCTCTCAACTCTCCACGAGGGTGAATTTAACCGGTCGCACCGGCCGTTGCAAGCAAAAAATAGAAATAATCCGGACAATTATCCGCCCGCGTTATCGGCATTATCGTCAAAGGCCGAATGCCGTTCCTCAATTGTCGGCGTTCACTGGACCGGGACGGATGCGGGCGCGGGACATTGGTCGTTCCGGCGGCACAGGGCCTCATTGATCTGGTCGGCAACCCAGCGGTGGGCGAGGCGGCCGGTCCGGGTCTGCTCGTCCAGTCCCAGCAGAAAGGACTCCGCATCCGGATGGTCGGAGACCCCGACGGCCATGATGCAGATGCGCGCGAGTACGCGGTCCAGCGGAACGGGTTCTTCGGCCGGGTCGCCAGTCACCAAAACATGATCTGCCCACGCCCCCGGGTCGGTGCCGGCCTGGATGAACGCGAATGCTGCGCCGGCCTCATCGGTTCCGGCGAGCCGGCCCAGCGCCAGAACGGACTCCGCAACGACTCCAAGCTCGGCGGTGTCGATCTCGTTCGGCATCGAGTCAATGTATGCGATCAGTGCTGAAACACAGCGGGAATCGGCACTGAAACCGATGAGGCGCGCGGCGTTGGTCCGAACCACCGGTACCGGGCTGGTGGCATACAAATCGATCAAGACGTCAACGGCGGTCGAGTCCAGCCGGCCCGTCACCGCATCCGCCGGTATACCCGCGCGATAGATGCGCGCCGTGATGCGGGACAGCCACTCACTTTCCAGTTCGTTTGGCCGGGGCAGGACCTGCTCTTCATTGCACCGTGTGCAGGTTTCGTCCGGCATTCGGGTGCGAAA
Source organism: Phycisphaerae bacterium (assembly GCA_040235375.1). GTDB lineage: Bacteria > Planctomycetota > Phycisphaerae > UBA1845 > UBA1845 > JBECKQ01. The sequence continues at coordinate 24,095 of JBECKQ010000144.1, read as the reverse complement.
CAGTCCCTGCGACGGTGTCGGCGATAGGAACGCCGCGCATTCATCGCCATCGAGGGCGTTGGTGTCGAGTTCGTAGCTGTGCATCACATTGCGAGGGCAGTCGTCGCGATGCACAAGCCCCTGGACATGGCCCCATTCGTGCGCCCACACGTCCGGGTCGGCTCCGCGCGTTACGACAGCGGTCCCGCCGCGATAAGCGCAGCCAAGAACCACGGACAGATCGCTCGATCGCGACGTGCCGCATACGCCGAGCATCAGGGCGACGAGCTTGATGTCCTCCGGCTCCGCGAAAATCTCATCAAGCTGGGCCTCCGTTGTCACGACCGCTTCGCCGGCGGAGAACGACCGAACGGAGCCGTCCAGCTCGAAAGTCACCGGACAGCTTACGTCTGGGCATTCCTCATCCTGGGCCTGGAGAATCTGGCTGGCCTCCGTGAAGATCATCTCGGCTTCGTCGTCGGACAAAGGCTGGTCGACGTGCCGGCCGACGGAGAGCTGGATCGTGGTCGGCTCGAACTCGCCGTTTCGCGGGCTCGAGCCAAACGGCCAGTCGGTCCCGCAGCCAGCGATCCCCCCGAGAACCGCTGTGGTGACAGCGAGCATCGCCCTTGCGCCGACCAGGCGACGTCGGGGGGGCGGTGGCCGCCGAGCCGGAAGTGTGGAAGGTGTGCACGGCCTGACTTGGTCAGGCCATGCCCCCCGTCGCGCCAGGTGGCGCGTGGCTGCTCCTCGCACGCAGGCGGCTGAGGCAGCTTCCGCGCACGAACCGATTGACCGAGCTGAATCCTGCTTGTGCATTCCGGTGTAGTGTTCTCCGTATAGCCTATTCTGGCAGACGCCAGCGGCCGGTCAAATGCCCGGCTTACCCAGAGTCCAACGGCAGCGGGGATGGATCCCTTCCCGAGGACTACAAGTCACACTTTTTCGTGCGGAACAGCAAGTGCAGTATGGGTGGGGTGGAAGGCGCGATCGCCGGCGGTTTGCACTAAACCTCGATCCAACCTCGGGGGCGCGGCGGCGGGTGGGGCGAATTCCTGAACGGTTGCGGAATTTTCAGCCGGTGTGGCGAGGACCGGCGATCGGCGGCAAGCCCCGGGCCGGATCAACGCAACCGAAGGTGCTGTGGCGCAGGCGGTAAATCGCTCCGAAATCCTGGCCCAGTATCGCGAACGCAAGGCGAAAGGTACGGTATGGTTGCCAAGGGCAAGGCGGCAAGTCGGCATGTCATGGGCTACGAAGGGTTGCCCAAATACGTCTTCCATCCGGAGGTTGCCGGTCCGGCTAACACCAGAGGCTTCCTGGAGGGAATCGACGGGTTGCTTGAGGAGAACGCCCCGCCGCGCGGAGTCGATGAGGTCCGCCTTTTCAAGGCCATGCATTACTGCGCCTACCGGTCGCACCAGCTTCGCGGCCGCAAGGTGGCCGTTACCGCCGCTTCCCGGCGGTGGATCGAACGACGGATGGTCATCCGCGATCACCTCATCACCGTGAATCTCGGCCTGTGCTACGAAATGCTCCGCAGGACCCGCTTCACCAACGTCGACGAGGACGACCTGCTCAGCGAGGGCCTGCGGGCGCTTTGCGACGCCGTCGAGGCGTTCGACCCCTGGCGGGGCTACCGATTCAGCACCTACGCCTGCAACGCGATCTACCGGGGATTCCTTCGCCTCTCGAAGATGGAAACCCGGCGGGCCAGCCTCATCAGCTACGGCTTCGATTCACGCATGGACCGCGGAATGTGGGAGATGGGCCCCTCCGAATGGGACGACCGCGTTTACGTCGAACGGCTCAACCACGTGCTCAAGCATGACGACGCGAATCTGACCTCACTCGAAAAGTACATTCTCGACAAACGCTTCCCTGACGATGCCAACCAGAAGCGCCAGACGCTCGAGCGCATCGGGCGCGACATTCAGGTCAGCAAGGAGCGCGTCCGGCAGATCCAGGTTTCCGCGCTGGAGAAGCTGCGACTCAAGCTCGTCGCCGAGCCGGTGCTGGCATAGCACACGCCGACCCGTGTATCCTGGAACACAATTCGTACACATCTGCGTCGGGCAGCGCCGATAAGATGTTTGCGACCGGTCTATCAATTCGCTAAACTGGCCCGTAAGGGTCAGGAGGCGGGGGCGTATTCGCAGTCAACCCATGAATCGCTGGATAGTTTCTCCCATCCCGGCATGGGTTTGCTCTGTACTGAACCTGCCACGAAGCGCTTTCACACTGTTATGGAGAGGGTCGAAACATGCGCACCAGTCGTTTGCTGGCATTGGTGGGAATGTGTTGTGTGATCGCCCCCGGGATCGCTCGGGCAGACGATCGTGTCCCGGCGGCGTTCCTGCACAAGGTCGTCGCGCTCGATCAGGTGGAGCAGGTCAGTGCACCGTCGGTCGATCTGGCGGCCGCCGAGCAGGAAGACCAACAGCGCGAGACGCAAGGCTTGGCGCCGCGGTTCGCCATACCAAACGAAGTTCTCATCACGCCGGCAACCGATGGAACGTGGGAGAACCTGGATGACGGTTCCCACATGTGGCGCCTGCGAGTCACCTCTCTCGGCGCCCTGTCGCTCAACCTGGGCTTCACTCGCTACCAGATGCCGGCCGGCGGAACGATGTTCATTTACTCCGCCGACCACAACAACGTGATCGGCCCGTTCACCGCGGATGACAACGAAACGCATGGCGAGCTGTGGACGCCGGTAATTCTCGCTGACGACATCATTGTCGAGGTCACGTTGCCGCAGACCATCAGGACCGACGAGCTCGATCTCGAACTTGCCCGCATCAACGTGGGCTACCGTTTCTTCGGCGAGGAGCAGGGCCTGCGGTCGGGGGCATGTAACGTCGATGTCGTCTGCCCCGAAGGCGACGCCTGGCGTGATGAGATTCCCGCAATCGGCGTGATTTCGACCGGCGGGAGCCTGTTCTGCAGCGGCTTCATGGTCAACAACACGGCCGAAGACGAGACTCCCTATTTCATGACCGCTCACCATTGCAGCATTACGTCTGGCAACGCGGCGTCGCTGGTCGTGTACTGGAACTACGAGAGCCCCACGTGCGGCCAGCATGGTGGCGGCTCGCTGAGCGAGTGGCAGAGCGGCTCGTACTTCCGCGCAACTTACACGCCGTCAGATTTCACGCTCGTCGAGCTCGATGACGATCCCAACCCCGACTGGGGCATTACCTTCGCCGGGTGGGATCATTCCAGCGCGGATGCCACGAGCGCGTGCGGTATCCACCATCCGAACTGCGACGAGAAGAGCATCAGCTTCGAATACCAGCCGACAACAACGACGAGCTATCTGGGTACGGCCACGCCCGGTGACGGGTCGCACGTCCGCATCACCGACTGGGATGTCGGCACAACGGAGCCCGGCTCGTCGGGCTCGCCGTTGTTCAACCAGAGCCATCACGTGATCGGGCAGTTGCACGGCGGATACGCGGCGTGCGGCAATGACTCTTCCGACTGGTACGGCCGATTCTCCATGTCGTGGACCGGCGGCGGATCGTCAAGCACCCGGCTCAGCGACTGGCTCGATCCCGGCAACACGGGCGTCACCAGTCTCGACACCTATGTGCCCGGTCGCGGACTCGGCGTGACGCCGGAGACGAACTTGATGCTGAACGGCCCGATCGCGGGCCCGTTTTCGCCGGCAAGCAGTGATTTCACGCTTGAAAACATGAGCGATACGGGCATCGATTACAGCGTCACTGCGACCGCGTCGTGGCTTACCGTCGTGAACGGGGCGGGTTCCCTGGGCCCGAACGCGACGACCACCGTCTCCATCGACGTCAACTCGAACGCCCTCACGCTGCCGGAGGGCAACTACAGCGACATGATCAGCTTCGTCAACACGACCGATCACGCGGGCGACACCACCCGAATCGTCTCGCTCCGGGTCGGCGGCCCCGCGTGGGACCCCGTGGCGTATGACGACTCCGTCATGACGCCGATGAACCTCGCCACGAGCATGACGTTCAGCGCTTCCGACCCCAACGGCGATTCTCTGACCTACGAGATCGACAGTCTTCCGGCGTCAGGTTACCTGATCGATCCGAACGGCGGCATCATCATCGAGGCGGGCGACCTGCCATACACGCTGGCTGGCGGCGCAGACATGGTGACGTATCAGCCGCCATGCGGCGTCGACTACGTCGACAGCTTTACCTTCCGCGCGTGGGATGCATCGGCGGCGTCGAACGTCGCCACCATCACGCTCAATGTCACCGCGCTGGCGCCGCACGTGGTCCACTCGTTCCCGCTTGACTCCGATCCCGGTTGGGCCACGGAAGGCAACTGGGCGTTCGGGCCGCCGACCGGCGGCGGCACGCACAGCCGCGATCCGTCGTCAGGCAACACCGGTTTGTATGTGTACGGCTACAACCTCGCCGGCGACTACGCGCAGAGCATGCCGGTCTATGCACTGACGACAACCGCGATCGACTGTGCGAACCTGAGTTCGACGGAGTTGCGCTTCTACCGCTGGCTGGGTGTCGAGAGCTATGACACGGCCTCCGTCGAGGTGTCCAATGACGACACGAACTGGACGCAGATCTGGGAGAATCCGTCGAACGTAAGCATCAGCGACGACCACTGGACCCAGCAGTCCTACGACATTTCCGCCGTCGCCGACGGCCAGTCGACGGTCTACATCCGGTGGAACATGGGGCCGACCGACAACACGGTCAGCTACCCCGGATGGAACATTGACGACGTGGAGATCTGGGGCGTGGTCCCGATGACGCCGACGGACTTCACCGGCGACGGTTTTGTGAACGTGCAGGACTACGAGGTGTTCGAGAGTTGCCTGGCCGGTCCGACCGGCGGGCAGGGTGCCGGCTGCCTGTGCGTCGATCTCGACGCCGACGGCGACATCGACCTGAGGGATTTCGCCGACTTCGCCGCTTCGATCTCGACCGAATAGCGCCGAAGCCGGCGCGCCCGCCCGGGTAGGACACCCGATCTCGATGCATTGCAATGTACGAGTGGCGCGGTCTGGCTTGCCTTACCGCGCCACCCGATTTTCCATCACGGCTGGGTGGCACCGTCTGGCGCAGCGAGCGAAGCGTCGCACCGCCAGGCCGTGGGCTCGCGTTTTCGCATCACCAGACTGCACCCACGGCCTGTCCGTTCGGGCCAGACCGCGCCACCCGGATTTCGTCGGCGGAGTCCTGAGCTGATAGGTTAGTGCCGGCCGTTGTTCGAGGGGCGCGCCTGGCGGTCTACGTGTACCCGAAGCCGGTTGATCCGCCGCGGCTCGGCGTCGATCACGTGAATGCTCACGTTCTCATGCCGGCATGACTCACCGGCCTCCGGAATCCTCCCCAGCGTGCTGAACACAAAACCGCCGATCGTCTCGAAGTCGTCATCCTCGGGCAACTCGATGTCGAGCTCCTCGTTGAGCTCCTCGATGCGCACGCGAGCGTCGATATCCAGCGTGTCTTCGTCGATCCGCGTCATCGGTTCGGGCTCGTCAACGTCGTATTCGTCGGCGATCTCGCCGACAAGCTCCTCGAGAATGTCCTCGATCGTAACCAGGCCGGCGGTCCCGCCGTACTCGTCGAGAACGATGGCCATGTGCACCTTCTGCGCCTGGAATTCGTGCAGCAGGTCGCGGAGGTTCTTGGTTTCGGGAATGAAGAGCGCCGGTCGCATCACGCCTGTCGCGGAGAAAGGCTGCGACTCGTCGATCTGCAACAGGTCTTTCGCATAGATCACGCCCAGCACACTGTCGATCGTCTCGTCGTACACCGGTATGCGCGAGTGGCCGATCTGCTGGATGAGCTCCTTGATTTCGCGAAGCGAGGCGCCTTTCTCCACGGCACGCATCTCGGTGCGCGGCGTCATGATGTTCGCCACGTCCGTGTCGCGCAGATCCATGACCGATTCGATCATCTCTTTCTCTTCCTCGTCGACCGCGCCCAGCTTTTCGCCTTCGCTGACCGCGTCCAGAAGCTCGCGCTCGAGCCGGGCGAGATCATTCGCCGGGTCGTCATGCGGGACGCCGGCAAGCCGTCGGACCAGGTGATCGAAAAGGCTCAGCACCCACACGATGGGCACGAACGCCTTGCTCAGTACAAGCAGGCCGGGCAGCGAGAAGGCGAGCACCGACTCCCCCGCGTATTTCGCCCATGCCACGGGAATCGCCACGCCGAAGACGAGCACAAGAGCGAGCGACAGGAAAAAAGCCGTGACATACTGCGTGAGCGTCGTGCCCAATTCCGACCGTTCGCACAGACGCAGCACGACAAATGCGAGCGCGAGGGAGAACACGGCGCGCATGATCGCCGCTGACAGCGACAGGTCGTTGCTGGCCTCCATGAGCCGGTCCATGACATCCGGCCGCGATCGACGTGCAAGACGCTCGGCGATTCGGACGCGCGACGGCAGACGCAAGGCGAAGTTCAGTGTCGACGACGCCAGCAGCCCGAAAACGAGCAGCACGGCCACCCAGAATAGTCCGCTAGTCACGATAGGGATGTTCCTCCGATATCCCGGTTGCATTCGCCGGCGGCCAATTCGGCTCGTACCTGGGCTCAATCGGCAACTCGACCACGCGGATGCGCTGGTTCGGACCCGTCTCCTGCACAATCCGATTCTGCGGGTCGAGCACGTAGCCGCCCGCCGAGCTCTGTCCGGTCTTGCCGGTCTGCGCCACGCCGGTGGAAACACACGCGTACGCGCCGAGTGCGGTTGCCGTTGTCGCCGCGGTCCGCCGGACGGAATCGGCGGCCGACGCAGTGCTCGGCACGAGCAGCAGGTCGGCGTGCTGATCAGCCTGTGGCCTCCGCAAAGTGTTTTCAGCCATCAATGAGCCTGGCCGAAGCACGATACGACCGATGGGAGTGGGCGCAACGCTCCATTCCGCGGTCGTATTCTCCCTGTCGCCTGCGAACGGTTCACAATGCTGCGGAAAGTGAATCCACGGGTCGCCGTCCGGGTCCAGCAGGCTGGCGGCGGCCTGCGGGTGCTCTTCGACGGAGTGCACGTGACCGACCGCGATCCACACACCCCACTCGCGGGCCCGGCGTGCGACGGCCTCCACGAACCCCTGGCACATCGCCGGCGTCATCAGCCGCACTTCCGCGGCGAGCAGCGCCGTGTCGTAGCACTCGGGCAAGACGATGAGATCCGGCGCCGAAACCTCGCGCGCCGCCGCGTCGATCGCTTCGGCCACGAGGGACAGGGTCCGCGATCGCTGACCGGCCGGCAGGTTCATTTGAACGACGGCGACCCTCAGCATTCCGGCACTCCATACACCGGGCCCACCCCGAGCGCGGTCAGCAGCTCATCTTCGCGCGCGTGCATGCGGGCCGCATCCTGTTCGTCGCGATCGTCGTAGCCAAGCAGGTGGAGTACGCCGTGGATGACGTAGAGCTGTAGCTCGCTCCCGAGCGTCAGGCCGCGTCGCCGGCTCTCTCGCTCGGCCACGTCCCGGCAGACGACGATCTCGCCGTCGAGCCCGCGCTCCGGATCGTCGGACAGATCGAATGCGAGCACGTCGGTGGAGCCCTCGGCCCCCTTGTACCGCGCGTTCAGCTCGATCATCTTCGGCTCGTCAACGACGGTGATCGACAGGCTGCCCGAATGGCAGTCGTGCTGCTCGAGCGTGAAGATCGCGGCGCGGCGTAATTCCAGGGGGTCCGCGTCGTCCGCGGAGCCTTCGCACGAAACGCTGATTTCGTGGCTGGATTCGCCTTCCTTGGAAGGGTTCGTTTCCATGATGGCCATGCTGCCGGCCGACAGAATGCTAGCCGGCAAGTTGGCGCTTCACCTCCGCCGTCACGGCGGGCTCTTCCCTCTGATCGGCCTTCGCCTGCGTCGCCTTCGGATACGCCACCCGTCCATGATAAAAACGGCAGAGGCTCTTGACCAGCGATTCCTCGACTAGGTGCAATTCCCGCAGGGTGATATCGCAATTGTCGAACTGGCCGTCCTTCAGGCGTTCCTGGAGAATCTGGTGGACGATGGCCTCGATCCGGCCGGGCGTCGGCTCGGGCAAAGCCCGGACCGCCCCCTCAACGCCGTCGCAAAGCATGAGGATGGCCGTCTCCTTCGACGCAGGCTTCGGCCCCGGATAGCGGAATTCCGCCTCGGGCACTTCGCGGTCGTGCCGGCCGCGCGGCGATTGCGACTTCTTCTCGGACGCCGCGTGGTGGAAATATCGCACGACCGTCGTCCCGTGGTGCTCGGCAATGAACGGATGCAGCACGCGGGGCAGGCCGTACTCCTTCGCCAGTTCGATCCCGTCCTTGACGTGTCCCAGAATGATCAGAAGGCTCATGCTCGGCGCCAGGTTGTCGTGCCGATTGATGGATGCCTCCTGGTTTTCTGCGAAGTACTCCGCCTTCGGGATCTTGCCGATGTCGTGGTACAACGCCCCCACGTGCGCCAGCAGTCCATTTGCCCCGATCGCCTCGCACGCGCTTTCGCTCATCGTGCCGAGCACGAGCGAGTGGTTGTACGTTCCCGGCGCTTCGCGGGCCAGCCGCCGCAGAAGCGGGCGGTTCGCATCGCGATATTCCAGCAGCGTAAGCGACGTCGCCACGCGGAAAAGTCGTTCAATGAACGGCAGCGTGCCCTGAATGATCAGGGCGGCGAGTATCGCGCTTGCCGCCGCGATTGCCGCGCGAACCGCGGCGAAGCCGATCTCCTGCTGCCCGATCAGGCCGAAGGCGAACGAGGTGAAAAACACGATCGCCGCGATGCCGACGCCCGCGGAGATGATCTTCGTACGCGTGCGGATGTCGTTCAGCAGCAGGGCGGTGACGTAGCCACCGGCGAAGAGCGTGACCATGACGCCCATCTCCGCCCGAATGACAACCGACACCAGAACGACGTAAATCACCGTCACGCCGGCCGCAAAGCGACGCGGATACGTGATCGTCAGGATCGCCGCCGCCAGCATCACCGGCGCCAGCGCCAACTCGGCGTAGGGTGAATGCGTGTCGATAAACCGCACCGTCGCCAGGCAGATCAGCAGCAGGCCGGCAAAGGCGATCGAGCGTGAGTGCACTTCGAAGATGCGTTTCTGGTACAGGCCGACGTAGACGAAGAGCGAAACCGACAGAACCAGAAGCACCATACCGACCCCGAGCTCGGCATATAGCCGTCTTTGCCGATCCTTCACCGCCTCGGGGGCATTGGTGCGCAGAAACTTCTGATACGCCGCTTCCTCCCGGGCGAGAAGGTCGATGTCGGCCCCGGTCAGGCCGGCCTCCTCCGGCGCACGCTTGCCCGAGACCTCCTCGTAGCGCGGCAGGACAAACGGCTTGCCCTTCTCGTAGTGTTTCAGACCCGGCGGAGCAGCACGTTCCGCCGCCGCCATCGCCTCCTGCGTCCGCTTCTGATCGAAGACCAGAATCGGTTCCTTTGTGAGCGCACCAATGAGCACTTCTCGAACCGCGCCTCGCACCGCACGATCGAAGGGCTCCGCGAGAACTCTTGCGCGGCCTTCGACCGCTGCGCGGTTTCCGATCTGAATCAGGTGCAGCGTTGGAACGTGCTCCTCCTCGACGCCTGCGGCGGCGGCAGCGCCCGCGGCGGCGCCGGCCGCGCTCTCCTCGGCCGCCCGAGGTTTCAGCACGATGATCTCGCCGGCCTTGGATGGCGGATCCCGTTCCTCGTCGGTGGTCGGCAGGACCGTCCACTCGTGCATGAGTCCCTTGCGCAACTCCTCGAGCGCGCGCAAGAACTGCTCGCGTGCCTCGCCGTTGGCGGCATGGAGTCTGGCGTAGAGCTCCTGGTTCGCCGTCCAGGGAGCGGCGGCGGCCCGCTCTTCGAACTTCTCGTACGACTCGGCTTGCGCCGCCTCGTGCAGCGCGGACACCTCGCCGATGAGCCGATCGATTAGCTCCATGTTCACGCGATAGTAGCTGGGTGTCGCTTCGCGGGCGGCCTTCACGTTGACGGCCGCCTGCTTTGGGTCTTCCACGGTGAAGTTCACGCGGGCGATGATCGGCTGGCTGATCTTCTGGTGCTCGGAATAAGGCAGGGCCCGGCGGCCAGCCAGCGAGATGATCAGGGCGATCACAAAGAAAAGCGCCGTGATCAACGTCGGCCACAGGCCGATCCGCCGCGCAAACCGCCCCCACAGCGATTCTGTTGATTCAGCGCGAAGCTGCTTCGCTCGCTGGCGGCGGACCTTGCCTTTCTTCAAACCAAACACGACAAAAGCGTCTCCCTTACGGGACGTTTCCGTTTCAGATTGATCGGATGGTAGTCGGTGTCAACTGGTGCGGCGATCCGCGCCGGCGTGCTGGCCAGCTGCGACAGGCCAGATTATCGGTCCATCCCGTTCCGGCCTCCATAGGCCTCTACGATGTCCTGCACGAGCGGATGCCGCACGATGTCTGACTTCTCCAGGTAAACGATACCGACGTTGGGAATGCCTTTCAGGCGACGGACAGCGTCGACCGCGCCGTTCGGTCGCTTGTCCGGCAAATCCGTCTGGGAATCGTCGCCGGTCACGATCATCTTGCTGTTGTGCCCCAAGCGCGTAAGGAACATCAGCATCTGCGCCGGCGTCGAATTCTGCGCCTCGTCGAGAATCACAGCCGAATTATTCAACGTCCGCCCGCGCATGAACGCGAGCGGCAGTACTTCAATCACGTCGTTTTCCATGAAGCGTTTGATCTGCTCGAAGTTCATCATGTCGTGCATGGCATCGAACAGCGGCCGCAGGTACGGGTTCACCTTCGCCTGCATATCACCAGGCAGGAAGCCGAGCTTCTCGCCCGCCTCAACCGCCGGCCGCACCAGGATCAGACGCCGTATCTGCTTCTCCTTGAGCATCGCAACGCTCATGGCCACCGCCAGGTACGTCTTTCCCGTACCGGCGGGTCCCAGGCAGATCGTCAGATCATTCTCGCGAATGGCGTCGATATACCGAGCCTGGCCATCGGTCTTGGGCACGACGGGTACCGACGAGCTGTAGACGCTCAATGCCCGGCCGTTGTCGGGTTCGACGTGCTCCGACGTGGCGAGGATCGCCTCCGCGACCTCCTCGTCACCCACGTGCTCCCCGCTGCGCAGGCGACCCTGTAAGACCTCGATGACCGAAGCCGCCTTGCTGACCGCCTCCTTCGAGCCGCTCAGCTTGATCGAGGACTCGCGCGCGGTAACGCTGATGTTGAACGTGCTGCGGATGATGCGAAGGTTCCTGTCCGCCGGCCCAAACAGGAGTTGACGCTTGGACGCGTCGTCAATCGCGAGCGTTAGATCCAACGGGTTGTCAATCCTCCATTCTGGTCGTTGCAGGCCCCCGGCCGTCGCCCCACGGCACGGCCTGGACCCGTACCCGGATAACTAGTGTAACCACCTACGCTATGCCACCTTCCACAGCCAGGTCAATAGAAACCAAGCCACCGGGGCCGCGGCTAGCGGGCTGTCCACCATGTCCAGAATGCCCCCAAAACTTGGCAGAACATGGGCCGAGTCCTTCGCCCCTGCGCTCCGCTTGAAGAGCGACTCAATCAGGTCCCCCAACTGGCCCACAACCGACATAACCACCCCAAATACAACGGCTTGCCAAACGGAGAAGTTTCGGAACAGCACGGAAAGATCGTGGGCGACCGTGCGCGTCTGCAGGGCCAGTTGCTGGGCCGCCGTACCTGGAAGCAGCGGATTTTCGGGCAGAGCTGTTGTCTTGTGAAGATAAAGAAAAAACAGTGCTACTGCACAACTCGCCGCGATACCGCCAAACACACCTTCCACCGACTTCGCGGGGCTGATCCGCGGGATCAGTTTGTGACGCCCGATCGCCGAGCCGATGAAAAACGCCCCGATGTCGGACGCCTTGCTTACTGCCAGAAAGCCCAGAATGACCCAGGCACCGTCCGGTCCCGGAATTGCAATATCGGTCCGCAGGAGGGTCAGGAAGCTGGTGAGCACGCCGGCGTAGCTTATCACGAGCCAGGTGGCCGGCAGATCCCTCAGCCCGGCCGCCACGTCGCTTCGGGCAATGTGCATGAAGCCGGAGATCAGAAAGGCCATCGCGACGAGGCAGAATTGCAGTTGCACCGCCTCGACGCCCAACGGGCCAAAGCCGAACGCGCCGGCTGCGCTCAGCCAGGGAGACACCGCGATCACCACCGACGCCACGGTTGCCCAGGTTGTACTAGGGTGCATGCCCGCCCGGCGGAAAAGGGCTGCCAGCTCCAGTGCCGCCGCTCCCGCCAGCACCGCACAGGCCACGGGGACAAGACTTCCGCGGTTCAACAGTCTGGCGAAGAAATCGTCTCCCCGTTGGTCGAAGGCGATCCGCGCATCGACGACGAGCAGCCCGAAAACGAACAGGATGGCGAGCGCTCCGTATCCGATGCGTTGAAACATGTCGGCTGCCCGGCGAGGAATCGGTCGACGTTCGATCACGGCTGGCGGGATGCGCACGCGCGCCCGTGCGGCCGCCACCGCCATTGGCTGGCACACGATAGGCGGATCGCGGCGGTGTGTCCAACCACACAGAATGCCGAAGCTACCGCTTCGAGAAAGTAGCCGTATAATCGGCAGCGAAGCCTACACTCGCGGGCGCAGCTCAGGCGGCGTCGCCGCGTTCGAGTCGATCGATAACTCACTCCGCCCCGCGGTGGGACCCGCCTGCCGCCGGGACGCCGACAGACAACAGGGAGACATCGTCGATGCACCCACGACCCGGATTGTTTTCACCCTCGCGCCGCTCCGCACTGCTTGCAGTAGCCGCGCTCGCAGTCGTCCTGAGCCACGTGGCTGTGGCCCGCGGAGAACTCAACAAGCGCCGGTTGAAGATCAACCACTACCTCGCCAAGGCGCAGGAAGTCTACGAGGCCGCGTCCCGAAATGAAGACGTGGGCTGGCAGACCGCGATCGACTACTACAGGCGAGCTCTGGCCCTCGAGCCCATCAATATGGGAACGTACTACAACTATGCCTGCTGTTGTGCGCTGAACGGCGACAAGCAGGAGGCACTGTCGGCGTTGAAGAAGTCGATCGAATACGGCTGGGATGACCCGGCGTGGATCGCGCGCGATGAGGATCTGCAAAGCCTTCACGGCGACGCGCAGCTTGAACAGCTTCAGGCGGAGGCCACGAAAGTGCGCGACGAAGACGTCTTTGTATATGTTCCGGACAGTGTGCAGCGCGACAAGCCCGCGCCGCTGCTGGTTGCCCTGCACGGCGGCGGTGACAACCCTCGCGAGTTCGCTGCATACTGGAAGGACGTCGCCGCCGAGCGCGGCGTCGTCGTGGCCGCACCACGTGGGCCCTTGCGCGTCGCCCAGGGTGGTTACTCCTGGCAGTTACTGAGCAATCCTCGCCTTCTCGATGACGCTGCGGCGGAGCAGGCGGTCGACCGCGCGATCGCTCGAGCGCACCAGGCGTGCAAGATCGACGAGAAGAAGATCATCCTCGGCGGTTTCGACCAAGGCGGCGAGCTCGCCGTCAAGCTGGTTGAGAAGCATCCGGACCGGTTCGCCGGAGCCGTTACGGTCGCCTCCACGTACCGCCCGGAGCTAGGGGGAGACTGGAAGGCGGCAGCGGCCCAGTCCGTCCGCTTGTTCCTCATCTGTGGCAAGTTGGATGGTGTGGCCGAACCCCGGAACGTGGATTTGAAGAACGAGCTCGAATCGGTTGGGATCAAGGTGAAGCTGAACGATCTTGAAGCGACCGGCCACGAGATTCCGGGAGATTACGCGAATCTACTCCGCGCGGGCTTGCAGTTCGTGCTGTAATCGGGGGGCTCCGCGAATCAGCGACCGAGCACGAGAAGCACGACGATCGCCAGCGACCAGCAGTACCAGGCAAAGTAGTGCAGCCGGGCGCGCCGCACGGCGAACAGCAGAATCCGCAGTGCGACGTATCCCACCACCGCCGCGGCTGCCGTTCCCACCAGCAGCGGACCGTTGACGAGCTGCATCGCGGCCGGCCCCGCCGCTTTGGCGACGTCCGCCGCCTCGAGCACGGCCGCCCCACAGATGGCCGGTATGGCGATGAAGAAGCTGAACTCGCCCGCCCACCGCCGTTTGATCCCCACCAGCAGGGCAAGCGAAATCGTCGTGCCGCTGCGCGAGATGCCCGGCATGATCGCGATGCCCTGACCAGTTCCAATGAGCAAAGCCCGCCACCAGCCGAATCGCCGCCAGCCTCTTCTCGGATGCGGGATGTCCCGCGTTGACCAGAGCAACGCGCCCGTCACCGCAAGCGCCGCGGCGATCCACATGGGCTTGCCGAACGCCGCCTGAAGCTGGCCCTTGAAGAACAGGCCGATGACCGCCGTGGGGATGCTGGCCACGACGCCCAGCGCAACGATCAGCCAGGCGGCGCGGCGACCGTCGAAGCCCGGCCGCAACTCGGCCACGAGACGACGAAGGAAACTGGCGAACGGCAGCGCAAACACGGCGATCACCGCCAGCACAGTTCCCAGATGAACGGCCACGTCGAAGGCAAGCATGGCGTCCGACTCGGCCTTGAGACGGAGCCAGTGCTGCACGAGCGCCAGGTGCCCGCTGCTGCTGATCGGCAGAAACTCGGTCGCCCCCTGGAGAATCCCAAGGAGAATCGCATTTGCATACGTGAGTTCGTTCAACTGGTGGCTTCCGTGAGGATGTGTTTCGACTTCGCCAGGTAATGTAGCATCGAGATCGTCGTGGCCAGAACGGTCGCCCAGACGAGCACGACCTTGATCCATTGCAGCGACGGCCCGGCGGACGTGTGATCAATGTAAGCGACGAAGAACAGCAGCGTCGGAGCGGTGATGCTCTGGATTACCATTTTGGCCTTGCCGTAGACGGAGGCCCCGAACGCCCGGCCCTTCGATTCCGAGAATCCGCGAAGACCCGTCACGAGAAGCTCGCGACCCAGGATCAGGACCGCCATCCATGGGGCGACGCGCGTAACCGACTGCCCAGCGTCGTTGACGAACTCCGGGCCGGCGAGGAATACGAACGTCCCGCACACCAGAACCTTGTCGACGAACGGATCAAGCACGCGCCCGAACGCGGTGACCAGGTTGTGCTTGCGCGCCAGGTACCCGTCAAGCCAGTCGGTCCCAGCGGCGATCAGGAACAGGACGATGCAGACGTCGAGGGGCCAGGTTCTGCCGGCGTCGATATCGTACTGACCGAGAAAAAAGAAGAAGACGATCGCCAGAACGAGGCGGCTGAGCGTGATTTGATTCGGCAGGTTGATCTTCATTTATGCCAATATCGGCAGACGGGCCGACACCGGCCGAGCCACAAGATCGTAGCCATCTCGGCCCGTGCAGCGGACTCGAACGAAGGAACCGACAGCCACGTTGCCGCCGTGCACGAGCGTCACGCTGTCGACCTCCGGAGCTTGGCCGTCGTGCCGCGCCTCCTGGACGCCGTCTTTCACCGGCTTGTCCACCAGCACCTCGAACACGCGACCGATTGCAGCATCGGCCTTGTTGTACGCGACCTCCTGCTGGGTGAGCATCAGCTCTTCGCGGCGGCGCTGCTTGGTCACGTCGTCGAGCTGATCCCGCATCCGCCCCGCGGGCGTGTCCGGCTCGAGAGAATACGGGAAGACGCCGAGTGCATCGAACCGGAACTCGCGGACGAAGTCAATGAGCTCTCGATGCTCGTCCTCAGTTTCGCCCGGAAAGCCCGAGATCAGCGTGGTGCGCAGGACCACGTCCGGCATACGCCGGCGCAGCCGCCCAATCAGATCGACGGTCGTCCGGCGGTCCACGCGGCGATGCATAGCCTTCAGGACTCGGTCGTTGATGTGCTGCAGCGGGATGTCCACGTACTTGACGACGCGCTGGCTCTCGGCGATGGCGTCGATGATCTCGTCGGTGAACACGGACGGATAGGCGTACATGAGGCGGATTCGGGCGACGCCGTCGACCGTGTCGAGCTGCCGCAGCAGACCGGCCAGGCCGGGTTCGTAGCCGAAGTCCATCCCGTAGCTGGTCGTGTCCTGCCCAATCAGGCACAGCTCAACCGCGCCGTCGGCGACCAGCTCCCGGGTCTCGCGCAGAATGAGCTCCGGCGGCTTGCCGTGCATCTTCCCGCGGATCGACGGGATCGTGCAGAAAGTGCACTTCTGGTCGCACCCCTCGCTGATCCGCAAGTACGCCCAGTGGCGCGGCGTGATGCGCAGACGGGCGGTGTCGATGTTGACGAACGGGTGGTAGTCGCCAAGGTATGCGTTTACCTCGCGGCGGCGCCGCCGTTGGGACGTCGCCGCGCGGACCACGTCGTCGCGGTTGTTGACGCCAACCAGGGCATCCACGCCGGGCACGAGGTCGAGCAGCCCCTCGCCGTCGCGTTGCACGAGGCAGCCGGCTACCACGACGCGCCGCAGCCGCGCCCGTCGGTCGTTCTTGACCGCCACCAGGCCGCGGATCACCTCAACAGCCTCGTCGCGCGCAGCGGCCAGAAACCCGCACGTGTTGACCACGGCCACGTCGGCTTCGCGCGCGCTGTCCGTCAGCGCGCAGCCGGCTTCCGCGAGCTGGCCGAGGATTTTCTCGGAATCGACCGTGTTCTTCGCACAGCCGAGTGACACGAAGGCGACCTTCAGCATCCTGTCTTTGCCCAAAAAGTGTGATGTTTCTCGTATCCCGTGTTTCCCGCCGCAGACAGCAATTGTAGTGCGCAAATACGTGATGGACAGTGGCCGCTCGGGGATTGGCGAACATCGCCCCGGCAGCGCGTGGCTTGCAAGGGGCGTTGCCACGGGCATAGAATCGGCGGATGTTCCCGGCCGCTCCCGGCGCGCCGGTTGCGAGCTTGCGAATTCATCTGGGGCTCAGCCATGTCAGAGAAAGCCGAAGTCGACAAAAAAGCCATGGAAATCGTCGAACCCGTCGGCGAACGCGTCCTGATCCGCAAGGACCAGGACAAGAAGCGGACCAAGGGCGGCATCGAGCTGCCGGACTCCATGGAAATCCCGACGATCACCGGGCGCATCGTCGCTGTCTCGGCCCAGATCGAGAATGATGACGATTTCCCCATCCGCCAGTACGACAAGGTGCTGTTCAATCCCAAGCACGCAATACCGGTCGACTTCGAGGCCGATAACCAGCTCTTCGTCGTCCCGATCGAGGACGTGGTGGCCGTTTTCCGCAAGGTGAAGTAAGCTTTCCGCACCATGGATACGATGGTTTCTCCGTTTCTGGTGGGGATGGTGCATCTACCGGCGCTACCCGGCAGTCCCGGTCACGAGTTGCCGGTCGAGGCGATTATCGACCACGCCCGCCGCGAAGCGCGGACCCTGGTGCAGGCCGGCTTTGACGCTGTCATCGTCGAGAACTTCGGCGACGGCCCGTTCTTCGCCACCACGGTCGAGCCCGTGACCGTGGCTGCGATGGCGGTGGTGGTCTCGGCGATCGTGGCGGATGCAGGCGCGCCCGTCGGCGTCAATTGCCTCCGTAACGACGCGACGGCGGCGCTCGGCATCGCCGCGGCGACGGGGGCGCAGTTCATCCGCGTCAACGTCCTTACCGGCGTGTCGGCGACCGATCAGGGATTCATCGAGGGCGACGCTGCGCGGACCCTGCGGCTTCGCCGGCGGCTGTGCCCCGAGGTGAAGATTCTCGCGGACGTGCACGTCAAGCACGCGGTGCCGCTGAGCCAACCGAACATCGGTCTGGCCGCCGAGGAGATCGCGTATCGCGGCCGGGCCGACGCGCTGGTCGTGTCCGGTGCGACAACGGGCCGGCCGGCGGACCTGGATAGTCTGCGAAGCGTGAAGGCGGCCGTGCCGGATCGGCCCGTGCTCGTGGGCAGCGGGGCGACGGCGGAAACGGCCGCGGCCATCCTCGAGATCGCCGACGGCGTCATCATCGGGTCGTCGCTCAAGCCCGGCGGCGACATTGCCAAGCCGATCGATGCCGCCCTGGCGGCCGCATTCGTGCGTGCCGCCCGCCGCTGATCATCGACGCCGCCCGCTGTTTCCCTATCATGCGGTCATGACCATACCCGTGATCTATCTGACTGCGCCGGCGAACCCGGCGCGCGAGGTGCTGGAGGCGACCGGCGCGGCCGATGCCGCGGCGCTGATCCGTCGTGTGCAGGCGGCCGTGGGAGCGCGGTACCGTGTGGCGGGCAAGGCGTCGCTGATCGACGCGGCGATCGACGACGACCGCGGCGGCCGGCGTGATGATGCTGCCCGCGTGCGCGAGTTGCACACAGCGTTGGCCGACGACCGCATCGCCGCGATTGTGGCCCTGCGCGGTGGCGGATGGATGACCCGACTGCTGTCGCAGTTCGACGTCACCGCCGCGCTCGACAAGCGCAGAACGCCGGTCGCCGTCTTCGGTTTCAGCGAAATCACGCCGCTCATCAACATGGTCGGCGGGCACCGGCAGGGCCGCGGCTATTACTACATGACACCGGGCTTTCCGCGCAAGGCGATGGTGCGCTACGCGAGACTCAACGTGGACGGCATCGCCCAACCGCGCGTGCGCGGCACCGCCGCTGCCGAACGCCGCGCTCAGCGCTGGGCGCGCCAGCGGTTTGACGGCGCGTTCGACGACTACTTTCGCGAGGTCGTGGATTTACTGGAAGGGCGACCGCCAAGACGCCCGTTCACCGGGCGGCTTGTTGCCGGTCGTCTGTCCGCCGAGTCGCGCGCGGTATTGATCGGCGGGTGCCTCTCCGTGTCGCTGTGTCTGACAACCGCCGCCCTGGGCAAGCACGCCGACCCGAAGGGCAAGTGGATTGCCCTCGAGGACCTCGAAGAAACGCCGCAGCGCATCGACCGGCAACTCGCCCTGCTCAAGCTCGCCGGCTGGTTCGATCGCTGCGCCGGCGTGCTGATCGGCGACTTCCACGAGGGCGACACGGACCAGACGGATCTCGTACTGGCGATGCTGAAGTATCATCTGCCGCAGACCCGCCGGTTGCCGGTGATTGTATCGAAGGATCTCGGTCATACGTGGCCCCAGTCGGTGCTGCCGCTTGGCCGCGGCGTGAAGATTCGCCGGGAGGGCTCACGGGGGAAGGTCACAATTGCGTGGCGGTATGACGATTGGCGCGTCCTGACTCCATCCACGAGTTGAGCGTCAGACTATGTCGCCAGACGACGAGGAACCCATCGAGCTGACGTTCGAGTTCGCGCCGCCGACTCCCAAGGCGCGACCGGCCGAAGCGGCGGACCGCTGGCCGCCCGAGGCGGACGAGTTCGCCGACAGGCTGTTCGAACAGCGCAAGAAGCTCCTCGCCGCTCGGAAGCTCGATCGGACAATCGGAGTGCTGGTGACGGTCGGGGCGCTCCTGCTGATGATTTCGGCGGATTCGGGCCCTGCGGTGATGGCGGTGTTTACCGGCGTGCTGCTGTTGGTCGCGGTGTACCTGCCGGTGCGTGTCCGGCCACGGCAGCTTGCGCTCGAGGTGTTGACCGCCCGCCTGGTCGTCGTCGATCCGCGATGCGGAGGGTGCGGGTATCCCTTGCGGCATCTGCGGCAATCGCGGTGTCCCGAGTGCGGGCGACGAGTCAGCCTGCCGTTACAGCATCAGATTGAGCATGTCCTGGAAGGCGGAGATGTCTTAGTCGCGCGGGGGAGCGTGGCGTCGGACCTCGGCTGGATCGTCCTGCTGCTGATGGTCCTCGTGGCCAGCGCGGTGGCGAGTCTGGCCGGCTGGTCGTACGGCGTCGCCGCGGCGGCGCTGCCCGCGGCATTCTTCCTCCTGCGGAACTGGTGGCAGTTGCGCCGCGCCGTCAAACGCGTTCCGGCCGAGGCGCCGTGTGACAAGTGCGGTCGTGTTCTGCCGCTTAGCTGCGAGTGTTGTCCTGAGTGCCACGCACGGCGGCTCGCGGAGCACGTCTACGCCCGGCCGGGGCTGAACGGTGAGTTCGACGCACGCCTGCATTGCAGCTGGGCGAAGATCGCCGGAGGCCTCATGTCCTGCCTGGCGCTGTTCACCGTCGGCATGGCAACGCTGGATAGCAGCCGCTTCAGCCGATCAGACTGGGAGACCGCGGAGGAGATCATGTACCAGATCGTTCCGCTGGTCACAGCAGTCGCCGCCATCGTCGTGCTCAGCTTCGATGAGAGAAAACGACGGCAGTCGCGCCTGGACAGGTTTGATACTTCTTCGTACCCGCTCTGCCACCACTGCCTGCAGTCGCTGCGAGGCCTGCCGGCCAATGGTGTGTGCCCGCATTGCGACATGCCGTACCGGGCGATCGAACTGGCTGGCGGCTCGTAGATCGTGCCGGTTTTTCCCCGCCGTCGGCGGCGACGAATCGCTGTACCATGGCCGGATAAGACGCGGGCTGTTCGATAGCGCTCGAGCGACCCCGGCATCCGATCGTAGGCGGACCGCGAACGCCGCCGCGCGTCGTTTCAGGAGGCTTGACATGGAATCGCCGCTTCGTCGTGCCCCATTGCTCCTGCTCTTTCTGCCCGCGCTGATGGCGCCGGACTGCCTGCAAGACAGGTTCGAGGTTGTCATGGAGTCGATGCCCGACGGCAGGACGCGGCGCACGGTCACCGTGTGGATGACAGGCGGTGGGGAATCCAGCACGCCGCCGACCGCCACGGGCCCGGCTGCGGAGGACATCACCACCGCGGGCGAGCAGACGGTAACGCGTCTCGAGGCCGTCTATGGCCCGGGACAGCGCGCCGCGGACAACCGCACGACATTCACTGGCGTCTTCGGCCAGAACCTGCCCG
Source organism: Phycisphaerae bacterium (assembly GCA_040235375.1). GTDB lineage: Bacteria > Planctomycetota > Phycisphaerae > UBA1845 > UBA1845 > JBECKQ01. The sequence continues at coordinate 3,478 of JBECKQ010000144.1, read as the reverse complement.
CGGACCTTTTCGTTGCGTCGTACTCCAACTCCGGTCGGGTCGTCACGCTGCGCTCCGCCCTCGGCGAGTCGCGCATGTACGTCGAGCGTATGCCGGGACGCACGAACATGCTCGAGCTTGCCGATTCAATACAGAAGGCGGTCGACGTTCTGTTTCGCGGGTTGAGCGCTTACGTCGCAAAGCATGCGCCGGCGCGATCCACGCCCGAGCAGGTCGCCGACGTTTAGCGGTTTCTCGAGCACGACATCCGCGGCGACCTGTTGAACGCGCTGCTGCTCGAGTGGCTGGCGGCCGGCAGCAGCGCGAGCGGCCCGCATGACAAGACGCTTGAACCACTCTTGTACCTGTGCGACCTCGGCTACATCCAGCCGGCTGACCTGTTGGACGAAAACCTGGCGTTCAAAGTGGCCGTGGACAACATCGTTCGCAAGGTGGCCGGCATGCTCGGTTACGCGCCCGACGAGCCGTTGCCGCCGGCGCTCGACATTTTTGACGAGGATGGCGAGTTGCGCAGCGACATGTTCGACGCCGTTCTGGCGGAGGCCGGCGTTACGGAAGATGATTTCGAGAAACTGCTGGCGCCGCTGACGGAGGGCGGCTTTGGCGAGCAACCGGAAGGAACGGTTTGCTGGAAAGGTATCGGCGAACCCGTCGACACCAACGGCGAGTGGGCCAAGGACAAGGCGGAGCTTTGCTGGAATGCCAAGGCCGTAGCGGGGCCCGAACTGCCGTCAATCCTCTTTGCACTTTGGACGGTGCCGGACAAGCAGTACCAGCTCGACCATTTTGGCAAGGTGGCGATCGATCGGGATCTCGCGGACTACAACGTCAGCCTGCGGCGCCTGCCCGAAGAAGACGCCAGGAAGTGGAACAGTTTCGTCGACGGCCTGCGCCCTGGCGCCGACGTTTCAAATAACGTGACGGCATTTCGCTTCCAACCCACGACCACGCAACCTGCAGGGGAGCACACGCACACTGAAAGCCCGCCCCAGATCGCGCAGATTCTCTCTAAGATTCTTGTTAACACCAGTCACTGACATGACAGGATGGAGAGACTGGCGAACTTCAAACGACGTCCATCTCAATGCTGACGTCAATGTAGCGTTTGCACGCGAGCGAGAACCCTGGGACGGCACTGAGGGATTCACCTATTGCGCGGCTCGTTTGTGTTGCAAAGAGATCAATCGAACTTGACCGCCGCGCGGCCCGGCGGTAGGGTTTCGCCCTACCGGGTGCGGGAAAATCTCTCGCCGGAAGGGCGGTCCATCCGGCGGATCATGACGACATTGACACGAGGAGTAAACCGATGATGCACCGTTCGTTTGCGCTGTTGGTGTGCGCATTTGCCGGGCTTGCGGCCTGCCAGCCGGACATCGAGACGTTCGATCCCATGCCGGTGAAGCGCGGCCAGATGGCGAAAGTGGAGGGAGATCACCTGGGCGGCGTGACCATGTGCATCGACGGTACGCCCGTCGGCGCGGCCAAGGCGATGGCCCTGAGCGATCCGGAGAATCGCCGCGATATCATGATTCCCGCCAATGCGCCGGCGACGCTGGACGTCAGCGCCCACGCGCTGCTCGGTTCGGACAGCGAGACCGCTGACGTGGCCGCGAGCCCGGCCGCCGGAACGCCACCTGACCCGGACTTCACGATCACGTCGGCTAAAAACCCCGACACCGGCGCGGTTACGATCACGGCGACGGGAACGAACATATTCCCGGGCGCCGGCGGAGGAATCAAGGCGTATCAGGGGCCACAGGCAGAGGCCGAGCGGGTGCCGCCGCCTGGCACTTTCCCCGCCAGTGAGAGCACGTTCCTGAGCGAGGGAGTCTACACGTTCAAGTTCGATACGCTGCCAACCGGGGACTACAAGCTGCACATTCACAACCCGCTGTTCTACGGTGGCAAAGACGGAGTTTCGTCGAATCAGGTATCGGTCCCCTAGTCTTTGGCGTTGGGCAGGAAGATAGCCGCGCGGGCCAGCGTCGCAGCGATCATCCATCGCTGCGCCAAAGGCCCGCGGGCTATCGCATCTTGGAGACTCAATTGCGGCGTGCATCGCGCCCGGCCGGCTCAGGCGCCGAATAGCTGCCCTTCGGCGTTTGTGCTCGTCTGCGCCACTCGTGGCCGGCCGAGGATGAGGGCGACGGCGACGCCGGCAAGCAACCAGCCGATCACTTGATCGATCAGCTCGCCGAAGGCGAAGAGCGCCGGAAACCGGTACCAGATCCAGTAGGACACATCGATCGATAGCCAGGCGAACACGCCCAGGCAGCCCGCCAGCACGACGCGCGTGCCAACCCCGGTGTTACCCACTGACAGGACGATAGCGAGCAACAGGGCGCCGAGGACGTTGCTGAGGAATTCGCCGGTCAACTGGCTGCCGGAGACCACATCGCCACCGGACGGATCGAAGACCACGACGCCGCGCGGCCCCTGCTTGTAGCGCGCGATCCATTCGTCCTTTTCCTGCGTGGTCATCTCGCCTTCCGGCATCCCCGGGAACGGATAGAAGCCCCGCGCCGTGATCGACCGCTTCATCTCTGGCAGCAAGGTCTGTTCGGCGGGCAGGTTGCGAACACCCATGTCGCCGAGCCGCAGGATGGTGTGCGAAGCAACGCCCCAGGCAAAGATGACAAGGCCGCCGACGACGCCCGCGATGATGACTCTGCCAACGCGCATGAAGATGACTCCTTTTCGCGGAGAGTGCGATTGCCCGATGATCGCCCCGCCAGAGGCCGATAGTGTACCGCGAACCGCCGGCGCTGGAAACACTTACCGGAAGGACGCGCAGCGCGAGCAGCGATCTCGCGCAAACGCAGGCAATGTATAGCGGCGGGGGCCACGTACTTGTCGATTGTTTTGCCTGATACTGAGCCCCAGTCATACGTCTATGGCGCTCGACGCTGCGACCAGTACGAATAGGGTAGGATTATGACTTCATCGGTTCTATCTTCTGCCGGCCGTTCATGTAGCGGTGCAGCGCCTTCGGAATCCGCACGGAGCCATCGGCCTGCTGGTTCAGTTCCAGCAGCGGAATGAGGATGCGCGGGGAGGCGATCACCGTGTTGTTCAGGGTGTGGCAGAAACGGGTCTTGCGTTCGGCGTCGCGGTAGCGGAGTTTCAGGCGGCGGGCCTGGAATTCGTAGAAACGGGAGGCGGAGTGGGTCTCGCCATAGGCGTTGCGCGAGGGCATCCAGGTTTCGATGTCATACTTCTGGACCTGGCCCTGGCCGAGATCGCCGGTGCAGACGTTCACCACGCGGTAGGGCAGCTCGAGGGCTTGCAGCACGGCCTCGGCGTTGCCGAGAATCTCCTGGTGAAACGCCTTGCTCTGCTCCTCGTCGTTCTCGCACACGACCACCTGCTCGACCTTGTCGAACAGGTGGATGCGATACAGGCCGCGGGTGTCCTTGCCGGCCGCACCGGCCTCCCGGCGGAAGCACGGGCTGAGCGCCGCCATCTTGATCGGAAGCTG
>JBECKQ010000092.1:0-4612 GCA_040235375.1 Phycisphaerae bacterium | reverse complement strand
TGAAGCCGAAGCCGAAGAGCACGCCCAGCCCGCCGCCGAGCACGCTGATCACGCCGGCCTCGATCAGAAACTGCGACAGAATGTCGCCGCGGCGGGCGCCGACCGCGATGCGCACCCCGATCTCGCGGGTCCGCTCGGTGACGGACACGAGCATGATGTTCATGATGCCGATGCCGCCGACGACCAGAGAAATGCCGGCGATGCTGTAGAGCACCACGGCGAAAATCTTGATCGTGTCGCCGATCTGCTCGGTGACCTGCTGGCGGGTGAAGACCTGGAAGTCGTCGGCCCGCCCGGCGCGGATGCTGTGCTCGCGGCGGAGGCAGCGTTTGACCTCCTGGATCATCGCTTCGAGCTCGTCGACGTTGGCCACCTGCACGGTGACCATCTCGACGTAGCGGGTGCCGAAGAGGCGATCGAGGCCGGTGGTCAGCGGAATCATGATCTGGTTGTCGGTCTCGCGGATGCCGAGGACGCCCTTCTTCTCCATGACGCCGACGACGGTGAAGCCGAGCCCTTCGATGCGCAGGCGCGTATTGACGGCCGGCGTGGCGCCGTAGAGCCGCTGGGCGACCTTGTAGCCGAGCACGCAGACCTTGCGGCCGGCCAGCACGTCCTCGCGGGTGAGGGTCCGGCCGTCCGTCGGGTGATAGTCGTTGATTTCGGAATAGGCTTCGGTGGTGGCGAGGAGCTGGACTTCGCGCGTGCGCTCGAAGCGCTTGACCTGGGCGGTTGCGGACGACTCGCACGTCGTCGCCTTGACGCCGGGTATTGCCGCCAGGGCATCGGCGTCGTCGCGGGTCAGCGTCATCCGTGGCACCGTACGCCGGCCGCGACGGCTCGACGTGCCATTGAAGACCATGATCTGGTCCGCGCCGAGCGTCTCGATCCGCTCGACCACGTCCCGCCGGGAGCCTTCGAGGATGGACATCGCGGACACGACGGCGGCCACACCGATGATCACACCCAGGCAGGCGAGTATCGAGCGCATCAGGTTCGCCTGAAGGCTGCGGGCGGCCATCCATGCTATTCGCAGGAAGAACATCTTTTATCCATCTCGCCCCGCGCGTCAGCGCGGCGCGCTTGCCTCCTATGCCTCGGCGCCGGCCAGGCTCTCGCTGAGGATTTCCTTTCGCCGCCGATCGCTCAGCCGCTCGTCGGTGATGATCTTGCCGTCGCGCATGCGGATGATGCGATCGCCGCGGACGGCGACGTCGGTCTCGTGGGTCACGACGATGACGGTGGTGCCGGCCTCGTTGAGGTGGCGGAAGATTTCGAGAATCTGCTCGCCGGTGCGCGAGTCGAGGTTGCCGGTGGGCTCGTCGGCGAGGATGACTTCCGGTTCGTTGACGATGGCGCGGGCGATGGCCACGCGTTGGCGCTCGCCGCCGGACAGCTCGCCGGGCTTGTGGCCGGCGCGATTCGCGAGGCCGACCTTCTCGAGGGCGGCCATGGCGGCCTTGCGCGTCGAACTCCGGCGGGCGTAAACGAGCGGCACGGCCACGTTGTCCAGCGCGGTGGTGCGGTTGATCAGGTTGAACGTCTGGAAGACGAAGCCGATGTGCTTGTTTCGCAGGCGGGCGAGCTGTCGATCGCTCAGGTCGGTGAGGCGGCGGCCGTTGAAGGTGTAGAGCCCGGCGGTGGGCCGGTCGAGGCAGCCGAGGATGTGCATCATGGTGCTCTTGCCGCTGCCGGAGGCGCCGGTGATGGAGACGTTCTCGCCCTGCTCGATCCGGATATCCACGCCGTCGAGGGCGCGGACGATGGATGTCCCCATCTTGTAGTACTTCTTGAGCCCCTGGGCGACGATCATGCGGCGACTTTCGACTAGTCTTCCTTGTCCTCGTCCTGCTCGAACTTCATGGGAAGCTCGGTGTAGACCTCGGCGCCTTCCTTGATGCCCTCGCCGTCGATCAGCTCGGCGAAGAGCCCATTATCCAGGCCGAAGCGGCACTTGACGAACTCCGGCTGCGGCCCGGTTTCGCCCGGCTTTGTCTTCGGCATGTACACTCCGAGATCGCCGGTCGGCCCGCGACGGATCGCGTCGTGCGGAATGAGGAGCACGTCCTGCACGGACTGGGCGGTGAACTCGACGTCGGCCTGCATGCCGAGAACGAGAGCCAATTTCATACGGTTGGGGCTGGTGACGCGGATATCGACGAGGTACGTCACGATGTTCTGGATCTTGCTGGGCTCGGGATAGATGCGCTCGATCACGCCGGAGAATTCGTCCTTGCGGAAGGAATCGACGCTGATCTTCACGGGCGTTCCGGTCGTCGTGATGTGCTGCATGAGCCCGCTGGTATCGATCATCAGCGACTGGTCCGCCGCGTCCAGCTTCTGGGCGAGTTCGGCGCCGCCGGGTCGGGCCTCCGGCGGGGCAAGGTAGAGCACCGCGCCGATGTCGGCGTCGAGCACCTCGGTGCGCACGTAGACCTGGGAGATGTCGGCGACGACCGCGAGGACCGTGCCGCCAGTGAACGTGGTCCGGCCGCTCTGGACGACCTCGCCGATTTCGACGTTCATTTTCGAGATCATGCCGTCGATCGGGGCGCGGATTTCGGTTTCGGAGAGGCGTTTCTCGGCGTCGCGCAGCGTCGTTTCCGCCGATTCCTCAGCCTTCTCCGCCAGGGTCACGTTGCGCTCAGCGAGCCCGACGGTGATGTCCGCCTGCTTGCGCTCCGCAAGCAGCCCGTCATGCTGGGCGACGAGCTGATCGTATTGCGCCTGCACCTGCGTCATCACGTCCGGCTGCTCGAGCTGGCGTTTGAAAAGGTCTTTCGTCTTGTCGAGCCTGAACTTCATGTCGCGTAATTGCGCCTCGTTGGCGGCGATGCGGGCGTCGCTCGAGGGGATGGTTACGGTGCGGGCCTGTTCGAGCTTGAGCCGCTCCTGCTCGAGCTGCGCCTTGGCGCTGGCGAGATCGTTGGTGGCGCGGGTGACGTTGCGTTGCTCGTCTTCGGGGTCGAGGCGAATGATGAGATCGCCCCTGGAGACAAGCTGCCCGGGCTCGACGGGAATCTCGACGACTTCGCCGCTGGCTTCGGGTTTAATCTCGCTTCGGGCGCGGGGCTTGATCTCGCCGGTGGCGGTGATCGGGATGGTCAGATCACCGCGGCCGACGGCGGCGGTCTTGCCCTTGAGAAATCCGATGTCCAGCCGGGCCGAACTGAGCTTGGACCAGCCGAACGCGAGCGCGGCGACGACCACGGCGGTAATGATGATCTTCTTCATGCTCACGTCTCCTGCGGCGCCGGCGGTGAGAACGTCAGCCCGCATTATTCACCAGCTTCTGCTACGTCGTCGTAAGTGCCGGCGTCTGCTGCGTTGTGCTCCGTCGGCCTCCTCAGCGACCTGTTCAAGGTCGTCTCCGGGGGCCTCGGTCGCACGCCTTGCATCCACCGACCGTTACGCCGACTCGCGACGAACCCGGTGAATAATCCGGGTTAAAATGCGTCCGAAGCGGGCGGTCTTTTCCAACTATATCGATGGTTTGCGAGCCGGACAATGCAGCGGACGCGTCAAACGTACACCTTGCTGTCGGTTTTTGTCACGGCCGTGGAGGCCGCGTGCGACGGCGCTGCTTGAGCCGCTCGCGCACCTCCGTGAGAAATCCGTGATACGTGCCGACTGCGTAGTCCTGATACGTCCAGGCGAGTGCATGCCAGTCGGCGCTCTCGAATAACAGGGTCACCTCCGCGTAGATGCCGGAGCCAAGATAAATGCGGTGAGCGCGGAATTTCGTCGTCGCGAGCACCAGGCTGCCGAGCGTGACGTAGCCCGGATCGATGTTCACCGGTCTGGTCGAAGCGAGCTCCGCGGCGAGCCGCGTCTCGGTCTCGTTCGTGCGCAGCTTGATCTCCGCCAGCCGCCCCGGATCAAACGGCTGGGCGAACAGGAGGAAGCGGCGCAGAATCGAGTCGCCCAATTCGTGCTGGTAGTATCTGGTTTCCCCAAAGGGCCACGTGTCGCTTTCGAGCTCGACGGGGCCGATCGAGCGCTCGAGCGCATCACGGGCGACGGCGAAAAGATCGCTGCGGCCGGCAAGCATTCCGGCGATCAAAGCGACCGGTTCCGGCGGCGAGGTAGTTCCCATGGCGTCTGAGTGTACGCGGTTACCGCGTGGGTGGAAACCGGTTCGGGCCGCGCAGTTGGACACGCGCGGGGGGCGAAATTACAATCACTTCCGCGATTTCCGCAAAGCCCAATTGAGGATGAAGCCGTGATCGACAAAGTCCTTGCGCACGTTCAGTCTCACCATGATAACTACGTTCAGCGGCTGCTGGAGTTTCTGAAGATCCCGAGCGTGTCGACGGATCCGCAGGCCCGGCCGGCCATCCGCCAGGCGGGGGACTGGGTGCTCAAGACGTTCCGCGACTGCGGCATGAAAGCTGACGTGATCGAGACGGACGGCCACCCGGCGATCGTGGCCGACAGCGAAGCGGCGGAGGGCGGCCCCACCGTGCTCATTTACGGTCACTACGACGTGCAACCGACCGGCGACGTGAGCCTGTGGGAATCCAAACCGTTCGCCCCGCAGATTCGCAATGGGCGGATCTACGCCCGCGGTTCCGCCGACGACAAGGGACAGGTGTTTGCCCACATGCTGGCG
>JBECKQ010000438.1:0-5529 GCA_040235375.1 Phycisphaerae bacterium | reverse complement strand
CATTCAAGGTGTCCGGGGCGTCCGCGATGTCCGGCGTCGACGACATCGAGACAGAGTTGGAGCGCCGCCGGGTCCGCGCTGAGCAGGTGAAGCTGATGGAGGCAAACCTGCAGAGCGAATGCCGTCGGTTCGTGGAGGATTACATCGTTTCGTTCCGCCGTGAGGTGGTGGAGTTCTGTGACCAGGTGATCAGTGCCAAGGGCCAAGTCCATGGCAAAACGTTGACCGCCATCCGCGACCGGATCGACAAGTTCCACGCGATGAATGTCTTCGGCGACGCCGACGCCGCGACCAAGCTCACGCAACTCAAGCAGCAGATCGCCGGCCTGACCGGTCAGGACCTCGCCCAGCAGCCGGCCGTTGCCGAGAAGCTGAGCCGCGCCTGCCAGGCGATCAAGAACCACGTTCTTGATCCTGCCAACGTCAGCGCCCTGACCGGACGGCTCAAGCGACGCGTGGTTCTGGACTAGGCAGGTCGATCGTTTCCCTCGCGATGGCCATTTGTCAGGAGAGACCCATGTCCCATTTTGTCGAATGCCAGACAGAATTCCGTGACCCGCAGGCGCTGGTCGCGGCGCTCATCGCCTGCGGCTTCGAAGCGTCGCAGATCGAGGTCCATCCGGAGCCGGTCGCGCTATACGGATATCAAGGTGATGCCCAGCCGCAGCGCGCGCACGTCGTGATCCGCCGCCGGCACATCGGCACCGGCGCCAACGATGCCGGCTGGGAGCGCCAGGACGATGGCAGCTTCAGAGGCTGGATCAGCGAGTTCGACGCCGGCGTCGGAGCGTACAGCCACCGCCAGCAGAGCGCCCGCTTTAATCGGGCGATGCAGGACAAGCTCAAGCGGGAGTACGCCTTCAATGCGGTGGCCCGACAGCAGAGTCGCCTCGGCCGTACGGTGCAGCGGCGCGAACTGGAGACCGGCGAGATCGAGATGGTCATCGCCGGTTATCGCTAGGAGCATCCCGTGAAACCCACGAAGGCACAACTCAAGCGCTACCTTGTCGCCGGTGGGACGAGCTGCCTGCTGTGCGGAGGTGATCAAGTCGAAGGCGGTTTTGTGGAGGTGACCGCGACCGGTGCACAACAGCGCATTCACTGCCTGGACTGCGGCCGGTCGTGGATCGACATCCACCGCCGCGTGGATGTCGTTCTCGAAGACGGAGATCCAACATGAAATACGTTCGCATCGTCATCCGACTGGACGGCAGCTGCACGGTGGATGCGATGAACTTCACCGATGCCGGCTGCAAGCAGGTCACCGGGGCGATCACCGATGCCCTGGGCGGTTGCGTGGTCAACGATCGGACCAAGCCCGAGGCGCGGATCGCACGGCGAACCAGCGCCGCCGAACGGGAGTCCGTCTGATGAAGCTGATCATCACACCCAACGGAACGATTCGAGGACTGTGGAGCGACACGATCAACTGGAAGGCGATCGGTTTGATCTCCGTTCGCCGCGCCTCGCATGTCGAGTTTTGCGAACGGCGACAGCAGTGGTTCGTCCGGTTGGCACGGCCGAGGTCGCTGGTGCGTCGCCTCGTGCAATGGCTCACCGGCCGACCTTTGGGCGAGATTCTCCACTGGTCGCCGACGCGTGAAGAGGCCATCGCCTGGGAGATTGCCCACTTCGAGCCCGGCGGCGCCGCCTGGCCGCCGCGTACTGCGCACCGGTGGTCGGCTCGCAGTCGACGACACATGATGGAGAAAGCCCAATGAACGTGTTTAAAGACCTCATCGAATGGCTGCTCGGCAGCCGAACACGGTACGAGCAGGTCCAGGCACATCACAAGCACCAGGCCTTCGGCCCACGGTGGTCGAGGCGTCGCCGCAGGCGTATCGGCGGTTATCCCCGCAAACGCCCCCGTCGCGCCTGACAGATCGCGGGAGATTCAAAAATGTGCGCACTCGACATGCTCGCACTCTACCGTGCTACCGAGCACGACATGCTGTTCGGCGTGGGCTTAGTCGCCGTGCCGGATCAAGCGCCGGCCCCGTTGATTCAAATCCATTATCCGACGTGGTCCCGACAGATGCTCGAGATTATCCGCGAGTCACTGCAGTCCGGCGTGACGCTGGCGGTGAAGCGGGCGGCTGAGAATCGTTCGGACATCTACCTGGCGACGCGTCAGCGGATCACTCTGCAGACGACGCATGCCGGACAGTCCTCGGCACTTCGCGCTCCTGCATGGGACGCCCGTCTGGAGAACGTGGATCAGGAAGCACTTCGTCAGCTCGAAGCCGGCCGTCGACGGTTCGGCGGGTTTCTGATGGTGATACAGACACCCGAGTGGGAATTCTTCGCCGCCATCGACGAATCCCGGCAGCAAATCGCCGTGGAAGCCGTGCGGCCACGCCGTATGCCGATCCCCGGCCGCGCATAGGCAAACCGCTGAATCCGGCCAGCGCTCGACATTGATTCTCGTCAAGCACGTCCGTTCGTTTCGAGCAATTGGCGACACGCATGCATTCTCTCGCGAGGCAGGCCGTTCGCAGAGAGCACGTGTCACCAACCGTCGCCGCGCTGCTTCGACCCTGCCTGACCGATTCAGTTCCCGTAAACATGCAAAACAGGAGCAAACACTTGGACCATCATCATATGAACACGCCCCGGCCACCACGCCAGCCACGCGATGCGTTCGATGTGTGGCTGCAGCTGTTCAACGAGCTGGTCGTCGAGCCGCTCACCGAGTTGATCCGCGCCTTCGGTCGGTTCGTCAGCGGTGACGCCAGGGACCGCACGTCGGCACGTCGGCGACACCATCGTCGCCGGCGCGGGAGCCGACAATGACGGCCGACCAGAAGTTCCTTGCACTCGCTATGGCGACATTCACTGCGCTCGTGATCTACCCTGTCGCACCAAGAGCAGCCATTACCCTGATGATCGTGCTGCTCGCAGGTCTGGTGCTGCTCAGCCTGCCATTCCGTGGCGACTGACCACTGCCGAGGCCGTCAAGGAAGGCGAGCCGAACAGCATCTTCCGACTTTTGACAAACAAGCCTAACCATCCCGCTCGGGGTCTTCGGACCCCGGGCGGCCGGAGAACAAATCATGGTTATTCTCGTGCGAGAACTCGATCCACAGGATTTGCGTCAGTTGTACAGCAGCGATCCGGCGCTTCGCGAGGAGGTTGGCGCTATCAACCGTTCCTTGCGCCGGCTCGACGAGTCGGTGTCCACGTGGTGCTGCCTGGACCCCGCCACGCAGCTCGACGGGGAGGAGGTGACGTCATGCCCCGCCGCGTGAAAAGAAACTGCTGTACGCTGGACCGCAAGCTGCTGCTGGCCGCCGTCGCGAGAGTCAGCAAAGTTGTCGTCAGCCGTCATCCCAAGGCGATTCTCACCTGCCTCCGGCTTCGGGCCGCTCACGGCCAGCTACAGCTTGCCGGTACCGATCTCGACACGGCGATCGTCACGACGGTCAACTGCGAGGGCAGTTTGCCGGTATGTGTGGTACGGTGCGATGAGCTCGCGCGCCGGCTGAAGGTCGCCAAGTCGGCCGAGTGCACGCTGCGTCTCGACGGTGAAGGCGCCGGTCAGCGCCTCGTCGTCAACGGCGGCGCAGTCGAGCACGCGCTGCCGACGTTTGATCCCAAGGAGTATCCGCCTGTTCGCGCGATTCCGAAGGGTGATTACGTCCTCTGCTCACCGGAGGAGCTCAAGACGGGGCTCGGTACGGCGCTTCTGGCGACGGCACGCGAACCGAGCCGCTACGCGATCGACGGGATCCTGTTCGAATGCGACGAAGCCGGTGCACGGCTCGTCGCAACGGACGGCCGCCGTCTGGTGACGCGCGAACTACCCGAGATCGAGGGCCCCTTCAGAGGTTCAGCGATTCTGCCGCGTCGGCTGGCGACAGTCGCGCAGAAGCTCATCGAACCCAAGCTTGACGCCAACATCGTGGTGCACATCAAGCCGAACCCGCCGACCAAGGACTCCAATGGCCAAGAGCAGCGGGAGCCCGCCGACTTGTTCGTCGGCGGACCGCGCTGGATGCTCTGGTCATGCGAGCCGGAAGGGAGGTTTCCGCGGTATCGCGATGTTGTGCCTGTCAGCAAGTCGAAGTTCGCCATCGACCGAGCGCGACTGATCGAGCTGATCAACGAAGTGTCGCTGGCGACGGACGATTGCCATCGCGGCGTCACGCTTGATCTGTCCTCTGACCGAGTGGAAGTTAGCGCCGGCTCCGGCGAGATCGGCAAGGCCCGCGGGTCTATACCTGTCGAGTTCCTCGGCGGGGGCGATGATCACATCGTGACCGCAGTCCACCCGGCATTCTTGGCAGACGCACTTCGCTCGATCGACGATGAACAGATCGTTCTCAACGTGGGGCAGAATAAGCTCGATGTCACCTGCAATACAGTCCGGGGATGCCCGGCGCTGATCTACGGTGCCGGCACAAAGCACACTTGCTGGACCGTCATGCCGATCCACACGGCCCTGCCGCCCGGTCGCCGTACGCTCGGCACCAACTTCCAGCCTGGCGAAGGCGACGAAGCGCCAGAGCGAGCCGTGGCCGCCGCCTGATCGATCCGTTCTGAAGATGTCTTGTTCCTGCCGATACCAGCGGGATCACGATCAAACCGGGAGAACATTCCATGAAACAAAGAAACGCTGCGCCACCAGTCCGGCAGCGTCTGCCTCCGGGAAACCTGTCCACCTTGATCGTCGGCCTGGATGGAATCGGCCGACTTGTAGCCAGACAGCTGGCGGCAATCGGCATCCAGCGGTTGCTGCTGCTCGACTCAATGCGCGTGAGTCGATCCCGTCAAGCGGCACACGGGTATGCCCCTGAAGACATCGGCAGGCCGCGTGCCCACGCCGCCGCGCAATGCTGCCATGCGATCAACCCGACCATGCACGTTCATGCCGCCACCAGCGTGGCGCGCCTGCGCGATGAATCCGATGACCCGATCGACGCGATCATTTGCTGCCCCAGCGGCCGGCCACAGTGGCCGGCAGCGCTCAAACGCGTCACGGACGGAACGATCGTCGTCACCTGCGCGGCACAGAAACGCACCGTCCGAATCGAATACCTGCGCGTCAATGCTGCATTCCGTGCATCGTTGAAGCGGATCAGGCGCTCATCGGCCCGAATTGCCATTCCGGTCCACACGATGACGATCGCCGCCGGCTTGCTCGTCGCCGAGTTGATGCACTTGGCTGCCGGCTCCACTCGTTGGCGGACGCTTGCATGCGAAGGCCGACGAAGCGCGGCTGCTGATCGCGTGACAATCGTGGTCGGCCCGCGGACACCTGGGCTGTCGGTACGCCGGCATGGCAAAACCGGTTCTGGCGGTAGGGCCAGGAGGGTTTTCTCGGGCTCTTGAGCAGCTTTTGCGGCGGGCTGCTCCCTTCCCACCGCCGACTGGCGCGAAGCCACTAAGAGTAAAATTTGACGTTTTTGGGGCGCACTCGTCATTTTGGAGGGACAGGTTAGTTGAATCGAGGAGCGTCCGATGACATTGATGCAATTGGAGAAGCAACTGGGGCCGGCGGCGTACCAAGACCTGATGGCTGGTCTGAAC
>JBECKQ010000400.1:0-4341 GCA_040235375.1 Phycisphaerae bacterium | reverse complement strand
AGCAATACCTGCCGAGCGGCGCCGTGATGGAAGGCCCCCAGGCGCGGCTGGGAGAGTCATGGTATCGCGGCCCCGTCGTCCTCTCCTGGGACGACGTGCTGCGCGGAGCGGCCGACATTCACGACGGGCACAACGTCGTCTTCCACGAGTTCGCCCATCAGCTCGACAGCGAGTCCGGAGCGAACGAGGGCGCCCCCGCCCTGCCGCGCCGGTCGATGTACATTGCCTGGGCGCGCGTGCTCGGGCAGGCATACGAGCATCTGGTTGACGATCTGAGACACCACCGGCAGACGTTCATCGACGCGTACGGCGCCACGAATCCGGCGGAGTTCTTTGCCGTCGTGACCGAGGCGTTCTTCGAGCAGCCCGTGCAACTGAAAGAGCGTCACCCGGAGTTGTACGATCAACTGGCCGCGTTCTATCAGCAGGATCCGGCGTCGCGCGTCGTCAACGCGCCTCGGCAACAATGACCCTCCATTCCGGCGCGGCGGCTGCGTCGATAACCCAGCTCCCGTCGCCGGCCGCGACCAGCCGGTGCGTTTCGCGGATCGCCGGATACCACTCGCCCGGCCGCACGCTGTCCCACAGCGTCACCCGGCTCTCGAAGCCCTCCGCGGGATCGTCCACGCGCGGCGTCACGACCGTTCGCGGCCTGGCGTCGAACCCGCGCCGCCACTCGTCATCGAGCTGCCACGACCCGTCGCTGTCCTCCCAATGGATTTCGCGCGCCAGGCGATAGCCGTGCTCCGGATCGAACCAGCGTTCCACCAGCCACGGCCGCGACACGTTGTTCGCCTGCCCGAGACCGCGGTATCCGGCAAGCCCGGCGTCGTCAGGGGCGAGGTACTCGTACTGCTGCTCCCACGTCGAAGCGAAGAAGCTGCGGGCGCGCCACGCCTCTCCGGCCAGGCAGTACGACCAGGACATGTGCTGCGGAACCGGCCGGATCGATTCATCGCGAACTCGCCCGTCCTTATCGAAGCTCGTCGATCGTTCGGTTTCGCCGTCGAACACCGTGGTGGCGATCCTCCGGAGCGCAGGTTCGTCGGCCGCCAGAAGCTCGCGGGCCAGTTCGCTCAGCGCTGCCGGATCCTGCGGAATCTCGTCCGGCGCCGCGAAACTCTCTGTCCGTATCGTGTCGCCATCACGGGTGACGCGATGCCATTCGGAGTCGGCCCACGATTCGACAATCATCGCCCGGTAGTCGCCAAAGCCCGCCTGCTGGGCCGCGTCCACGCGATCGCCGAGAGCCCGCAACTCCGGCGACGCCGTACCATCGATGACGGGCGTGTCCGCGGGCACACCCAGCTCGGTGAGGTCGCGTGGCCCGCTGTCCGGATAGTCGTAGGTGACGCGCCGGCCGTCCTCGATACTGCTGATGATGCGGTCCGTGCTCGCATCGATCACGTATTCGTTGGCGCAGGTCGGCTCGGTCGCCGTCAGAACGTAGACGTCCCGGTCGTCGCGCTTCGCCGAAACCACGCGGTAGGAATCGAAGAACGACTGCCCCCACCTCGCGCGGTCGTCGATCAGCCCTTCGAGCGTGTGGCGCCCGAAAAAGTCCGTCCAGTCGGGCAGCAGGTCGCATGTGAAGATGATGATGGCGTTACGCTGCTTCTGGAAATTCGCCTGTGTACCGGCCTTGAAGTCCCAGTACTGGGCATGACTTCCGTCCGCGTCCCACGAGGCCTCGAAGACGCCGCGTTGCACCCAGAGCTCGGATCCATCGGCCCGTGCCATGTGAACGATCGGCGCGTTTTGCATCGCGTCCACGACGCGCTGCCATGCGAACGCGGGCGGCGCCGCCGGCCACAGCAACATCACCGCAACAGCGATACCGGCCGCACTCGCCAGCAGCGCTCCGACGGCTCGCAACGGCCAGCGACGCGAGTTCGCTCGTGGAACGCCCCGCAGAAACCACGCGAGATGCGCCGCATCGGGCGGGTTTCGCCGCGCCTCCGCAAAAAGAGGATCGAGCAGCGCATCGACATCGTCACCACCACCTGTGCCCGTCCTGGCCTCAATGCTCTTTCGGGCTTCAGACATCGTCAGCGTCTCCTTTGTTCGCCAGCCGGGCGCAGCAGCCGGCGCAGGCGCTCGAGTCCGTGCCGGCAATGGCTGCGGCAGTTCTCGACGCTGATTCCCAGCGCCGCGGCGATCTCCGCGTACTCCAGCTCCCACAGCTTCCGCAGGGTGACGACGGCGGCCTGGCGTGGCGGCAGCTTGCCCAGAGCAGCGTATAGCGCCTGCACCTGGCCGGAGGCGGCCGATGGCGGCTCGTTCTCGCCCGGATGCGCGAGATCATCGGGCAGTTGGCCGTTACGCCGCGCCCGGTCGCGCCAGCGATCAACGACGAGTCGCAACGCCGTGCGCGTAGCGAACGCGCGCGTGTCGCGGATCACCGTGCCGCGCGACTGCGCCTGCGACAATCGCAACATCGTCTCCTGGGTAACGTCCTCGCGGTCCGCCGGCTGCAGGCCGCTGCGTTGCAAGACCGCGAGAATGTGCTGCCGAAGGTCGTTCATGTCGCGATCCAGCGTGGCCAAGGCGTCGAATACTGTCCAGCGTCATGACAGAAGACGGCCGGGCAGCGCGAACGTGAAAGGGAAGGATGAAGCTCACCTGCGCGAATGGCGTGGCTGGAGCAGGTGGCGAGTGGTGTGTGACCGTGCCGGATAGTTATATAATGTATGCTTGCAACCGCCGCCATCAGCCGATATGATCGCCGAAGGTTATAGATAATTGCGGTCGCTGCCCGCCTGGGGCAGGCGGCCAAGGGGGATTGGCCGGACCGGGCCACAAAAACGGCCCCGGCCGGTAGGATTAAGAGCGATACTGCCCGTCACAAGGAGAGCCACGTGGAAATCATCATCACCGAGTCGTACGAGGAAATGAGCAAGCTTGCCGCCGACATCATCGCCCGGCAGGTGCTGCGCAAGCCCAATGCCACCCTCGGCCTGGCCACCGGATCGACGCCCATCGGCACGTACAAGGAACTCGTACGCCGGCACAAGGAGGAGGGCCTCGACTTCTCGAAGGTCGTCACCTTCAACCTCGACGAGTACCTCGATCTGCCCCCTTGGCACGATCAGAGCTACCGATACTTCATGGATCAGCACCTGTTCCACCACATCAACATCGACCCGAAGAACGTGCACGTCCCCTACGGACATGCGGAAGACGTGGAGGATTTCTGCGACTGGTACGAGGCGGAGATGAAGCGTTTCGGCGGCATCGATCTGCAACTGCTGGGGATCGGCGGGGACGGGCACATCGCGTTCAACGAGCCGGGCTCGTCGCTCGGTTCGCGCACGCGGCTGAAAACACTGACGCAGCAGACGATCGAGGACAACGCGCGGTTCTTCAAGAACAAGGAGGAAGTTCCGCGGTTCGCGATC
Source organism: Phycisphaerae bacterium (assembly GCA_040235375.1). Classification (GTDB taxonomy): domain Bacteria; phylum Planctomycetota; class Phycisphaerae; order UBA1845; family UBA1845; genus JBECKQ01. Next base: position 943 of record JBECKQ010000400.1, on the reverse strand, counting down.
ACCATGGGCGTGGGAACGATCATGGAGGCTCGATCGATTCTGCTGCTGGCGAACGGCGAAAAGAAAGCATCGATTGTTGCGGAGGCCTTGGAGGGTCCGATCACGGCCCAGTTGTCGGCCAGCGTTCTGCAGATGCATCAGGAAGTAACGGTTCTCGTGGACGCGGAGGCCGGCTCGAAGCTGAAGAGGGCGGATTACTATCGTTGGGTGCACAACGAGAAGAAACGCCTGATTCCGAGAATGGTGGGGAAGATCACGTGATGTGTGGGCGCCGCCGCGCCTGCGTCATGATTGCGTGAGAAGCCGCGATCGGTTCGCAACGGCCCCAATCCCGCTTCCAAGCGGCATTGGGGCCGCTGTTCTGCGCATCAATACGAAAGACCGGTCTTGCGGATGTGAACGCGCGGCTTGCGCCCGGTATCGGCGTCTCCGGCGACCACCTCGGCGAGAAAGAGAACATGGTCGCCGGCCTCGACCTGGTTGCGCGTCTCGCACGCGAGGCGGGCGACCGCCTCGGCCAGTTCGACGCCGTGCGGCGTTGGCGTCGCCTCGAGCCCGGCGAACGGGTCATCGGCCGGTGAGGGGCCCGCCGCAAAACGCTTCATCAGCACGTCCGCCTCGGCCGCGACGAGGTTCAACGTGAACCGCCCGGACTCGCGCAGCAGCTCCAGGAAAGTCCGCCCCCGCTTGATCGCCACGCTGACCATCGGCGGCTCGAAAGCCGCCTGCTGGACCCAGGAGACAAGCATGCCCGTCGCCGTGCCCGCCGACGCACAGGTGATAACGGCGCACCCGCTGGGAATGTACGCGAGCGCCTTGCCGATCTTTTCCAGGCGTTCGGATGCCAAGTCGTCCTCCTTGTTCTTCGATGATGCCCGTGCAGAAGCACTCCGCCCGGGAGGCAAGGAAAGCGAGGTGCGCATTCGGGCGCCGCAACAACATC
>JBECKQ010000365.1:0-3265 GCA_040235375.1 Phycisphaerae bacterium | reverse complement strand
GCCTTCTTCTCGATGTGCTGGAAGACCTTGCGGCCCTGCTCGGGGTCGATCAGGTCACGGGTTCCGAGGGAGGCAATGCCGCGCTCCTGGATCTCGGCATCGGAAAGGTCGAAATCCTCCGGCTCATTCCCGATCCGGCAGGACCAGTACGAAGCCCGGATCACGAAGAGCGCCCCCAGCTTGAACAGCGGGATCGGTCCTCCGTCGGCTTGCAGCGGGGTGGCCTGCGGAGCAGGCGCAGTCAGAGTGGTCATGGAGATTCTCCTCTGAAAAAGAACTACTGCGAATCAGACTGTTGCGGATGGAAGCGTGACGAATCGTTCAAACGGTCACGCGGCGCTTGCGGGACGTGGCGGGACTGGCCGGAGACGAAGTAGACTGGCCCGTACCTGCCGGCTTGGTGTGACCGTCGAGCCATTTTGTCATGGCGATGACGGATTCCGGATCAGTCTTCGACAACGGCCGGACCTCCGGCAGGGCCTGGAGCAGCTGGCTGGTCGTCAACTCGTCGCCGGCGTGAAAGGCGAGCTTGAGGGCCAGCTGCACGACCTCCTTGATGTCGGCGCCGGTGTAGCCCTCGCTTTCGCGGGCCAGGGCATCGAGATCGAACTGTTCCGGATTCCGATGGCGCAGCCGCAGGTGGATGCTGAATATCTCCTGGCGCTCGGCGTGCGTCGGCAGGTAAACGCCGTAGAGTTCATCGAACCGACCCTTACGCGTGAACTCGACAGGCAGTGCCCGGATGTTGTTGGCCGTGGCCACGACGTAGATCGGGCATGATCGATCGGACAACCACTTGAGAAACAGCCCGAACGATCGCTGCGCGGCGCCACCGTCCATGTCGCGGCCCGCACCGCCGAAGCCCTTCTCGACTTCATCCAGCTGCAACACGCACGCGCCCAATCCTTCGAGCAACCGGATGGCCTCGCGCATATTCCGCTCCGACTCGCCGACCCACTTGCTCAGCAGGCTGCCGGCGTCCATCTGAATCAGCGGAAGGCCGAGATAGCTGGCGATGCACAGCGTCATCTGCGTCTTGCCGCCGCCGGAGATGCCGACGAGCAGCAGGCCACGGGGGAACTCGATGCCGAACTTACGGGCGTCTGGCCCGAAGCACGGCCGGTCCAGTTCAACGTGACGCTTGACGTTCTCCCATCCGCCGATCAGATCGAGACCACCGTCCGGCGGATCGCGGTACTCCAGCAGACCCGTCTGGCGGAGCACGGCGGCTTTTTCGTTGAGGATCAATCGCGCCGCGTCGGAGCCGAGCCTCTTGAAACGGCGAAGCGCCAACGCGGTACGATCCTCAACCTGCTGGGCAGTCATGCCGCGGCAGGCGGAGACGATAGCCGGCATCGATTCCTCCTCGATCGGGTGGTCCTCGCCGATGAACCGCACGGCATGTTCGATCGCCTCGTCTCCGGGCAGGCTGAACTCGACCGTGGTGATGTCGTGCTGGAGGGTCGCCGGAATCTCGAAGTCGACGCCGGCGAAGATCACCGTTCGGCCGGTGTTCGCCAGGACATCGCGGATCTCACTGAGCCAGGCGACGACGATGTCGAAGTAGCTGTACGTCCGGGATTGCAGGTACGTGCCGAAGTCCTTCAGCACGAATACCGCTTCCTCCGGCAGCTCGAGAATCTGCTGCGGTGCGGTCTGCGGGTCGGGCTGCCCGAGTTCTGCCCCAGCGGCGTTCTTTGCCGGCTGGCCCTCCTCGTCCTGCCAGCCGGTGGCCGGTGACCAGACGAAGACCGGCCGGCCGTCGGGCGGAAGGCCGCCGGCGATCCGCTTGAGCTCGGTGACGAAGCGCGTCTTCTCTGGCGTGTGCACGCAAAGGTAAGCGTGGCCGGAGAGAATGTAGTCAGTCAACTGTGCGCAGAATGGTGGCTTGTTCATGAGAGTCTCCTGGTTCGGGAAAAAGGAGCGTTCCGGGCTTGCAAATAGAAAGGAGGGAGGCGACCGCGAGGAACGAAGTGTGCCCCCGAACACACTTTGATAGCTAACGCCCCATCACAGTATTATAACTTAAAACGGCTTGGAATTAAGCTGGCAACGGAGCGCAGTGCAGCAGACGCCGACACTTGCGGGCGACGCCCTTGACTCGCCGACCGCGTCCCGGACGGGATTCGAAGGGGCTCGCTGAGCGAGCCGCGGCGTGTCAAGGGCGCCGGCGTCAAGGGCAGGTTGGATTGCGGAGCGGGCGGCGCGGTGGCGCTTCGTTGTCCGTCAATGGTCGGAGGACGACTCGACGGCGTCGATGGCTTCGGGTGTATCGCGGCAATTCACGCGCGGCACCGAAGCGGCATGCCGATTTCGGTTGCAGAATGAAAAGAGAGGCCCGAGGCGAGCGTTTCTCATCTCGGGCCGCTCGGGTCATGTCTCACGCCAACATGGCCGTCACGGATCGCGCACCTCTTCTTCATTCCGCAATCCTTGACACCCTTGACTCGCCGCCGCGGCTACGCCGCACGCCTTGGGCGTTTGGCCGCCACGCGGCCGGCGGCGTGTCAAGGGCGCCCCGTCAAGGACAGGTCCGCTATCGGCTGCGGCGCTTCGCTGTCCGTCAACGTTCGGGCGACGCTTCGACGGCCTCGATCGCTTCGGGCGCTTCGATGCGCTCCATGCGCAGGACCGGCTGGCTGCCGTCCGCGGGCAGGCGCTTCGACGCGCCCTTCTGGCAGACGAGGTTGGCCCAGAGGCCGGCACCCCATTTCGGATTGCGGATTTCGGATTGCGGGTTGAAAGGCAACCCGCCGTTCCGCTGTCTGCTAATGTTCATGGGACGCTTCCACCGCTTGGATCATCGCGGCCGGCGGGATCGCTTCGACGCGAAGGACAGGCCCCGTAGCGCCAGAGCGCGATTTGCTGTCGCCTGCCACACACCTCAAGTTCGCCCACATCCCCGCATACGGCGAGCCGCCGAAGTAGTAGTTGCAGCCCCACGGCGGGGCGTTCTTGCCGTAGAGGTCCGCGGTGAAGCCGGTCTCGGCCTCCTCCGCGATGATCCAGCCGGACTGCGGCGTGCTGAACGTTGCGACCATCCACACCGTGTCGGGGATCGTCACCGGGGGATCGACAGGATCAACGACCAACGTGTAGACGAAGCCGTCGTCGGGGACGCCGGTGAACGTGAACGTCGTGCCGGGGATGGCCGTGCCGCCGGCGCCGGGGCAGGCGTCGTACAAGCTTACCGTCACGTCAAACGCGCCGCCGCCGTTGCCGTAGACCCGCAAGTCGAGATACGTCAGGTCACGCGCCCCCGTGC
>JBECKQ010000206.1:0-2846 GCA_040235375.1 Phycisphaerae bacterium | reverse complement strand
GCGAACCGGTGGAGATGCCGTCTTTGACCGTCTCCATCTTGTCGAGATTCATGATTGCGCCTTTGCCGTACGATTTTTCGATTTGCTGTAGGGCACGGTCGAGGGCGTCTTTTTTTCTCGTGTCCTGCTCTGTGCTCATCCCGTTTCTCCGGTTGGTATCAGGAAAGTGCGCGGGTTGTGACGGCCGCGCCGCCTTTGTTTCACCTATCCGCCGAGGCGGTGCTCTCCCAGCACCGTGTAGGTCGGGCCTTTCGACGACAACTCGGACTGCGTCAGGCGGATGGTTTCCACCTGCTGGCTGACCGCTGCGGTTTTCAGCCCGGTCACGGATTCGCGCAGCTTGCCGCGCGAGTCGTCGTTCTTTACGCGGCCGAGTGTCAGATGCGCGGAGAAGGCCCGATCTTCCGGTGGAAAGCCGGCGGCCGCCAACGCATCCTCTACCTTCGACTGGCACCTGGCCAGCATCCCCGAGGCATCGCCAAGGCCGACCCAGACGGTGCGGACGCGGCCGCCGGGCGGGAAGCAACCGGCGGCCGTGGTCGCAACTTCAAACGGTTCGCAGTCGGCGACGGCCAGGTCGAGCGCTGCGTGGATATCCGCGACGCGATCGTCCGGCACCTCGCCGAGGAATTTCAAGGTCAGGTGCATCTGCGGCGCGGCAACCCAGCGGACGGCGCGGTCGAACTGCGACAGCGAGCGCTGGGCGCGCGCGAGCATCTTTTTGATTGCTTCATCGAGTTCGATTGCTACGAAGAGACGCACGGTCTGGTTGCTCCATTGGGCAGCCTTGTCGGCTTGTCGCCAGAGCGCCGCATTAGTCCGCTTCCTGACGGGCGCGGCTCGGACTGGCCGCCGGCTGATCGCGAGGTTGCCGCATTGGTCCGCTTCCTTACGGGCGCGGCTCGGACTGGCCGTCGGCTCATCGTCGGGGCGCCGCATTAGTTTCGGGGCTGTTGCCAGCCTACTCGATCCGCAGCATGTGGATCAGCTTGTCCACGCGGTCGTCGATCTCCTTCTTTTCCAGGTTGCGGACGCGCCGCAGCGAGAAATCCTCGATGGTGAACGATGCGGCGACCGTGCCGTGCACCAGGCTGCGGCGAAGCGCCGCGTCGTCGTGCTTTTCCTGCGTGGCCAGGTAGCCGAGCACGCCGCCGGCGAAGCTGTCGCCCGCGCCGGTGGGGTCCTTCACGTCCTTGGTCGGCCAGGCGGGCATGCTGGTTACCGACTGCGGCGTCACCAGCATGCAGCCGTGCTCGCCTTTCTTGATGATGGCGAAGCGCGGGCCCATCTTCAGAATGTCCTCGCCGGCGGCAATGAGATTCTGCCGGCCGGTGAGCTGCCGGGCCTCGCCATCGTTGATGATCACACCGTCCACCGCGGCGAACGTCCGCATCAGATCGTCGCGGGCCGTCTCGATCCACAGGTCCATCGTGTCGCACACGACCAGCCGAGCGTCGGGAACCGCGGACCGCAACTGGAGCTGCTGCGCCGGGTGCGTATTGGCCAGAAAGACGTACTGCGTGTCCGCGTACGCCGGCGGCACCTTCGCCCCCGTTTCCGCCAGCACGTTCAGCTCGACCGCGAGCGTGTCGCGATTGTTCATGTCCTCCGTGTACTTGCCGGTCCAACGGAACGTCTTGCTGCCGGCGCGCGTCTCGAGGCCGGCCAGGTCGATGCCGGCGGAGGCGAGAACGTCGCGAAAGGCAGGGGGGAAATCCTCGCCCACGACCGCCACCAGGCGGACCGGCGTGTAATGCCGGGCCGCAAAGGAGAAGTAAACCGCGGACCCGCCGAGCACTTCGTCGGCCTGGCCGTGCGGCGTAATGACCGTGTCGATCCCGATACTTCCGGTGACAAGCAATGACATTTGTTATACGGTCTCCCGGTTGGCAAGCGCACTCTTGACGCGGCGAAGCGTTCGTTCGCGCCCGAGCATCTCCAGCGTTTCGTGTATCCCCGGACTCACGGTGCCGCCGCTGATCGCCACGCGCAGCGGCTGGGCGACGGCCCCGAGCTTCACGTCCTGCTGCTGGCAGACGTCTTCCAGCGTTTTTTCCAGCGTGGCCGCGTCCCACGGCTCGACGGTTTGCAGCAGCGGGGCGAGCCGCTCGAGCATGGCATAGCCCTGCCCGTCGCCCTTGGCGAGAACCTTCTTCACGGCCTTCTCGTCGTAGCGGATCGCCGCGTCGTCCACAAAAAGGAAGCCGGCCTTGTTCTCCACGTCGCGAAACGTGCGGAAGCCGGCGCAAGAGCGCAGGACCCAGCGAAGCTGATCGTCCGCGGCGCCGGCCATCGGCGAACCGCTGACGCGCAGGTAATCCTTCAACGCTTCGAGCAGCCGATCCTCGCCCAGCCGCGCCGCCCAGTCGGTGTTGAACGCGAGCAGCTTCTCGCGATCGAACCGGGCGTTTCCCCGGCCGATCGAGGCCACCTCGAACCGCGTGATCGTCTCCTCGATGGTCAGTTGCTCGACGTCGCCGCCGGGCGACCAGCCCAGCAGCGAGACGAAGTTGATCAGCGCCTCCGGCAGGTAGCCGGCGGCACGAAAATCGTGCACGTCGATCTCCGGCGGCTGCTCGCCCCTGGCGATGGCCTTCTCCTTGTCGCGCTTGCTCATCTTGCTGCCGTCCATGTTGAAGATGACGGGCAGGTGGGCGTAGCGCGGCGTGGCAAAGCCGAGCGCCTCTTGCAGGGCGATGTGCTTGGGTGTGTTCATCAGGTGCTCCTGGCCGCGGAGCACGTGGCTGACGTTCATCATGGCGTCGTCCACGACGCAGGCGAAGTGATACGTGGGCCAGCCGTCGCTTTTGACGATGACGAAGTCTTCGAGCTCGTCGGCGGGCATG
>JBECKQ010000201.1:0-16645 GCA_040235375.1 Phycisphaerae bacterium | reverse complement strand
CGGGTCGGCCGGTCCTTGGCGGCGCGATTGAAGTAAAGCGGAACGACGTCGCGCTCCAGCACGCGATAGAGCTCCCGGGCGTCTCGGCTGTCGGCGGCCCTGGTGCCGTCGTGGTCTTTTCCCGTGCCGATGGCCCAGCCGTTGCGACGGTTGTAGCCCTCCGGCCACCAGCCGTCGAGAATGCTGACGTTGAGCCCGCCGTGGACGGCCGGCTTCATGCCGCTCGTGCCGCTCGCTTCCCGCGGGCGCTCCGGGTTGTTCAGCCAGATATCGACGCCGGCCACCATGTGCCGCGCCACGTCCATGTCATAGTCCTCGATGAAAACGACGCGCCTGCGGAACTGCGGCATCCGCGAGAAGGCAATGAGCTGTCGAATGATGGCCTTGCCGCCAACGTCGGCCGGGTGCGCTTTGCCGGCGAAGATGATCTGCACCGGCATGTCGCGATTGTTGAGTAGCTTCGCGAACCGGCCAGGATCCGAAAACACCAGCGTGGCCCGCTTGTAGGGCGCGAAGCGCCGGGCGAACCCGATGGTGAGAGCCCCTTCGTTCAGAATGTCCTTTACGTCCGACTGCTTGAGCCCGGGTACCGGCGACCGGCGAAGCTGGGCGCCGAGCCGTTCGCGACAGAACGCGATCAGCTCGCGTTTGAGATCGCAGTGGAGCTCCCAAAGGCGTTTGTCGGGAACGCGGTCGCAGCGGCTCCACAGCGCCGATCGATCCTGGCGATCGGGCCAGTCGGGGCCGAGGTACTCTTCGAACAGCTCAGCCATGCGCGGGTGAAGCCACGTGCGAATGTGGATCCCGTTGGTGACGTGGCCGATCGGCACTTTCGCGACCTGCTTGGTCTTGTAAAGCGGCTGCCACATGCTGCGGGCGATCCGGCCGTGAAGCTCGGCGACGCCGTTCGCATATCGCGACGTCCGCAGGGCGAGCGGTGTCATACCGAACGAATGGCTGTCCTCCCCCACGCGGGTCCGGCCAAGTTGCTGAAACTCATCGTGGCTGAGCTTGAGCAGTCGAAGGTAGGGCTTGAGGTAGCGATCGACGAGCTCGGGGTCGAACTCCTCGTTGCCGGCGGGCACGGGCGTATGGGTCGTGAAGATGCTCGTGTCGGTAACGTAGCGGGCGGCCTCGTCGTAGCCCACCCGGTGGGACTTCATCCGCTTGGCGATCCGTTCGAGGTTCAGGAACGCGGCGTGCCCCTCGTTGAGATGGCAGGCGGCGACGGGGATTTTGAGCGCCTCGAGCAAACGCCACCCGCCGATTCCGAGGAGGATTTCCTGCCGGATGCGCGTGTCGCGATCGCCGCTGTAGAGCACGTGGGTGAGGCGGCGGTTCTTCGCGCTGTTGTTCGGGATGTCCGTGTCGAGAAGGTACAGCGGGATCCGTCCGACCGTCATCTTGAGGGCGCGGGCGACGACGGTCTCGCCGTCCATCCGGAGCCTGAGCCGCAACGGGCGGCCGGCCGGCGTCGCGACCTCCGCAAGCGGCGTGTCGGCAAGCTGCAGGGCGGGGAAGCGGTCCACCTGGCGGCCGGCCCGGTCGATGCGCTGGCGTGTGTAGCCCTTCTTCCAGAAGATGCCGATGGCGATGAAGGGCAGCCCCAGGTCGCTGGCGGACTTGAGGTGATCGCCGGCCAGGACGCCGAGCCCACCGGCGTAAAGCGGCAGCGACTCGTGAACGGCGTACTCCATGCAGAAGTAGACGGTGTTGCCGAACTTCCTCTTGCCGTATTTCTGCCCGAACCAGGTCCGCTCCCGTGTGTAGCGCTGGAGCTCGGCGTAAACGCGGCCGGCATCCCGGACGAATTGGTCGTCTGTGAGGAGCATCCTCTTTCTGGCGGCAGACAGCTTACGCAGCACAACGATCGGATTGTTGTTGGACGCCGCAAACTGCCGGGCGCCCGCGCGCTCGAACAGCTCTCTGGCGTCGGCGCTCCAGGACCACCACAGATTGCTGGCGATTGCACTCAGTTGGTTGAACGGATCGGCCTTTGCGGTCGGGGCTGCGGCTCGGCGGGCACTCCTGGCCATATCACAGGCTCCGTCTCTGCGGTTTGTTCGATTCCGATGGGCAGCATCATAGGCATTGGTTCGCTCGTTCGCGAGCGCCAAGACCCGAGTGACGCTCCATTGGCCTCGTGGCGTGATCGTGCTATAGAATGAGGGGTCTGAACCGACTCGGCGGCTGAGGGATTGCCCCAAGCGGGCGGAGATCACGGTGATTTCGGCAACTCGACGCAGGCTCTACATCGCGGCGCTTGCCTGCGCGTTCGTGACGGCCCTGCCGGCCGCCCAAGCCGCCGATGTCGAAGTCCGTTTCAAAGTCTGCGCGACCGGCGACGTCCTCGCGAGACCGCTCTGCTGGGGGATTCGGCGGGCCGGCCTGGAAGTGGCCAGCGGGCAGCGCGAAGGTCGCAGGTCAGGCAGCGCCGCCAGTGATTGTCTCGAATTCACGGCGACGGTGCCGGCGTCAGCTCTTGAGGGCGACGCGCCGGCGGACGCGTGGCTCTGCTCAAATGCCGACACGCTCGAATCTTACGTGCCCAGCGTCGGCGACACCTTCGCCCGGACGCGCATCGGACACTCTGATGGACAGTGGCGTGTTCAAGTCACGGCGGCCGAGTGGCAGCGAAGGACTGTCGGCAACGCCGGCGACCTGCTCACCGTCCACTACCACCGCACGGACGACCTCTACCACAACATGAGCCTGTGGACGTGGGACGAGCATCTGCACCGCGCGCCGAAGGAGAACGAACTGCTGCCGGTCGGGCGCGACGCCTTCGGGCTCGTGTTCCAGATCGATACAGGGCTGTACGGGGATCGGGGCGACGCCGTGGGGCTCGTGCCTCGACGAAACGCCGATTGGCAGTACAAGGACGGAGGCGATCGGATGTGGCGTCCGTCGATGGGCGACGACGTCTATATTGTCCAGGATGACAACCGGATTCACACAGAGGAACCCGACGTGACACCGAAAGTGAGATTGGTGACGCTGGATGCCGACCATCACCTCACGGTGCGGTTCTCGCATCGGCTGCCGGTTGGCGATTGGACGCCGGACAAGTTCAAGCTGACGACGGAGGACGGTGAGCAACTGCACGTCAAGGCGGTGTGGCCGTTCCGTCATCGCGGCGATCGCTGCGCCGTGTACTCGGTGGAGACGGACGACCTGCTGGTGTATCCGGGCAAGTCGTACGTGCTGGACGTTGACGGTTTCGGCCCGCAGCACGTGCGCATCGGTCACATCGTGATGGACCCGGCGCGCTTCTACGACGCCGACGCCAGGCTGGGCGCGAACTACACGCCGGCCAGCACGACGTTTCGCGTCTTCGCGCCGGGAGCGACGCAGGCCTGGGTGGTCGTCGCCGACACGCTCGAAGGCGATGAAGGAACCATGGCGCAGCCGATGACCGTCAACGACAAGGGCGTGTGGTCCGTCACGGTCGAGGGCGATCTGGCGGGCAAGTACTACGCGTACCGGCTGGGCGGTCAGGGCTTCGACCCTCAGGAGGAGATCACCGACGTCTACGCGACCTGCACGCAGGCGCGCAAGACACGATCGCTGATCGTCGACCTGTCGAAGACCGATCCCGAAGGCTTTCGCGATTACAAGTACAACGGACCGATGTCGCCCGCCGACGCGGTCGTTTACGAGCTGCACATTCGTGACTTCACCATCGCCGACACCTCCGGCATCCAGCACAAGGGCAAGTATCTCGGCTTGACCGAGACGGGAACGCACGTACCGGGTGACCCATCGACGAAGACGGGGCTGGATCATCTCGTCGAGATGGGCGTTACGCACGTGCAGATCATGCCCATTCAGGACTTCGACAACGAGGAGACGGCCGGCGACCCGTACAACTGGGGCTACATGCCCGTGCACTTCAACTCGCCCGACGGCTGGTACGCGTCGGACCCCTATGGGCCCGCCAAGATCCGGGAGCTGAAAGAGGCGATCAAGGCGCTTCACGACCACGGGATCGGAGTGATTCTCGACGTTGTCTACAACCATACCGCGGGCTGGGCGCCGTTTGAGAAGCTGGTGCCGGAGTACTACTATCGCCTCACCGATGCCGGCAACATGTCCAACGGTTCGGGCTGCGGGAACGAGTTCGCGTCCGAGCACCCCATGGCGAGGAAGTTCATTCTCGACTCGCTGCGCTTCTGGGTAGAGGAGTACGAGGTTGACGGTTTTCGCTTCGATCTCATGGGCCTGATCGACGGTACGACGATGCGGATGGCGCACGAGGAACTCTCGAAGATACATCCCGGCATCCTCCTTTACGGCGAACCATGGACCGGCGGCTCGACGCCGCTGAAGCCGATCACCGACAAGCAGCAGGTCGCCGGCACCGGGATCGGCGCGTTCAGCGACGGTTTTCGCGATGCGATCAAGGGCGACCGCGACGGCGGGGCGCCCGGCTTCATCGAGGCCGGCGACCGGGTCTGGGGCGTGATCAACGGGTTGAAGGGCGGAATCGATGACTGGTCCCGAGACCCGGTTGATTCCGTCAACTACTTCGAAGCGCACGACAACCTGACCGCGTGGGACAAGATTCTGCAATGCACGCCGGACGCATCGCTGGAGATGCACCAGCGCATGATGCGCTTCGGGGCGCTGATCCTGTTTACGGCGCAGGGAATGCCGTTCGTGCACGCCGGGCAGGAATACTGTCGCACGAAAGGCGGGGCGCACAACAGCTACAACCTGCCGGATGAGATCAACCGGCTCGAGCTGAAGCGCGAGCACCGCGACGTGTTCGAGTATCATCGAGGAATGATCTCGCTGCGCAAGGCGCATCCCGCCCTGCGCCTGCAAACGCGCGACGAGGTGCACAAGCGGATGACCTTCCCGCAGCCGCCCCATGAAAAGAGCATCGTGTGTCTGATTGACTCCGCCGGCGTGCCGGGCGAACCGGCCGGCCGGATTCTCATTCTGCTCAACGGCGAGAGCGAGCCGAAGGCGTTCGATCTGCCGGCCGGCGAATGGATGATCTATGCCGATGCGGATCGGGCGGGCATCGACGTGCTGGGCGTCGCGGCGGGACGTGTCGAGCTACCGGCCCACTCGGGCATCATGATGGCGCAGTAACCCGGCGGTTGCGCCTGCTGGCGGCGCGGCCCAGGTGATCGCTGCGGTCACGATTGAGGTGGAACATGGCCCGTCGAAAGTGCTCGTCGAAGAGCGTCCGCCCGCGCCGCGCTTCGCGAACGGCATATCGAATACCGGCCGTCTGGAACTGCTGGGGCTACAACGGCAAGGTCGAGACGGTCGATCGCGAAATTGTCGTCGATCCGGGCGACTACCTGGCGGAGTGCATCGCGTGGATTCGCGCCCAGGGGCCGGCGCGGCCGCGTTTCGCGCGACGAAGCCCGTCGTCCATTCAGCAGGTACGGGCCCTGGCGAAAGGATGCGTGAGGGACGCTCGCCGGACGCGACGCGGCGGCGACTGGATTCGCCGGTCAAGGCTCTACGGCACGATGGTGCGAACGAGCACGGCTTGGGACCATAACGGCGACGGCCGGCTGAGCACGCGCGGACCCAACGAGCTCGGCACGTTTTCCAAGTCGATTCTATTGCTCCCTCATCTCGCCCGCCTGGGCGTCGACGTGCTGTACACGCTGCCCGTGGTCAAGGTGAGCCGTTTGTTTCGCAAGGGCGAACTCGGTTGCCCCTACTCGGCGAAAAACTTCTTCGAGTTCGATCCCGACCAGGGCGATCCGCTGCTCGAAAAGACCGTCGGCGACATTGCCGAACAATTCCGCCTCCTGGTGGAGTGCGCGCACCGGCTCGGCATGCGCGTCATGCTCGACGTGGCGCCGCGAACCGCGGCCCGCGACTGCGACTGGATACTCGATTATCCGGAATGGTTCTACTGGATCGGCCGCCAGTTCGAGCGCGATTACATGGCGCCGCGGCTGCCGGGCGTGGACTACTACAATCCGATTCCCGGCCGGCTCGATGAAGTCTACGACGTGCCCGCGGTCCGGGAGCACCTGCGCAAGTTTCGCTTTGCCCCGAGCATGACCCAGCCACAAAAGTGGGCGAACTTCGTCACCAGGGCGAAGTCGCATCCGCTGAAGAATCTGCTGGCCGAGACGGCTCAGCACTTCGGCGTTGTCACGCCACCCGGTTTTTCCGACGTGATTAACGACACGCAGCCGCCCTGGAGCGACGTCACATACCTGCGTCTGTTCGAGGATCATCCCGTCGAGTCGGCGAAGCATCTGCCCGAACCCGGCAAGCAGCCGCCGTACGTGCTCTACGACACGGCAAAAGCCAGCCTGTTCGAAGGCCGTCGCCCGATGCGGGCGCTGTGGAACAAGCTGGCGAATATCATCCCGTTCTATCAGAGCTTCGGCATCGACGGCGCGCGGGTGGACATGGCCCATGCCCTGCCGAACGAGCTGGAGCGCATGATCCTCGAGCGGCCGCGGCGCAAGGACGCCGACCTCTGCTTCCTGGCCGAGGACCTGGGCACGGACAATCACGCCCGCCTGTCCAAGGCGGGGTACAACATCATCATCGGGCCGACGTGGTGGATGCAGCCGCGCAGCAGCGAGGGCGCCATGCACGAACTGCTCGTCAAGCTGCCGAAGCTGAAAGTCCCGATCATGGCCGCAGCCGAGACGCCGGATACGCCGCGCGCCGTCACCCGAAAGGGGGGGCGCAAGTTCGCGCGGCAGGCGATTGTCGTCAATGACTTCCTGCCCAACGCCGTGCCCATGATCAACAGCGGCCTCGAAGTTCTCGAGCGGCAGCCGATGAACCTCGGGCTGGACAGCAAGCCGTCCGACCGCCACGCGCTGAAGAAGGACGATCCCCAGTATGGCAAGCTCGCGTTCTTCGATCGGTTCGCCCTGCACTGGGACAACGCCGGCGCGAAGCGGATGATCGACCTGATCGCCACGGCGGGGATCGCGCGGAGCAAATACCTCGACGCCCTGACCGACGGCCGCGCATACTTCCCGCCGAAGGTCAGCGGCGACACGTCGCGCATACTGGCCACGGGTTACCGTTTGAAGCGCGGCGGGGGGACGTTGCTCATGCTGGCGAACGTGGACTTGCGCAAGACGGCCATGGGCGCGATCGGACGCTTGGCAAGGACGCTGCCGGCGCCGGAAGTGCTCGTACAGTCCGGCAAGGCGGTGGTTCCGCGCTGGCATCGGGGCCGGCTGGTGTTCAACCTCGAACCGCTGGACGCAATCGCCCTGGTCCTGTAGCCGCTCCGCCTGCTGTGTTTGTTACGGCGTCAGCAGATCTTTGGCCTGGTGAAGCTCCGCAGTCGTTCGGTCGATGATGTCGCGATAGGCGTCGCCCCTGAGGCCGAGCTGCTTGAGCACGTTTTCGACCGGCACCTCTCGATCCGTGTTGTCGAAGAAGCCGTCGCCACGCTCGCAGGCGATTCGTTCGGCGGCCTGGACGATGTTGCACAGCGCGCCGTTGGACCCCGATGCCGGCCGCGGCCGGTGGTGCCGGGCGGCGGCATCGCGTATCGACTTGGGTATTCCCCAGCGACGCATGATGCTCGCGCCTGCGACAGCATGATCGAAACCGAGAGCCTCTTTCTCGGCCGTGAGTATGTCAATGCCCGTGCCGTGGAACCGGTTCAGTGCGTGCGGAAAGCGATCGGGAAAAAGATTCCACTCGACGATCATGCCGACGTCATGCACCAGTCCGGCCAGGAACGCCTGCTCGCCCAGTTCGGGGGCCAACTCGTCGGCGAGGATCCGGCTGATAACGGCCACGGCGATGCTGTGCACCCAAAGGTCGCGCGCGCTGAAGTGGTTCGTGCGGAACTCCGGCTTGTAAAGACTCTGCAGGCACGCGGTCAGAACGATGTTGCGGATATTCATGAAGCCAAGGACGATCACGGCGCGATGAAGGTCCTCCACTTCCTGCGTCCCGGGCATCCGATAGTACGCTGTGTTCGCCAGGCGCAGCGCGCGAGCCGCCAGCACGGGATCGTGCTCCATGAACCGGCACAGCTCCGCGGCGCTCGATCGGTCGCGGTGAATCACCTCCAGCGCCTTCTGGGCCACGACGGGGAGCGTCGGCAGCTCTCGCGCCCGGTCCATGAACCTCTCGAACTTCGCTCGCTTCATTCGCGTCCTCGTGCCTGCCTCTGCCACGCGCCTGACGAGACAATGGGATGTATCAGGCGAAGTATACGATTCAGTGATGCCGTGCCGCCGGCACTTTTGATTCGGGCGAATACGTCGATCGTGGCGGCAGTGGACTTCTCTGTTTGTGTATCGGACGGGCCGCCGCCTGAAGGACGGCGAGCACGTTCCCGGCCCGTTCTCTCCGGCGTTTGCATTCCGTTCCACGAGATGTGACGGCGACAGAACAGGTCCGCATTGTGCGGTTCGATCTGATGGGAATCGGTCGCGCTCTGCGGCCGATCATGCCGCTCTCACGTGACTCACATCAGCGCGCGAACCAGCAGCGCGCGAGCACGTATACATAGGGTATCATCGCGAAGAGAGCCACGAGGACAAAAAACAACCTGCGGCCCCAACGGAGGCGACGATGATCGGCGGCAACTTGAATCACAATCGCCAGACCAAGGACAATTCCAAAGAGAGGACCGAGCATCAGCAGCGGGACAGACGGGTCGCCTGCCATCCCGCTGGTCCAGAGGCGGTCATACAGCACCAGGGGGATGGCAAAAGCAACGGTGCAAACTGAAGCGGCGATGACGTGAATCCACAGGGCTCGCGTGAGCGCGCGCCGTCGCAATTGGCTTTCGCGAACTCGATCGCAGGCGTCCGGCGGGGGAGATGCGATGAACGGGGAGCCACACTCCGGACAGATGCCCGGGGATTCCAATCCGCGGAGGTTATAGCCGCAATACCCGCAGGGCAGGTCCGACGCAACTGTCCGATCCCAGTCCATGAGGTTGGACATGACCAACTCGATCTTACCATGGCCGGATCGACGGTGATACGCCGAACTCTCAAACCGTCCGGATGTCGCGCCGGCTGAAGACGACGGCCGCCACGACCCAGGTGACCGCGCCGGCAGCGCCCAGAACAATGAGGTCCCTTGCCGGCCAGACGCCCTCGCGCAGTACGTCCAGCGGCCGATAGTAGTAAAGTACGCTCAGGAAAGACACCGACCGCGCCGGCTCCCACAGTTGGGCGAGAAAGTTCAGAACGTACATCCCAATCAGCACACCGAACACGGCCGCCACCGCCCGACCGCGTCGATCGCTCGCCACGGAAGACAGCGCGGCGAGGCCGCAGACGGCGGCATACAGGACGTACAGGTTGACTAGGACGGGGGCCAGTTCCGCCCAGCCGGAACGGTCCGCGTGGGGGGCGAACTGCTGACCGATAAGGTGGCCGGCCATGGCCGCGATGACCAGCACCACGCCGTCCAGCAACCAGACGAGGAACGTGCTGGTGAACAGGCCGAGCCGGGAGACGGGCAGGCTGCCGAGGAGGTCGATCGTGCCGTGGTCAATCTCGCCGGCTGGTATCTGCGTGCATTGCGTGATCGCGTGCGCCCAGAAGATGGTCAAGACCATCGGGTGCACCCAGGCGATGGCCGTCAACGCGGTGCTCGTGGTCAGATTGCCCACCTTCGTCCCGAGCAGACCCTGGAAGATTTTCTGGACGAAGCCGATCTGAAGCCACTGCTCGGTGATCTGCTCGGGCACCACGGGCAGAATCGCAGCAAGAAGGCCCTCGAACACCATGGCCGCGATGGCGAACGCGATCGTTACGCCGAGCGCTTCCCGAGCCGCTTTCAACGCAATGCCGCGGTTCATAGCGCCTCCATGCGGCTGTAGTAGTCGCGGAAGATGGTTTCCAGGTCCGGCCGGCCGATGCTCACGTCACCCACCGGGCGATCGGCGAGCCATTGAACGAGTCGGTCCGCGTTGCCGCTCAGCGTGCACCGCCATTCACCTTTCTGGGCGTCGACCAGAGTGAGGAAAGCTGGGGCGACGCCCGGCGCCGGCTCATGGTCGGGCTGCCAGCGGATGATGACCTCGCGGCGAGCCCGGGCGCGTAGGTCGTCAAGGGCCTCGTCCGTGATCAGCCTGCCTTCGCGAAGAATCGCGACGCGGTCGCAAAGCTGCTCGACTTCGCTTAGCGTGTGGCTGGAGAAGAAAACCGTGTGACCGGCGGCGGACATCCGCCGGAGCCGGCCGTTCAGTCGATCCTGCATGATCGGATCGAGAGCGGTCGTCGGTTCATCGAGAACGAGCAGCCTCGGTTCGTGTGCCAGCGCGAGGATCAGCCCGAGTTTCTGTCGCATACCGCGCGACATGAATCGTGCCCGCACGTTCAATTCGAGCTCGAACTCTTCCGCGAGCTGCGCGCCTTGCCGCCTGATGTCCCTCTTGCGAATCGTGGAGAACAGACGCAGCGCAGATCGGCCGGTCAGCCAGGAGTAGAGGCGCAGATCGCCCGGCAGGTAGCCGACCTCCCGCTTGATGACGTGCGCGTCGCGCCAGCAGTCGCGGCCAAAGATCTTCGCCCGGCCGGCCGACGACCGCATCAATCCGAGCAGCAGGCGGATCGTCGTCGTCTTTCCTGATCCGTTGGGGCCGAGGAATCCGTGGACAGTGCCTTCACCCACGCGCAGATCGAGCGCTTCGACGCCCACGCGTCGCCCGTAACGCTTGGTCAGCTTTTCCGTTTCGATGATGGACACCGGCGTCGCCTGGCCCCCCGGCAAACTGTGTAACCGCGCGGCGCGCATTATATCGCTGGCGCCCCTGAGGGCCGCATCGGCGATGGACTTGGAACGGCCGGTATCAGGTAATAGGCGAAAGATCGCGGGTGGCACGGTCTGGCCCAGAGGGACAGGCCGTGGATGGTTCGCGATCGCTGCCCCCTTCAGCTCAGCCCCGCTCAGCACATCACGACCTGGCTGCGCTTCGCTGCGCCAGACCGGGCCAGCCCTGCGTCGGTTGACCCATGTCCTAGCCGGGAGTGGTTCGCTGGCGCTCCGTTTCCTTTTCGAGGACGCGGCGTTCCGCGGCCGTCAAAGAGCTCAGCCCCTGATCGTGGACTTTCTTGAGGATTTCGTCGACCTGGCGTTGCGTCGCCTCGCGACGTTCGGCCTCCTTGATCTCTCGGGCCCGCGCCCGGGCGACGCGCCAGCGAGCGATTCGGCCAGGACGGTGCTTTTCGGGATCCAACGGCTCGCCGAGTGAAGTGTACCCCTGAGAGAAGTCATATCCCATTTCGCCGATACCGTCGTCGAGCATCTTGGCCCGTTGCCGGTCGTAGAAGCACGTGACGTAACCGAAGATCGCGATGAAGATCAGCAGAAACGTGCCGGCGAAAATCCCCACGACCCCGAGCACGATCGCTCCGACCATCCCGACGAACGTGGCCGTCATCGTCGCTTGCCGGTAGCCCTTGTGGTGCCACAGGGCGGCGTGCAGGAGACGTCCGCCGTCCAGCGGGTACATCGGCAGCAGCACGTTGAACAGGAACAGGATGAGGTTGAGGGCGAACGCGATGTGCAGCGTCATTCGCAGCAGGCCGGCGCCGGGGTCGACGTAGAGTGCCCGTACCGGGTTCCACGGAATCGCCGAGGCGCCGTAGAGCAGCGAGAGGGCGGTCGCCGCCGCGGCACAGATGAGCACGTTGACCATTGGGCCCGCGATGGTCGTGATGGCGTTCGCTTTCGGTGTGTGTGGCGGCGCGACCGTTGCCAGGCCCCCCAGCGGCCACATGAGAATCTCATTCGCCGAGCCGCCCGTCTTTCGCGCTCCCCAGCAGTGGCCGAACTCGTGAAGCAGAACGCTGCCGAAAAGAATCGCAATAGACAGGAGGCTGATCGTGATGGTCTGCACGGCGGCGCCCGCCGGCGCGTCTTTCATCGCCAGGGCCAGCAGAAACACGACGCCGAAGACGAACAGCACGTGGATGCGAATCGTGATTCCAAACAGCCGCCCGATCGGGAACGACCACGTGATCGGGTTGTCTTTGGCATTGGATTCGTAGCTCATCGCATCCACCCCGCGAAGGCTCCTGAGCACTCCGCGGCATTATTACACCCGCGCAGGAGCCCCGCCCACTCTTCCGGCCCCGACCGGCACGATCGCTAGAGGCGATTGCTCCGGCTGTGTTTGGCATCGTCCTTCTTCATGCGCTCGCTCGCCTCGGTCAGCGCCTTCCGCTCCTCCGGCGTGAGGCTGTGCACCCCCCGGTCGTAGACCTTGGCCAGGATGCGGTCCACGGTCTCGGCGTCCACTTTGCGCTGCTGGACGTAGTCCCTGAAGGACGAACCCTGCGATCCCTTGGCACGCCAGTCGGCCACGCGCTCTTTCAGCCGCGAGGTAAAGGATCGCGTCGCGCGAAACTTCTGTCCGCCGCCGGCCCAGGCAAACCCGCCGGACTTCGCCCACCACATCCCCACGATCAGGCCACCCAGGTGGCAGATGTCGCCACCATAGTTCGGCCCGCCGGTGTAGATGTTATAGACAAACCAAAGCACGTAGACGATGACGACCGTCCGCAGACGAACAGGAAGCAGGAAATAGACCAGGACCTCGGCGTTGGGGTAGTAGATCGCCGCGGCCCCGATGATCCCCATGATGCTGCCCGACGCCCCCAGGCCGAAGACGTCCGGCCGGATGATGTTGAGCGCTCCCGCGGCGGTCAGGATCACGTTACCAACGATTCCACCGAGGGTGTAGACGATGAAGAATTGCTTACCCCCCCACTGACGCTCGAGCAGCGGCCCGAAAAAGTACAGCACGAGCATATTGAAGAAGATGTGCATGAAGCCGGCGTGCATGTAGGTGGCCGTGAACAGCCGCCAGACCTGCCCATGCATCACCGCATCGGCCTGCATGATGCCGAACACTTCGACCAGGCGAGCCGCCCGCTCGCCCAGCAGACCCATGTTCATGATGGCATACACGATGACGTTGGCGATGATGATCTTGGTCACCAGGTCCATCGCGTGTATGCCGGACCCGTAATAGTGGGGGCGACCACCACCGCCCGTGTAGTCTTCGCGAGCGTATTCGCGATCCTGCCAGCTCATGAAACATCCTCTCTTGTGGCCGGCGCGGCTTGGTTCGACCGCGCTAAAAGGTAGATGCCGACCACTGCTATAGTCTTGCCGTCCTCGATTGACCGTTCCACCAGCATTTGTCTGATGTTGTCCTCAGGCACGATGTGGACATGGATCTTCTCGGTCTTCTCCAGTCGCTGTCCCACACGTGTAAGCCCGCGTGCCGTAAAGGCATACATCCGCTCATTGCAGATGCCCGGCGACGTGTAAAACTCGCACAACGGCTCGATCTGCTCCGCCCGGTAACCAGTCTCCTCTTCCAACTCGCGGGCGGCGCAGCTTATCGGCGGCTCCCCCGGTTCCAGCGTGCCGGCCGGCAGCTCCAGCAGTGTCCGCCCCACGCTGAACCGCGTGTTGCGGATCATGACGATCGAGCCATCCTCCAGGATGGGCAGGACGACCGCGGCACCGGGATGGACGACAACCTCGCGTTCGCAGACGCCGCCATCCGGCAGTGGCACGACTCGTCGCTCGACGGAGAACTTGCTCGTTTGCAGGAGCGTTTCAGCCATTGGCTCATGGCGTGACGCAGGAAACCCTGCCGGGCGGCGATTATAGGGTTTGCCAGCACCTGCGACAACGCGATCCATCGATACCGGGTTGTCCCTCTCGCCCATCGGACATAGGATGATAGGGCTCCGGCCGGCCGGAGACCGCTGCCGCGCAATACCATGAAGCAACGAATCGTTATCCTGGGCTCCACCGGTTCCATCGGAAGGAACACGCTCGAGGTCATCTCGCACCTGGCGGATGATTTCGAGGTCGTGGGGTTGGCTGCCGGCTCGCGATGGCAGGCCCTGGCCGCCCAGGCGCGGTACTGGCAGCCGGCCTGCGTTGCCGTGACCAACGCCGTGTGCCAGGAAGCCCTCACAGATGCCGTACCTGAAGGCTGCACCGTTCTGGCCGGGCCCGACGCCATGACCCGGCTGATCGAGTCGACCGACTGCGATTGCGTCGTGTCCGCGGCGGTAGGTGTGGCCGGCCTGCCGGCGACCCTCCGGGCGGTCCAACTGGGCAAACGCGTCGCCGTCGCCAATAAGGAGACGCTTGTCGCGGCGGGGGCGTTGCTCATGCCGCTCGCCGACAAGACCGGGGCGACCATTCTGCCCGTCGACAGCGAACACTCCGCCGTGTTCCAGGCGCTTCAGGCCGGCCGGCGCGAAGACGTGGCCCGAATCTACCTGACGGCCTCCGGCGGCCCGTTCCGCAGTGCTTCGCTCCAGGAGATCCAGGAGGCCAGCGTCGAACAGGCGATGCAGCACCCCACCTGGGAGATGGGGCCCAAGATCACCATCGACTCCGCCACCATGATGAACAAGGCCCTCGAGATCATCGAGGCCCGATGGCTCTTTGGACTGCGCTCCGACCAGATCGAGGTCATCATTCATCCGGAGTCGATCGTCCATTCCATCGTCGAGTTTCGGGACGGTTCCATGGTCGGGCAGATCGGCACGCCCGACATGCGCACGCCGATCCAGTACGCTCTGACCTATCCGCGGCGGATGCCGTGCCCGGTGCAGCCGCTTCGCCTCCACGCCGTGGGAACGATGACGTTCTATCCGCCCGACCCCGAGCGGTTCCCGTCTATCGCGCTCGGGCATCGGGTGGCGGAGCAGGGCGGCACGGCCGGCGCCGTACTGAACGCCGCGAACGAGATGACCAACGAGATGTTCCGCCAGGGCCGGATCGGCTTCACCGACATCGTCGCCCTTACGGAAGAGGTTCTTGCCCGCCATCATTCGAACGCGGTCGTCGATCTGGATACCATCATGAACGCCGATCGCTGGGCCAGGCAGGAGGTCGTCAAATGCCTGGCGAACACGAACGTGGATACCGTCGATGCGGAGATTCGTCGCCGCTCGCAAACCGGAGGGGCCTGACCGACACATGCACTGCGAACCCGCCGCAATTTCGAACCTTTCGCTGGCCGCGGTCGACATGGCCGGACACCTGAAGACCGTCTGGTATTTCGTCGAGATCGTGCTCGGCTTTTCCGTCATCATCTTCGTTCACGAGCTTGGTCACTTTCTGGCCGCCAAGTGGGCCGGCGTGCGCGTCGAACAGTTCGCCATCGGGTTCTTCCGCGAAGTGTTCGGCTTCACCCGCGGCGAAACGCGCTACTCCTTCAACCTCCTGCCGCTGGGCGGATACGTGAAGATGCTCGGCCAGGAGGACTTCGAGATCGACACCACCGGTGAGCTTCAGGTGAAGGACGACCCGCGGTCGTTCGCCAACAAGCCCGTCGGGCGCCGCATGATCATCGTGTCGGCCGGCGTGGTCATGAACCTGCTCTTTGCCGGCCTGCTGTTCATGATCGTGTTCCTGATCGGCATGAACGTTCCCTCGCCGCGCATCGGCAGCGTGCTGCCGGACTCCCCCGCGGCGTTGGCCGGCCTCGAGCCGGGCGACGTCGTGCGCGACATCAACGGCGAGAAGATCAACGAGTTCAACGAGATCACGATGGCCGTCGTGCTCGCCAAGCCGGGTCAGACGCTCGATTTCGAGGTACAGCGCAACGGCAAGGTCGTGCACGTGCCCGTCACGCCCGAGCGCGATCCCAAGGCCGATCGTCTGCAGGCGGGGATCGGCTCGGCCATGAGCCCGGTTCTGCTCGTGGTCGGCCCCGAGTACAAGCTCAAGAATTGGCATGATCCGCGGCCCGGCGATCGCATCGTCGAGGTGGACGGCACCAAGGTGACGGACGCGAACGCGAACACGGTGCTCACCCACCTGCTGAGCGATCCGCTGGATGCGAAGAACGTCGTCGTCGAGCGCCCCGTCGATCCCACCAAGGAGGATTCGCCCACCGAGCGCGTGAAGATCGACATCAAGCCGCGGCTTCTCCTCCGCCGGGGCGACATCAGCGACAACCCGCCCAATCTGCTCGGCCTCGTGCCGTTCTTGCGGGTCAACTCGGTCGATCCGGACGGTCGGGCGGACCTCGCGGGGCTCGAGCCCGGCGACATCATTCTCGAGTGGGACGGCATCCGCAATCCCGACATTCGCCAGATCGACAAGGACGTTCGGGCGAGCGCGACAAGGGATCCATCCTATCCCGAGCAGGATATTCCGATCCGCATCCGCCGGCCGCGCACCGGCCAGGACATGTGGATCACGCTTCGCCCGAAGGTACGCGTAACGCCGCTCATCGGCACGCGCTCCGCGCCGGACATTCAGGCCAGCCTGCGCCGGTACGGATTCGAAGTGTACGCGGAAGACTGGCTGCACGTAGCGTCCATCGTCTCGGAGTATTCGGGCGAGCCCACGCCGGCCGCGCAATCCGGACTGCCCGCCGGGGCGCAGATTACGAAGGTCGGCGATCAGCCCGTCAACACCTGGCTCGAGCTTGCCCAGCAGTTTCGCGAGCACGTCGGCCAGACCGTCGCGCTCGGCTACAAGCTCGACAACGCGGCAGAGCAGACCGTTGAGTTCCACGTGCCGCAGAGCATTCGCGCGGCGCTTGGCGTCGGGCCGCAGGCGCAGATCGTCTCCATCGGCGGCAAGGAGACGGTGGACGTCGAAGTGAAAAAGGATGGCGACCGGATGAAGGTTCCCGTGTCGCATCCGCTGGGCCTGCACGCAGCGCTGG
>JBECKQ010000183.1:0-24641 GCA_040235375.1 Phycisphaerae bacterium | reverse complement strand
ACAGGGGCGAACGGCGGGCCGCGGCCACGCTCATGTTTCTTCGCCGACTTCGACGGCGACCAGGACGTCGATACGGACGATCAGACGTTTCTTACGGGTTACCTGACCGGCCCGAAGCGGCCATAGGATGGAGTCCGCTATGCTGTCGCGACGAGACAAGGGTGATCGAGCACCGCGGCGCAGCGCCTTCACACTCGTCGAGTTGCTGGTGGTCGTTGCGCTGATCGCGCTGCTGATCGGCATCCTGCTTCCTTCGCTGGCCAAGGCCCGTAAGCAGGCGATCACCGTGCAATGCCTGTCCAACCAAAGGCAGATCGGCCTGGCGATGGAGGCCTACACGCACGACTACGACGGCTCGTTTCCGATCGCCCACTACTCCGACCCGGCGCGCCACGCCCAGGTCGCCTGGGACACGGTCACCTACACCAGCGGGCCGGACAAGGTCGGACCCGGGTTGATCTGGGAATACGTCGACGGCGGCGCCGTGCAGCAGTGTCCGGCCTATCGCGGGGCGAGCAACACGCTCGCGGATCGGTATACGGGCTACAACTACAACACGACGTACATCGGTCGCGGAAGCGGCGAGCCGTCGTACAAGGGCATGACGGAAGCGCCGGCAAAGGTGGCGGACGCGCGCCATCCGGTTCGCGCCGCGCTCGTCGGCGACGGCGGTTACGCCGCGGGGGCGAACAAGTTCATGCGCGCCCCACTCGATCCGATCGGCGAAGGTACAGTTCACGCCGGCGCGCAGGCGTATCGGCACCTCGATCGAACGAACGTCGTGCACGTTGACGGGCACGGCGCGCCGACCGGCAGGCGATTCCGCAAGCCGGGCGCCAGGCCGTCAAACGAGCGCCTTCTCGACTGGCCGAAGAACGCCTTCCTGTCCGAAGACGATGCAGCATACGCGCATCGATGAATACGTTCGCGAATGCGCCGATATGGGTGGCACGGTCTGGCGAAGCGATACGCCGTGGAACTCAATTGTCGTGGCGTTCAAAGCGAGGGTATGGCTTCGCCTGTGCCAGACCTCGCACCGCTCAAGAGTCCCGATGGACCTGAACACACGGAGTCGTCATCGAACTTCGTCACGGCCTGGGGGGCTTCGCTCTGCCAGACCGCGCCACCCGCCCTGTGGCTTTCTCGATTAGAGTCGCCGGCGCCTGCGGCCGAGGCTGACGAGCGGCAGCAGGGCCGCGGTGACAACGAGCGCGGCCGGCGCGCCGGCCCCGCACAAATCAGGCAGGGTGATGGTTCCGCCGCCGTTGCCCCCGTCGCCGGGTGTGTTATCGCAAAGGCTGCTCTGGTCGATCAGCGTGCAGGCATCGCAAACGGTGTTGATGCGATCGCTGGGCAGCAGGCCGCTGTCAGTGGGCTCGCCGGTAAACGTGTTAATCTGTACGACCGTACCGGTGAGCGTCAGCCAGAAGACCGCGGGCAATCCGTCGCCGTCCTCGGCGAAGTCGATGTACCCGGCCGGCTCGCTGAGATAGGAGACCGAGTTGTCGGAGTACACGACGAGGTCCTGGAGAACGACATCCGCCCCGGACACGACCACCATGTTTCCCGACTGGAAGAGCACGATCAATTCGGCGTTGGCAGCATTGACGACACCGCAATTCGAGCCGGTCAGACTATCCTGGAACACGACCCAATCTTCCTCGATCGGCTGCCCCAGGGCCGTGCCCGCGCAGAGAAGGACGGCCATCGCGCTCGCAAACATGCCCAGTTGTCCGATCTTGCCACGGTTCATGTTCGATCTCCTTTCAAGCGGCGCCCCGAGCACCCAGCATGTCAGAAAAACGCCTTCTCCGCAAAGTCGTGCATCATGATCCGAGATGCCCCGTCGCGGCGCCCACATGACCATTCGGTGCGCGATCAAGCGTTCCGTTGACGTCAGTCTTGAACGATTCACACGGTAAGTGAGTGCATAACACAAACGAAACCGGCCTTTCAGCGCGTCGTAATCGGGCGGCTCACTAGAATGTGAATGGCGAAGTGCCCGGCAATTAGCACCGATTGGGTTCGAATTGCATTGGTGTTTTCTTCAGTTGCGGTGGTGTTTGCCAGGCATGAAAACTGCGAAGCGGTCAGCGACTTTCGGCGAAGAGGAGAGTTGACACGGGGCGATGGCCACTTAGCATGCACGGACCAGCCAGCATGATCAGTGGGGCTGGAGGAGGTTCCTCCGTTTCGGCGCGGCGCGAGCCAGAGCGGAGTGTCATGATGTGTCACTTAACCGACACGGTTTCCTAGGGAAAGGTTCGGGCCGGCGGCGCGCGCCTGCCCGGTTTGCTAGCATGACCACGGGATCACTTCAGGACAGGAGTCAGGAAACATGAAAACAGGGATGGCATCGCATCGTCTTGCCATTGGCCTGCTGGTGTTCGGCGTCGCCGGGCTCAGCCTCGTCGGCTGCGGAGTCGTCGTGCCGCCAGGGGGTGAAGGCGCCCTCTCGGGCACGGTGACCAACAGCGCGACCGACGAGGGCATTGCCGGTGCTACGGTGACGCTCGATCCAGCGGTCTCCGGCGTGGAGATCACGACGGATAACACCGGAGCATACAGCGCCGACAACATTCCGGCCGGTGTCTATACGCTCACCTTCGAGGCTGATGGATTCAATCCGGCGGAGCGAACGGTCAGTATCGGCACGG
Source organism: Phycisphaerae bacterium (assembly GCA_040235375.1). Taxonomy (GTDB): domain Bacteria; phylum Planctomycetota; class Phycisphaerae; order UBA1845; family UBA1845; genus JBECKQ01. The sequence goes on along the minus strand of JBECKQ010000183.1, from coordinate 21,984 downwards.
CCGCCACGGTCGTGGATGTGGCTCTCGATCCCGCGGAGTCGGTCAGGATTGCCACCTCGATGGAAGGCACGGCCGAACCCGGCGGGACCGTGACCGCGAAAGTGACGGTCACCGTTTTGGACGGCGAGACCCAGGTGCAGGGCATTTCCTGGACCCAGTCCAATAGTGTCGAGGTGATTCTCAGCGGTGCGAACACGAACACCGTGACCGTGACGCTGCCGGATCGGGCCACCTACCGGGCCGAGTTGATCACTGACCTGATGGAGCCGCCCATCAGCGCCACCCAGCTTCCGCCGAACATCCCGGTTCCACCGGAGCCGTTCCCCGGCGGGCTGCCCGATCGCTTCCAGGTGGTGGGCATCAACCCGTTCGCCCTGGAGGAGGCCGGTGCGGTGACCTTGCAGGTTTCGGTCGAAACCACCGCAGGGACGTTCGAGGACGAGGTCGAGATCAGCACGTCGCTGCCGTGGGACTTCACCTCCGGCATCGACAACGTGCCGATCGGCGTGCCCGTCGTGCTGCACGGCAAGACGCAGGACACGTACGACTGGGCGCTCAGCACTCCGGCCGGATCCAGCGCATCGCTGGTCGATCCGACGACGCAGAATCCTGAGTTCACACCGGACGTCGCCGGGCTGTATCGCATCACCGTCACTGACAACACCGGCGATACGCCGGCCGACGTCACGATGGACATCTACGCCGGCACGTGGGTAGGCGCGATCACGGGTCAGGATGCGGAAGGCTTTCCAGTCGCCGCGGGCTGCATGGCCTGCCACAACGGCAACATCGCCCCCGACGTGTTCACGCCGTGGTCGAAGACGGGCCACGCCATGATCTTCAGCGACAACCTCGACACCAGCGATCACTACAGCACAAGCTGCTTCGAGTGCCACACGGTGGGGTACAACCCCTCAGTGGACAACGGTGGCATCGACGACGCGAGCGACTATGACGCGTTCCTCGCCGAGTTCAGCCCGGACGGCGTCAGCATCCACTCGGCGCCCGGCAACTGGGCCATGATGCTCGCCAATGAGCCGGACTCCGCACAACTCGCCAACATCCAGTGCGAGAACTGCCACGGCCCGAACAGCAGCCAGGCGCACACGATGGGTACGCCGCGCGTCAGCCTCCGGTCCGACGTTTGCGGGTTCTGCCACGGTGAGCCGGCGCGTCACGGACGCTTCCAGCAGTGGCAGTTGAGCGGCCACGCGAATTACGAAGTGGCCGAGAGCGAAGGCACGCGCGGCAGTTGCGCACGCTGCCACGCCGCTAACGGATATCTCGAGTACCTGCCGCTTCTCCTCGCCGGCGAGAACCCAAGCGAGGTCGAGGTTACCTGGACGGCGGACGAAATCCAGCCGATCACCTGCGCCGTCTGCCACGATCCGCATGACATTGGTACGACTTCCGGCAATGCTTCGAACGCGAAAGTCCGCGTTATGGACAACACGCCGGCGCTGCCCAGCGGCTTTACGGCGCTGGGCGTGGGCCGGGGCGCGATCTGCATCACGTGCCACAACTCGCGAAACGGCGCTCACAACGATCAGACGTTCGACGAGGTGGTCGCCGCCGGCAACTCCGGACAGGCGCCGCATAGGTCAGCCCAGAGCGACGTGCTGTTGGGTGAGAACGCTTACTTCGTCGAAACCGGCATTCGCAGCGCTCACTCGCTGGTCGAGGACACGTGCGTCAACTGCCACATGATCAAGACGCCGCCGCCTGACCTGCTTTCGTACCAGCTGGGTGGCACCAACCACACATTCTTCGCCGCTTCGACGGTTTGCAGCGAGTGTCACGGCGAGTTCGAGTCGATCGAACCTGTTGAGGCGGCGTTCGATGCCAACATCGACGAGCTCAGGCCGCTTATCGAGACGGCGATCATCAACGCGATCGACGAGCAGCTTGACGCGGGCCACACCGTCAACCTGGGTGACGCTGCGACGCTCACGACCTCCGGCCAGATCGACGGCGCCGAACTGTCGGAAGTGCACGGCCAGGCGGGCGTTATCCTGACCGTCAATGGCACGGAGCTCGAGGGGCTGGCCATGAGGGACGTCACGGTCGATCTCGGCGGTGCAGAGCCGGAGCGGTTGTACGACGTTGCCGATCCGCGACTGGTCAAGGCCACGTGGAATTACTTCCTGGCGGAGAACGACGGCAGCGACGGTGTGCACAACCCCGGCTTTGTCTTCGGCTTCCTCAACGCGTCGATTGATGCTCTGAATCAGTTGGCTGCGGAGTAATAGCCGCAGGTCGTGACCAGACGGTCAGGCATTGAGTTACTTTGATCATCCGGCCCGCACGTTGCTGTTTCAGCGGCGTGCGGGTCTCTTTATTTGCGCTCGTTTTATGTGTCCAACATCCTGACTGGTCGAGGCAGCCTTGGCGGCCGGGTCACGGCTTATTCCGTTCGGTGCGGGTGGCTCAGGCAGTGTTCGGGTTGCGAGCGTTGGCGGTTAGTCGCGGCTGGGCTGATATCGAGTACGGGGCGGGCGGCTGACACTGGCAAGGGGGCCAGGTTTCGTGAATCACGCGCACGCCTCTGGCGAAGAGGATGCTTGGGCGGAGCTCGGGAAATCTGCCCTCCACGCGGGGGTTTGGGGTTCGCTGTTGAGCTCAGTCGGCGCAGACGAGGTCGGGCGATGCGGGCTCAGCCGGATGGAGCCACAGCTCGAAGCACGTGCGGAGCAGCGTCGCCAGCGGCCAGGCGCCGGACGATGCGCCGCTTGCATCCGTGGCGACCTGCCCCTCACGTCCGCTCAGGAGCGAATTCAACAGGGCCTGCTTCACTGCGTTTCCGTCCGCCGCGGAGGCAACCGGCGAGCGCCGGCCGGAGAATGCCGGATTGCCGGCGGCAAGCTGAGCGTTGATGCGCAGGCCCTCGGCGATGCCGCGGCTGCGCGCGGCCGACCGGCGGAGCGCCTCGACGACGCGATCAGTTTGGTGCTGCACGGTCGCATAGGCTCGTTCGTTGCGTTGAATTTCGGAGCGGAGTGCGACGACTTGGCTGCGCAGGCCGGAGATATCCGCGTCGCGCTGGTCGATCATCGTGCGGTGAGCGGCCGTCGTTTCCGTGAACGTCGCGAGCTGGCGGTCGGCGTCGGCCTGCATCCGGGCCCGCCACTCCTCGACGGCGTCGAGCCGGCGGGCTCCGTCCTGATTGATCGACCGCAGATCGTCGAGCTCCCGATCGCGGGCCTCGGCCATGGCGGTGGCGGACGCGGCTCGCACCGCTTGGGCGCGGATGTCCTTTCCCAGCTCCGAGCGCAGCGCCTGATTGGCGTCGCGGTGACTGGCGACGAGTGCGGCGATGGTGTTCATGTGATACCAGCCACCGGCGAAGAGGGCGACGAGCAGCACGCACGCCAGTGTCAGCGACAGCCGTGCCGCGCGGCGCGAGCGACGCAACTGCTCGTGCATCGAAGTGCGATATTCACTGAGGACGGTGAGCACGTCGCAGAGATTGTCCGCGTCGAGCTTGCGCATGGAGAGCTGCGCCGCGGCGACGTTGGTCAACTGCCTGACCGATTCGTCGTCGCCGGAATCCGGATCGAGTCCGACAAGCGTACGACCGCCCTCACTTCTCGAATCGATGGTGCGAGACTTGATCCGCCGCCAGATGGTTCGCTCGGAGACCCCGAGCGTCGCGGCGGCCTCGGCAACCGGCATCCATACCATGGTTCCACCTCCCGTTGACGTCCATGTCGAGGGGCTGACCACCGCGGAGAACACATCGATACGTTCATCGATGCCCGCCGCTTTGGTCTGTCGGACACGAGCCTGACGCGCAGACCCTGTGCCAACCTTGTGTGACAGCTGTCCGACAGAGCGTCAGTGTGCCCGCTGGCGAGTCGTTCTGCAAGCGAAAAAAGGGGAGCAGGCGTGGCTTAGAGGTCACATTTCTCGGTTTACTGTGGACCGGCGACTTGGGTGAGACGCGAGGCATCAACGCCGACGGCGTTCAACTCCTCCGCATCCGCGTTGATGTCGAAGGAGCCGATGTCGCGATACGAAATCCAGCCGGTCGATGCGTCGGGAAGAACAGGGGCGGAGGACTTGGCCTTGACCCTGACGGTGGCGAAGTTGTTGAGCGGATTGACAGGGAACGATCTGCTGAGGTAGGGGCCGTACAGGTGGTCGGAATCCGGCGTGTTGGAGACATTGCCGTCCCGGTCGGAATACTGCGTCAGCTGCTTGATGAACCAGTCGCCATCGGCGGTGCCGCTGCTGGGATCATAGCCGGGGTAGACGCCGTGCTCGGCGTAGAAGCGATCGATGGCGTCGCGGACATTGTTCAGATCGGCGGCGATTTCGCTTTGCAGGGCGGATTTGGCGGATCGGCTAATGCGAGGAACGGCGATGGCGGCGACGATGCCGATGATGACCACGACCATGACAAGCTCGACGAGCGTGAAGGCTTCGCTCGGCGGCCGGCGCTCATGGCGGACGTGCGACGTCATAGACGGTGTCTCTCCGTCCGTGCCGTAGGACGTGCGGCCGTTAGAAAGACGTCGGCCCGGATCGCGGAAGACCCGGGCCGACGGACGGACTTAAGTGCCTAAGCGCATCGGCTTGGCTGGTGGCGTATCCAGCGGACCGATGAGGACGGCTCAATAGTCACTGTAGTTGTTGCCCGCTTCGTCGGTCACATCAGTGTTGGCACGGATCTCCCCCGTGTCGGGGTTGTAGACCCAGCCGCCCGCGTTGTCGGGCGTAGGGGGCGAAGTCGCAACGAAGAGGAGGTCGGTCTTGGTGGCGGCCGGCCCCACGGGCAGCGGCGGCATGCCGTTGCGGAGGTAGGGGCCGTAGATGACGCCGGTCGCGGTGTTGTAGGCGCCGGTGGCTCCGTCGACGTTGCTGTACTTGGTCAACTGATCGACGAAGTCGGATGCAACACCACCGGCCAGGCCGGCGTTCGTGTTCTTCCCGGGAAACACGCCGTTATGCTCCGCAGCGTAGAGGTCAATGGCGGCGCGGAGACCGGCGAGGCTGCCACGAACGGCTGACTCGGTCGCGCCCTTGGCGCCGCGGCTGATACGGGGGACGGCAATCGCGGCGATGATGCCGATGATCACGACCACGATGACCAACTCAACGAGGCTGAACGCGTTCGTGCGACGGATTCTCATAGGTACAATCCCTTACATGAGCACAGACACACACCAACGATCCGATGCGCTGTTCATATCGTCTGCCGCCTCCCTTGGCTTTACTTGGCCGAGTCGGAGGCGAGTGGATTTTCCAGAATGAGCCGGGCGGAGCCGTGGGGGCACTGAAACGTCGCGGAATGCTCGTCCACTTCGACCAACGAACAGCCGTCCAGCGTCTGGCCGGGCTCGAGCAGCATGCCATCGATAATGGCGAGCCAGCAGCGGTCGACGCGGACAACGGCCGATAACCGATGTTTCTTGTCAAAGTTGTTGGCGTCGACCGCGTCAGCCCCTTGCTCGGGTTCGGCGGGCGTTTCCGACGGCGGGGGGGCAAGAATCGCCAAGGCGGCCGGGGCCAGGGCGAAGGGATCTCGGGCGTTGTCCGCAGCCGTGTCCGGCAGATCGGCGGGAAACGGTGTCAATGAGAGCCGGGCGATTGCATCGACCTTGTCGTCCATCGCGGCTGGCGTGGCGGTCACGGGTGGACGTACGGCCAAAGCGTTGGCGGCACGCGGGCCATAAGCCCCGCTGTGGAGCAGGAGCTTGTCGAGTCCGAGCCCGGCGATGCTGATCGCCACGCAGATGCCGAGTATTTTCCGCCTCTTGCTGGACACTGATTTATGGCGAGCGAGGCTCGTCTCCATTCTGCGAGGCAAAAAGGCTCACGACGATCTCGGCGGATCGGTGCGGGTCGTCGAGGCTGCCTTTGCGGCTGAGGCGAACGCGCGAGATATCGGCCCAGAACGGGGCCCGCTCAAAGTCGCGCATGAACGCCATCAGGCCGCCGAACGTTCCGGAAGCATGGGCCGAGTACGTGAGCTCAGTGAGGCCAGGATATTGTTCGGTGGCGAGAGGGGCGATTTCGACGAGCTGGACATGGTTGTCGACGGCAAGTTGGGACAACCTGCGCAGATCGGCCTCGACGGGGGAGCGCTGCGGCAGCGAGCCGTTCTCCTGCACCTTGGTCCGGAGGCGGTTGAGCTCGATAGACTTCCGTTCGATGGCGGTCAGCGTGGTTTCGTACGATGTGCGGGCCTCGGCGAGCCGGGTCTGCAGATCGTTCAACTGCTGCGAGCTGGTCTGCGGTCGCACGAGGCCGGACCAGAGGCCCACCGTGCCGACGGCGATGGCCGCCGCGGCTCCGAACAGGTCATAGGCAAGAAGGCTGCGCTTCATCTTTCGTCTACCAGGTGCAGGTGAGCGAGAAGCGGACAGCCGCTCCCTGGAGAACGGGTACGCGTCCCGCCATGGTGAGCTCGACGGTGCGAAAGGCGCCCGTCAGCTTCAGCCTGCTCATGAACTCGTAAAGCCAGTCGTTGTCCGTTGCATAACCCACGATGTGCATTCCGGCCGGGCCGGGTATGACGACGTTCTGGTTCTTGGGTTGCTTGTTGCGCGCCGACCCCGTCGGACGCGACGGCGCCTCCGCGGTAAACGTTTCGAGCGAGTCGAGCCAGACCTGCGGCGGAATCTGGCCGGCGATCAACTGGAGCAGACCTGCCCAATCCCGCTTGGCGCGCAGCGCGTCGGCCCGGGCGAGTTGCGTTGTGAGGTTGCGACATTCGGCGGAGACCTTGTCGAGCCGGTTGCGGGCGTCGGCCACGTTGGCGTTGAGCGGTTCCACCTGGCGGCGGAGCGCGGCGGCCTGGGCCGACTTGATCAGGTCGGCGCCCAGGGGAATCGCGGAAAGGCCGGCCACGACGGCCACGACAATGAGCCAGACCCGAACGCGAGCCTTCTGGCGCCGCCGGAAGGTGACCGTCGGTGACAACAAATTGACACTGATCATGATCGCCCTCCTCCGCAATTCGCCGGCTGCGCGTGCCTGGCCGCGATGGCGAGCCCGATGGCGCAGGCGAAAACGGTGAGCGGCTCGCGAGTCTGGCCGGCGACGGCGTCCACGTGAAGCGCGGCCAGCGCCTCACTGTTCTCGCAGGCTGGGACAATCACCTCGATCCCCAGTCGTTCAGCGAGCAGCGCGTCGAGATTGAACATGGAGGCGCCCCCGCCGGCGAGTATGAGCGGGCCCGGCCGGCGCTGGCGAAAGCACTGCAGAACATATCGGTAGGACCGCTCGACCTCGCCGATGATGGCGTCGATGTCGGCGCGAAGCACGTTGTAGATCATCTCCCCGAGGAGATGCGTCGCCGGAGGCGCCTCCGGGGCGGAACGGGCGATCCTGGCGATGCCATGGTCGCGCTTGTGGCGCTCGGCGGTTTCCTCGCTGACGGAGAGCGACTCCGCGAGCTTCCGCGTCCACAGCCGTCCGCCGTAGTCGAAGGCTCGCGCGAGAACGGGAATCTCGCCGACACAGAGTATCAGGCGGGACATGCGCGCTCCCAAGTCGAGCACGCTCCACACGTCGTCATGGGTAGCCGCCGGACCCCGTATGAGGTAGCCGAATCGGGCCAGCGCGCAGGGGGTCGCATCGAGCTGGACACAATCGAGCCGCGCCCGGCGGCACAGGTCCAGCGATTGGGCAACGCACGACTTCTCGGCGGCAACGCCGAGCGCCGTCGTCGTCATCGACCTGCTCTCGGGCAGCCACCAGAAGTCGCTCTCGGCGCCGTCGTCGTTGAATCCGGCGAGTCGGGCGAGCTCGAACTGGGCGGCGCGACGCTGCTCTTCGGGCGAGCCGCCGGATGGGCGGGGGAGCTCCATGGCGTGTATCTCGACGTCGGGAGGGCTGAGGCCGGCAACGGTCTTTCTGCCGCCGATTTGAAGCCCCCGAAGCCAGTGCGCCAGTCGCTCGCGCGCGGCGCTGTCGGCATCCAGACCGGGCGAGCCTCGTGGGACCCGCCAACTGGCGAGTGTGGTCACGCTCCAGGTGTCGCCGCGGCGGACGACCTGCGCGGCGCGCGCGCCTTCGCTGCCAAGATCCAGTCCGGCCGGAGAGCGCGTCGCTTTGCGGTTGATCAGGGCCTGGAACAAGATAACCGCCTTTCCGGGGTCACATCGCCGCCGTCATGTCGAACAGCGGCATGAACAGCGAGACGGCCACAATGCCGACTACGGATCCCATTCCGATGAGTATCACGGGCTCGATGAGCTTGGTGACGACGGCGAGCAGCTCGGCATTCTCTTCGTCGAGGACGTCGGCGACGTAAGTGATCGATTCGCCCAGGCGGCCGCTCTGTTCGCCAGTCCGCACGGCCTGGGTCATCGAGGGGTTGACCAGCCCGGACGTTTCCATCGCGGCGCTGATGGACTCGCCGCGCGTGACGGAGGCGTCCATGGCGTCGTAAAGCGCCTGGTATGCGCGATTGCGCGTGATGCCTCGCGCCAGATCGAGGGCCTCGAGCAGACCGACGCGGGCCTCCAGGAGCATGCCGAGAATGCGAAACGTCTGGCCCTGGATAAGGCGGGACATGAGACGGCCGACGACCGGTATCTTGATCTGCACGTCGGCGAGCCATTGGCGCCCGCCCGCGGTCCGCAGGAGGAAAATGGCCGCGGCGACGATGCCGATGCCGAAACCGGCGAACAGGAACCAGTAATGGCGCATGGTGGTGGCGATTGCCATCATCACGCGAGTGCTCGTCGGCAGGTCGACATGAAGCGTCTCGAACATGCCGGCAAACCTCGGGATGACAAAGAACATCATGACGCACAGGATGTTGATCGACAGGCTGATGAGCAGCAGGGGGTAGATCATGGCGCCCACCAGGCGATTGCGCATGGCGCGGCGCCTGGAGATGATGTTCGCGAGCCGGGCGAACATCTGCGGCAGACGGGCACTGGATTCGCCGGCGGCGACCACGGCGCAGTATGAAGCCTGGAAGGTGCGCGGGTACTTGCTCAGCGCATCCGTCAAGCTGAGACCCTCCTCGAGGTCCTCCTTGATCGCGTGCAGCATTCGCACGTGTTCCACCCTGCGCAACTGGGCGGCGATCGCGCCAAGCGCGGGTACGAGGGCGCTGCCCGAGGTGAGCAGCATGGACATCTGCCTGGTGAACAGGACGACCTGCGTGAGCGGGAGCCTGACCTGGGAGAGGTCGCTGCGTGCGCCCGCCCGGCCGGACGACGGCGTCACGTCCTTGTCGGCGGCGGCGACGTGCGTGACGAAAAGCCCCTGCCGGCGAAGCTGCTCGACGCCTTCCCTGGTCGAGGGGGCCTCGACGGTGTCGCTGACGCGTCGCCCTTGCTTGTCGATGGCTTCGTACGTCAGGTTCATATCGTCACCTCGGCCAGCCTGGCATCCGCGCCGCGGGCGACGGCGCCTTCGGATCGGGTGACGCGGAGGACTTCTTCCAGTGTGGATTCACCGCGGTCTACGACGTCCAGCGCCTTCTCACGCAGCGTGCGCCAGCCGGTTTCGGCCAGGTAGCTGCGGATGTCCGACTCGGGTGCACGGCGGTTGATCATGCACTTCATTTCTTCATCGACGACCATGACCTCGTAGATGCCGACCCGGCCGCGAAAACCGGTGTTATGGCATTCGCGGCACCCTTCGCCCTTGTAGAAAAGCTCATTGGTCCGATGGCCCCAGCCGACGGATTCGAGCAGGTCGGGCGGCGGATAGTACGAGGCCCGACACGACGGGCAAATCTTGCGGGCGAGGCGCTGGGCAACGAATCCCAGCGTCGAGGAGGCGATGAGGTAGCTTTCGATGCCCATGTCCACCAGTCGCATGATGCCGCCGGGGCAGTCGTTGGTGTGCAGCGTGGAGAGCACGAGGTGCCCGGTGAGCGCCGCCTGCACGGCCACGTGCGCCGTGTCATGGTCGCGGATCTCGCCAACCATGATGATGTCGGGGTCCTGGCGAAGCACGCTGCGCAGCGCCCGCGAAAAGGTCAGGCCGACCTCGCCACTCACCTGGATCTGGTTGATGAGCGGCAACTGGTATTCCACGGGGTCCTCGACGGTGACAATGTTGACCGCCTCACCGCGCAGCAGATCGAGCGCGCAATAGAGCGTCGTGGTCTTGCCGCTACCCGTGGGTCCGGTGACCAGGAGCATGCCGTACGGGCTCTTGATCATCGATTCGATGGCTTTAACATCGTCCGGTTGAACGCCCAGCTGCGAAAGATCGAACGTCAGGTTCGACTTGTCGAGAACGCGCATGACGATCTTCTCGCCGAGCACGGTGGGCATGCTCGAAACACGCAGGTCGATCTCCCGGCCGTCGGCGACGAGGTGCACCCGGCCTTCCTGCGGCAGACGCTTCTCGGCGATATCCATACGCCCGATGACCTTGATGCGCGAGGCGATGGCGGCGTGCATGCCGCGCGGCGGCGCGAGCAGCTCGCGAAGCTGGCCGTCGATGCGGTAACGAATGTGCGTCGATTCGCGGTCCGGCTCGATGTGGATGTCGCTGGCCCCGTCGCGCACCGCGGTGAGGATGGCGAGGTTGACGAGGTTGACGACCGGGCTGCCGTCAACCATCCGGTCGAGATCGGTGATCGGCCCTTCGTCGATCGCTTCGTTTTCGGAGATGGTGACGTTGGACTCATCGATAGAGGCGAGGAAAGCGTCGACGGTAACCTCGGAAGCGAGGTACTTGCGCTGGTACTCGAGAAGATTCTCTTCGAGCACGAGGATTGGGCGGATGCGGCATCCGGTCAGGTTGCGGAGCCGATCGACCACGGGGACGGATTCCGGATCGACCATGGCGACGGTGAGTTCGTCGTGGACGCGGAACATGGGCAGCACTTGCAGGTGCGCCGCCTCTTCCTTGGGTATGATCTTGGCGACTTTGGGGTCGATAAGGCCGTGGCGCAGCACGCATCCCTTGACGCCGGTGCGTCGCGCGAGCGCCCCCACGAGCGAGTTCGCGTTGAGAGCGCCGAGGTCCATCAGCGTGGAGCCGATGCGCTGGCCGCTCGTTGACTGTCTCGCGAGGGCCTCGGCGAGCTGTTCCTGCGTGATGAGCCCCTCGGCGATGAGCTGTTCGCCGAGTCGGACTTCGGGACCAAGCATGGCTAACGGAAACTCCGCACGGCGTCCTGCTCTTCGTCAAAGAACTCGAACCGCTGGGCCTGTGCGGTGAGCTCGAGCACTTCGCGACACGTCTGGGTTACCGCGGCCAGTCGGAGGCGACCGCCGCGACACTGAAGCTCGTCCGCCACGTCAACGAGCCCTTCAATTCCCCGACTGTCGAGATATGGAACCTCGCGCAAAGCGACCAGGAAACGCGGGTTGGGCGCCTCCAGCTTCTCCTTCATCATGGCGATAAGCTCTTCGGCGTCCTCGTCGACGAGGGGACCGTGCGGCGTGAACACCTCGACCGTACCAACCAGTTTGCTATCGATTTTCATGGCGGTGCTTGTTGTCAGGGACTCTTCGTTTCGTGTTGCCGGGCGGCCGGCGGCGCCGGCTTCGTTTCGATGTCCGACGCGACCGGTACGCCGTGGCGCCGGGCCTCGCGCGAGTTTGCCGTCGCCCGCCCGATCAGGGATCGCAGCGTGGGCTGGGCCGTGCCGCTTCCGGCCACTCCGCAGCGGATCGCGAGACGAGCGCCCCAGCGATCGACGTCGGCGCAAATCTCGTCGAGATGGGCGATAAGCTGGCGAATGATCAAAGCGGCCAATTGCGAATCGACGCGACGGAACAGGACCAGGAAGCTCGAACCGTCGAAGACGCCGATCTGATCATCCTGCCGCACGCGGCGCTTCAGCAAGCGGCTGATCTCGTACAAGGCGCTGTTGGCCCGATCCCACTGCCCGCTGTCGCGAAGCGCCCGGAGCCCTTCGACGCATGCGTGCAGGAGCACGACGGGCTCGCCGGCCTCGTACGAGTCGTGCAGCGACTGCGTGGCGAGATCGATGAACGCCTCGTTCGTCAGCACGCCCGAGACGGGATCGGTCGCGCCTGCGATCCGACCGCGGCAGCATTCCGCAAGCGTCGTCCAACAGAGGCCGACGACGGCCTCGAGCGTCTGCAGCCATGGCTGATCCACGGCCGACGGGGCGTCGAGCCGTCCGACGCGAACGACGCCGATGGTCTGCCGCTCCGAACGAACGGCGAAGCACCACGAGCACTCGGCGTCCGATTCGGCTGCGAGCTGGCTGACGAGATCTCCCTTTGCCGGATCGTGGAACCGATAGCTCTTTCCCGTGGTCACGACGTGCCCGATCAAGCCCGCGCGGGCGATGGGGAAATCTCGCTCTTCCGGCTCCGTGATGCGCAGCGGGTAAAGCTGGTCGTCATCGCGAAGCACACGATAGGCACGGACGTGCCGCGCTCCGGACGCAGCGTACAGGGCGGCACGGACGAACTCACCGAACTCCGGCCACGGGTCGGGCCGATCGTGATGCTCGGTGAACCAGTCCATGAACTGGTGGATGATATCCGCCGGGCAATGACCGGGTGCGGCTGAGTCGCGTGTCGGCGCGGACTGCGGCGCCGTGCGTGCTGACGCCGTGCCGATCTGGCGGCTTGTCGCCACCCACCGCGCGAGCCAGACGATGGACGCGGCCGCAACGAAGGTTCCGGCCGCGGACGCCGCCGACCGGAGCGCGCCGGCATCCGTGCTGAGGATCAGCCAGTAGGCGGCGCCAACGCCGGCGACGACCACCCCCCGGCGCCTGCCCAGCAGAGCGGACGCGCCGCACGCCGCCAGAACGACGGGGAACCAGTAAAGCCAGACCTGCGTGTGCATGCCGTTTCAAGACTCCGTTTATGGTCCGGCGGCGACGGAGGCGACCTGCGGGGCGCCCGTGTCGTCCGGCGAATCGCGCAGCCAGTGCGTGCGTCCCGCCGCCTGTTCCCGGCGCACACGCTGCTCGAACGCCTCCACAAGCTTCGGGTCCATCACCTTACCGGCCTCCTCCCGCATGATGCCGAGGGCCGTTTCAAGATCGAATGCGTCGCGGTAGGAGCGCGACGTGGTGAGCGCGTCGAACACGTCCGCGACCTGAACGATGCGCGCCTGGAGCGGGATATCCTCGCCGGCGAGCCCGTCGGGGTAACCAGTGCCGTTGTAGTGCTCATGATGATGCCGCACGCCCGCCAGCGCGGCGCGAAGCTGCGGGATGTTCTTCACCACCTCGTAGCTGCGGACCGGGTGCTCCTTGATGTGGCGGTACTCCTCGGCCGTGAGCTTGCCCTGCTTCTTGAGCACGTCGTCGCGGATTCCGATCTTGCCCACGTCGTGGAGAATGGCCGACCATTCGACCATCTGCAGCGCTTCGTCGTCGAGCTCCAGCTCTTCGCCGAGCATTCGCGCATACATGCCGACGCGGTTGGAATGGCCGGAGGTGTATTCATCCTTCTGGTCGATGGCGCTCACCAGGGCGCGGACGAGGTCCATCGAAAGGTTGCGCAGTTCGATGGTGAGACGGTGATTGCGGATCAGATCGCCGCAGTACACGGCCAGGGCTTCCATCAGACTCATGTCGGAGGATTCGAAGGGGCGGGCGTCGACTCCGTGGGTGAGGACGATCGCGCAGGGGCATTCGGTGCCGGCGAAGACCGGGGCGGACAGCACCTCTTGCGGCTCCCCGTCGGCGGCATCGATCGTTCCCACGGAGACCTCGCCGCTGCGGATGCTCTGCCAGACGATCTCGTCGAGCGTGCCGTCGAGTGGGTCGTGCTCCCCGGGCTCCCACAGGAGCGTGTCGTCAGCCTGAACGTAAACGACCCAGAGACTGTTGCCCTGGTATGTCACCCGGAGCGAGTCGATGAATAGCTGGACAACCTCCTGTTCGGTGCTGACCGTCGGCAGTTTTCGCGTGATCTCGAAGACGATCCCGAGCTGCTCGTAGACACGGAGAAGCTCTTCGGTCATCCCGGCGTGTTCGCGAAGGATGAGCGCCAGCTCGGCGTGCACGGACTCGAAGAGGCGGGAAATCGCGGCAGAGTCCGGCAGTTCCCCGCGCGCCGCCCGTTCGAGGCTGTCGCGGCAGGCGCCCAGGGCGGTTTCCAGTTGCGGATGAGACAGCAATTCCATCGGCGCGTCTCCGGTGCTAACCGGCCTCAGCGGCGGCAAGCAGTTCTTCGATCTCTTCGTTGAGCCTCGACGGCGAGAATGGCTTCGGGTGCACCACGACGTTCAGCTCGGCGAAGCGCTGCCCGATCTTCGCCTGGTCGCAGCGTGCGCTGAGTGAGATCACGGGAATGTCCAGCCCGGCTTCGTTGCGCAGCCACTCGACGAGCTCGATACCATCGCAGCCCGGCATGTTGACGTCCGTGACAAGGAGTTCGACACCTCCGTTCTGGAGGTGCTCCTTTGCCTGAATGCCCGTGCGGGCCTCTTGCACTTCGTGACCGGCGCGCGTCAGCCAGATGGACATCAGGCGAACGACGTGGGCGTCATCCTCAGCGACCACGATTCTTGCCATGCCAACCGTTCTCCGTGTCAGGTCCGCGCTACCGCGGGCGTCGGGGCCCGCTGGTCCACGGGTATCGTGACGGTAAAGGTCGATCCCTCCCCCTTCTTGCTCATGAGGCTGATCTCGCCGCCGTGGTGCCGAACGATTTCCCTGGCGGTCGTGAGACCGATTCCGGTGCCGGTTTCCTCGAGTACCTCCGGGTCGGAGCTGCGCTGGAACTTCTCGAAGATCCGTTCGTGGTCCTTCGGATCGATTCCGATTCCGCTGTCGCGAATGGAAACGATGAGGTTGTTTTCCGTGCGGCGGCAGGAAAGCACCACCTGGCCGCCTGAGTGCGTGTACTTGAGCGCGTTACCGAGCAGGTTGTTGATGACCACGGCGAGCTTGTCGCGATCGGCGCGGATCGGCTCGAGCTTGGGCGGCAGGACGATCTGCAGATCGATATTCTTGCTCTCGGCGATCCCGCGGACGTCGCGGACGGCATCGGTAAGCAACGACCGCAGATCGACGTCGTCGAATATGAGCTGCATGCTGCCGACCTCGAGCTGCGAGATGCTCAGGATGTCTTCGATCAGCCGGCTGAGGCGGCGTGTCTCCTTCGTGATGACGTTGTAGCACTCGGTGATGACCTGGGGATCGTCGAACATCCCGCTGGAGAGCGTCTCGGCGTAGGCGCGGATGTTGGTGAGCGGGGTGCGCAGCTCGTGCGTCACCTGCGAGACGAACTCCTCCCGGGCGGTGTCGGCGCGCACCTGCTGGCTGACATCAGCAATGAGGGCGACGAAGCGCCGCGACTGCTGCTGCGTCCGCACGGGAATGATGCGCGCGTGGTAGTAGTTGCCATCGCCCGCGTCGATCTGCTTATCGAAGGGCCGGAAGGCGCTGGTCTCCAGGACACACGCGCGGATGACCTCGACGGTCTGATCGCTGCGGCGGGTCGCGCTTTCGCCGCCGAGCACCGCGCCGCTGTCCGATCCCTCGGGGCAGCCTACCAGCCGGCCGGCGACGCGGTTCGCGTACAGAATCGTGCAATCTTCCGCAAGAAGCAGGACGCCGAGCGGAACGGAGATCATCGCCTCGGCCAGCTCTCCCGCCTTGGTCTTGCTCAAGGCGGAAAGCAACTCGTTGGCCGCGGTCGAGCGGGCGACTTCCTCTTCGAGCGCGGCGACTTCATCGATCAGGCGGTTCCACGACGACGTAAGAGCGTCGTTGCCGTCCTGCACGCGCAGCTCATCCAGTTGCTGCTCGACCCGCCCCCTATGAACGGCGAGGTTGTTCGCGATCTTCGCGAAGCTGCGAAAATGCCGGCGAAGCATGTGGTAGACCCACAACAGCGCGCCAGTGGACACAAGGGCGATTGCGAGCATCCGGGCCCTCGCCCCGCTGATCAACGTCCGCGGCGGCTCCAAATCGAAGACAGCCTCGACGAAGAGATTCGGCGGCTTTCCTGAGCCGGGCACGGGGGCGCGCAGCAGAAGGTGGCGACGTGCATTCTGCGGGTTCGAGAGAAGTTCCGCTGCGGGTTCGGCCGGTGTCACCTGGCTCCCCGGCGGCCGGACGCCAACCTTTCGGCCCACTTCCGACGACGCGGGAGAGGCAACAATCTGCAGATTGCGGTCATAGACCCGCACTTCGGCGCAACCCTCGGACTTCATGTAGCGCCGAAGGGTCGCTTGGCGAGCAGGCTCTTCGGTTTCCGTGCCCGGATCCAGCATGTTCGCGAGCAGGACGATCGACCCGGTCTTGCCGGCCACCTGCTGTTCCCAGACGACGGCGCGAATCTGATTATCGGACACCAGCCCGAGCGCGGCGAGAGCCACGACGTACACGAGGACCAGCAGGAGCCCGATTGACCGAGGGACCTCCTCCCGGGACGAAAACGCGCTCAATCTGCTTGCCAATGAGTGCATGGGCGGTCCGAACACAATGTATCTAGCGCGCGTGCGCAGCGCGGCACGCGCCGAAAAAGACAACGATCTGTGACGTGTATCGACTGTTGGAAGTGCCTGCATTCGTGTTGCGTGCGAGGCCGGCGGGAAATCGTTCCCAAGCCGAGTAACGGAAGGGGCGCGCACGCCGATAGCCGCGCCGGCTTGACCGATAACTGCGGCGCCACTACAAGCGCGGCCGAGAGCGACGCCGTGCAGGCGCCGAGTGCAACTCGTTTCAGGAGGCTGGCGAAGCATGTCCGGAAGTGATGGGTTAGCGGTGCTCAGACCGAAGGCCATTATCGGCATGATCCACGTAGCCGCGCTGCCGGGAACGCCGTGGAATCGGTTGTCGATCGAACAGATCGCCGATCAGGCCGGCACAGAGGCGGAGGTTCTGGTCGGGACGGGTGTGGACGCTCTGATCATCGAGAACATGCACGACCGGCCATACCTGCGCCGGCGTGTTGGCCCGGAGGTTGTTGCCGCCATGACGGCGACGGGATTGGCCGTTCGCCGGCGAGTCGACGTGCCACTGGGGGTTCAGATTCTGGCGGGGGCGAACCTGGCTGCCGTCGCCGTCGCCCAGGCTTGCGGCGGGCAGTTTGCCCGGGTGGAAGGGTTCGTGTTCGCCCACCTCGCGGACGAGGGCCTGATTGAAGCGGATGCCGGCCGGCTTCTGCGGTACCGCCGGCGGATCGGGGCCGATAACGTGGCCATCATCGCCGACGTGAAGAAAAAACACTCCAGCCATGCGGTGACGGCTGACGTCGACCTGGCGGACACGACCCGGGCCGCGGAGTTCTTCGGCGCCGATGGTATCGTGGTGACTGGGACGGCCACCGGCATGCCGACGAAGGTCGAAGATGTTCGGCAGGCCCGATCGGCGACGAATCTGCCCATATTTATCGGCAGCGGAGTCACGCCGGACACGCTGCCTGAACTCTGGCCGTGCGCGGACGCATTCATCGTCGGCTCGTACATCAAGCGCGAAGGCGTGTGGTCGAACGAGCCGGAGGCGGAGAGGGTGCGGGCGCTGCTGGAAACGGCCAGCCGACTACGAGGGGACTGATTCCTCGAAACGGCGACTTGTGGGCTGATAACCGCGTTTTGCGCCGCTGATCCGGCTGCTGGGATCTGACCGGTATCATCGGCCGAGTCGTGCGGAAACAGCAGGGCGGCCGACAGGACAATCCAACCGGGCGACAATTTGGCAAGATGGGCAAGATTGCCCAAGTTTTGTCTTGAATCGTACGGGCAACCCCGATACACTGCGGGTAAGATACGGTGCCGGTGCGAGGGCTGCTGGGAAGGGCCCTGGCGCCGGGAAGGCGGTTGAAAGAGAGAGAGAGATTTCGCCCATGCTAAGTGCGGGGCGATGGTCTCTCTTTTTTTTGACAGCAGTGACTTCCCGGACAGTTTGGAGAGCGTGTCTCCCGCTTGGTTGGGAAACGGGCGGCGATACGCTGCGGCTCTCTTTTCCTTGGAGGAGAATGTAATGCGTAAACTTGTCGGAGTTTTGGCAATAGTTGCGCTGATGACGCTGCCGGCCATGGCTGGTCCGAGCCTGTCGAGGACGGCTGCTGCTCCGGGCGCTGAGATGTGGAGCGGCCCGGTCATCAGCGATCTGCGGGCACCTGGTGATCCGTACGTGTATCAGCAGACCTCGCAGTTGCAGGGTGGCTATTACCACCCGATGGGCGCGGACGAGTACTACGTCGGCGAACTGTATCTGACGATTGCCCCCGGCCCGTTCAACATGTCGGGCTTCACGGCGGGTTGGGTGTCGCCGATCGGTGCCGGCGCGACCACGATGTACATCGATTTCTTCGACAACGACGGCTACCTGCCCTACGCGGGGAACTACGTCGGTGGCTATTCAATCCCGGTCTCCGCGGATGGCTACGGCCACATTCAGGAGTTCGATACGTCGTCCAGTCCGCTGCACTTCGCCACGAGCGACCTGTGGATGACCTATTCGTTCGACGTGCAGGACTACGTCTACCAGACCCACGTGGGAATGGGGCCGTACCACGCTGATCCGCCGACGATTGGCGCGAACTACTACGCCAACGGCTGGATCGAGGTCAACACCACCGGTGCTCACTGGTACTGGTACGGTGGCTTCCCGAATGGCGACCTGCTCGGTGCGATCCAGGTTCCGGAGCCGGCCACGCTGGCGCTGCTGGGCCTGGGTGGACTGGCGATTCTGCGTCGCCGGTAGTCAGCCGAGATCCCTGAACTGCAGGTCCCAAGCGGGCCGGTAAGGATGGGGATGAAACAACATGAGAGCCGCTCGCGATCGGAAACGATCACGAGCGGCTTTTCATTGCGCGCTGGTGCGGTCCATGGAGTTCGATCGCGCGCTCGAATTCGCCGGGCAGATTGGTGAAGTGCGCCGCTGCGGACCAGCGACGGCGCCGGGAAAACGGGGCCCGTCGGCTGGCGAGCGCATGATGTCCTCCAAGCAGATTGCCAGCGGCCATTCCGCCGACCAACGCAGCTAGACCCATGGCGGGCCGCACGCGTCGTGGCTGCCGGCCGCTGTTGCACACTGGCGAAACCGCTGCAGTGGGGTCCCAGGGGCAGGCCACGCCGGGGTTGTCTCATGTGCACGTTGTCCGAAAATCAATGTCTGCGATATGGTTTCCCATCAGCGTACAATGCCATTCGCCGGCCGATGGCGTCGGCGAGGTCATGCTGGCGGCGTTTCTCGGCGAGTTGTCGGGCCCGCTGGGCGATCCGATGCGCCTCATCGAATCGCCCGATCTCGGCATTGGCCGCGGCAAGGGTATCCAGCGTCTCCGGCACGCCACCGGCCGTCGCATCCGTCGCTGCTTGGGCGAGCCGCATGGCCTCCTGCCCGTTGCGAAGCGCAGCATCCGGTGAGGTGGCGAGCAGCCGGGCGAGTTGATTCGCGATACGCATGTTCCGCGGTTCAGCGATCAACTCGTCCCTCAGGAGGCCGATTGCCCGCGCGTACTTGCCGTCATCGGCCAGCATGTCGGAGAGTGCGAGCAGGGCCGGCGTATCGTGTGGATGGTCTTGCAGCACCTGTTCGAGCGTCGTAATCGCTTCATCGGGCTTTCCCATGCGAGATTGTGCGATGGCGAGCTGGACGAACGCTTCCGGGTTGTCGGGTTCAATCCGGCACCATCGCCGCAAATGGTGCACGGCTTCTTCCGGCGCGCCGTGGTCGAGCTGGAAAGCGGCCAGGAGCGCGTGAGAGGGGGCTTCCGATAGTGCCTTGGCTCCGTCGCTGCCGCGGTACATGACGAGCGCGATGCAGCCCGCTACGCCGGCCGCCACGACGACGCGATCGACGCGACGCTGCCGGAGCGAGCGAAATGCCCAAACCGCGGTCTCGGCGGCGAACAGAATGAGCACCGGCAGAAGCGGTACGCGGTATCGTGAATTCACAAAAAACGCAACGACACCCAGCATGTACACGATCACGAAGCCCCACAGCGGAAGGAACCTCCGCCATTCCCGCCAGGTGACAGCCATACCGATAACGCCGAGTGGCCCGATCAGCGCGAACGAAAGCGGCAGATAGTCCACAATGGGACCGTAACGCTCCGCAAAGAACCGAGGGCTTTTGTTGTTACCGAGCTCGTACGGCGACCAGAACAGCATGAGCTTGTGGACGAATAGCGCGATGGCGCGCTGTGGTTGCTCGGCCCAGTACCGCAGGCCCTTGTGAAAGTAGTACTGCGAGACCTCGGATGGCTTGAGGGGACGACCTTCAGCCAGCTCCGCCAGTCGGATCGATTCGAAGTAGCCGCCCCACCAGTCGGCCGGCGTGCCGGGAACAACGGCCGTGACGCCGTCGGAGTCAGCGTTGTTGCCGATGAAGAAATTAACGCCCGCCTGCGAGGAGATGAGAACGAAGTCGCCGCCCACGACGTAGTTGCGCATGGTGATCGGCAGGATCGGCAGAAGGCAGCCAAGAACAAGAGAGGGCACGAACACCAGCGCCTTACGCCGCTGCACGACAAAGACCCATAGGATCACCACCGGAACGAAAACGAGGATGTTGGGACGCGCGATCGCCGACAACCCAAGGACAGTGCCGGCCACCAGCCACCGTGCCCAACGCGGTCGACGGTTCGCCCAATAGACGGATATCAAGAGGAGAGTATCGAGAAAGACGATGAGCGGCACGATCAGAAGCTCGGCGTCGAAGTAGCAGAAGACCCAGTACGTCGCGGCAGCGAAGCTGGCCAGGGCCGCAGTCACTCGGCTGAAGACCAACCGACCGAGCAGGAAAATCAGCCCGCAACTGGCGGCACCCAGGCAGGCCTGAATCAGGCGAGGCACCAGCGGATCGCGGCCGAAGACGGAATAAACGGCCCCGAGGAGCCAGGGATAGAGCGGGGCACGGAAGTAGGGCCCGTCGACGAACTGTTTGCCGTTGGCAATCGCCGTGGCCCATTCGTCGTGATAAGCGGCGTCCAGAACGTGGTGATCGAAGAAGGGGCTGGCGCGCATCTGCAGCACGTAGGTGACACGCAGCGCGAGAGCCGTCAGCACGACCAGCATGATCAGGAGCCAGTCAACACGTGACCACGGCAGCCGGTTCGATGTCGTGGCTCCCGTTGATGGGAGCCGGCAGTCGTTTGCGGCCGTGGGGTGCGTTGCGTCGAGAGTGTGAGCAGCGTCTGTGGTCATAGGGGCGTGTCGCCGGTCCCCCGTCTGTCCCGCCGGGGTTGCCGCGTGCGGATACGCTGATACTGCACGAGCCGTTCTTCGGTGATAGGATACCAAGGTGACAGCGTCTCGTGAAACGAAGGCCCGTCCTGCCGAGACCGCCGCTTTCACGTGTGCTGCCGGCGGCACACGAGCGCGATTCTGGTTTGCAGTGGCCGCGATCGTGGCGATCGGCGGGCTTCTGCGACTGCTGGTCCTGGTCGAATACATCCGGCAGAGCCCGTTTGCCACCAGCCTGCGTGTGGACGCGGCGAGCTATTGGGAGTGGGCGGGCCGGATTGCCGCAGGGGAGATCCAGCAGCCCACACCCTTCTTTTCCGCACCGGCCTACCCGTTTTTTCTGGGATTGATCCGGGCGCTGGGCGGCGGCCTCCTGGCGGTCTACACCATTCAACTCGTCATGGATCTGGCCACCGCTGTGCTGCTTGCTCATGTGGGCCGCCGGCGATTTGGTGCGGCAGTGGGACTGGTCGGCTGCGCAGTCTTTCTGCTCATGTTCGACCCGGCATCATCGTTCGTTCGGGTGCTCGCGTCCACCATGCAACTGGTTCTCGTGGCCTTGGCCTGGTGGCAGATGGTGCGATTGCAGGAGCGAGGGACCACGCTTCGTTGCATTGCTCTCGGGGCGGTGCTGGGCCTGTTCGCGCTGACTTACCCGCCCGCAGTGCTGCTGGTGCTCGCGGTCGGTATTTGGCTGCTCGCCTGGTCCGACCGCTGGCGGGCGCGCATTCGGCGGGCGGTCGTCGTCGGCCTGTCGTCGGCGGTCATTGTGGCACCGGCCACGATCCACAATTGGCGGGCGACCGGCGAGTTCATCCCGATCTCGGCACAGGCCGGCATCACGCTCTATCACGGCAACAGTGCGGACGCGACCGGCGTGTACGAACCCGCGGAAGGTGTAATCTCGCAGAAGGCCGGCCT
>JBECKQ010000177.1:0-4974 GCA_040235375.1 Phycisphaerae bacterium | reverse complement strand
ACCCCATTGCCGTCGAGGAGCTGCAAACGGAGATCCTGCGCCTGCGCTCCGAGCAGGGAATCGCCATCCTCCTGACCGACCACAACGTCCGCGAAACGCTCGCGGTGACTGATCGGAGCTACATCATCGACGAAGGCCGGGCCCTTCGCTCCGGCTCACCCGCCGAACTGGTCCGCGACCCACTGGTCCGCAAGACCTATCTGGGCAGCACGTTCCAGGGCAATGAGTTCGACCGATAGAACATCCGCTGTTGCAAGGCCGCGGCCAGTGGCTTCGTCAGTACCCGAAGAGACCCCGATTGGCCGTGCTGTCGCCCGCCCACTGTTGCACAAGCTTCTTTGCCATCGCCACTTGCCGTGGGTCCTCGCTGCGGCGGCGGTCGTCTTCACGCTGCCTTCCCTCTGGGCCGGCCTCGAGCTGGACGACTACGTCCAGCGCCTGAAGCTGACCGATTCGCCGACCGCCCAGGCCACGGGGCTCGACATTTCTTCTTCGCCGTTCGCAATATTCACATTCCTTGACGGCAATGTCGCCCGCAACCGCGCCCTTATGGACGTTGGCGTGGCCCCATGGTGGACACTACCCGACCTGAAGGCGTCGTTCATGAGGCCGCTCACCGCCTTGACCCATTCCCTCGACTACCTCCTCTGGCCGGACACACCGGTGCTGATGCACCTGCAGAGCGTCGTCTGGTACGCGGCGCTGGCAGCCGCCGCGGTGCTGCTCTATCGCCGGCTCGTCGATTCGCGACTCGTCGCCGGGCTTGCCGCGCTTCTCTTCGTGCTTGACCACGCTCACGGCACGATCGTGGGCTGGCTCGCCGCGCGAAATGCGATCATCGCGGTGTTTCTTGGCGTGGTTTGCCTGCTCGGACACGATCGATGGCGTCGCGACGGCTGGCGTGCCGGCGCTGCGGTCGCGCCGATCCTCCTTGCGCTCAGCCTGCTCGCCGGCGAGGCGGGCATCGCCACCGGCGTCTACCTCGTTGCCTACGCTCTGGTTCTCGATCGGGCAACTTGGCGGCGCCGATTTGCCACGCTCCTGCCATACGTCATCGTCATCATCGCCTGGCGAGGGATCTGGTCCGCAGCGGGCTTTGGCGTGCATGGGCTTGGCGACTACGCGGACCCGATTGGCGAGCCCAGTCGGTTCCTCACGGCTGTCGCCGAACGCGGGCCGGTCCTGTTCCTGGCCCAGTGGTTCCTCCCGCCCTCGGAAATCTATTACGTGCTGACCTCGGTGGGGTCATGGCTCGGCACGGCGCAGTGGGGTCTCGCGATTGCCGTCCTCGCGATTGTCGGGTGGGCCTTGGCACCGCTCCTCCGTCGCGACCCGGTCGCCCGTTTCTGGACGCTCGGCATGGTGGGCTGCATCGCTCTCGTGTGCTCGAGCGTGCCGACCGACAGGCTGCTGGGCTTTGCCGGCCTCGGTGCGATGGGCCTGATCGCCTCTCTCGCCGCGCCGGCGCTGGATCGCATTTCTGCGCCGCGTCTGACCGCCAGACGGCTCACGAAGCCACGCATGGCCCTTGCCGTTGTTTTGCTGGCGACGCATGGACTGCTCGCCCCCATCGCCCTGCCTGTCCGCGCCGCCATGCCCAACGGTCCAAAATCGCTCACCGCGTGGCTCTATGCCGATCCTCCGCTCGATGACTCCGTCGCCAACCAGCACGTTATCCTTGTCAACGCCCCCAGCGCGATCCACGCCGGCTATTTGCCCATCCTTCGCGCCAATCGCGGCGAGCCCATACCGAAACAAACGCTTGCGATCTGCCCCAGCTTCTCAGACGTTCGTCTGGTCCGGACCGACAAGAACACGATCAAGGTGACGCCGACCGATGGTTTTCTCGGCACTCGGCTCGATCGCCTCTTCCGGGCAGAGTCGTTTCCCATGCAGGCGGGACAGACGATCGAGCTGACCGGCGTTGCTGTAGAAATCGATGCCGTGAGCCCCCACGGCCGGCCGACGATCGTCAGCTACCGGTTCGATGCCCCCCTCGAGGACTCGCGATATCGCTGGCTTCTTTGGAGCGACGGCGATTACGTTCCATTCGAGCCGCCCGGTATCGGCGAAGCAGTGGAGCTTCGCGGCGTATCACTCGACCAGTCCAAGTCGTGACCGCCGTACCGCCGTCCTCGCGTGCGCAGCAGGCGCTCGAGCATTGGCCCCCTGCCCGTCACGCCGCTATACTGCCGCCCCCTTGCACGGACGCGACAGGAGAAAGGCATGCGCTACATCGAAATCGGTGGTGATCGAGTGTCGGTCGTAGGTCTCGGCACGTGGCAGTTCGGCGCCAAGGAGTGGGGCTGGAAGCCTGAACAGCGTGATGAAGCTGTGCGCATCGTTCATCGCGCGATGGACCTGGGCATCAATCTCATCGATACCGCGGAAGCGTACGCGCGGGGCGATTCGGAAGCGATCATCGGTGAGGCCGTCGACAGCCGGCGCAACGATGTCTTCCTGGCCAGCAAGATGCTCCCGATCATGCCCTTACCGAAGCGCATCCGCCGGGCAGCCGCCGCTAGCCTCCAGCGACTCCGCACCGATCACATGGACCTCTACCAAATCCACTGGCCGAATCCGGCCATCCCGCTGAAAACGCAGATGAAGGGCATGCGGGCCGTGCGCGACGCCGGGCAGGCTAAGCACATCGGCGTCAGCAACTTCACGCTGAACATGTGGCAGAAAGCCGAGGCTGCACTCGGCGGGCCCGTCATGACCAACCAGGTCAACTATAGCCTGCTCCGTCGCAAGCCCGACCGCCTGTTGCCCTGGGCGACCGCCAACGGGCGCATCGTCATCGCGTACAGCCCGCTGGCCCAGGGCATGCTCAGCGGAAAGTACGATACCGCCAATGCCCCGGCAGACGTTCGCAAGCTCAACACGTTGTTCACACGAGCCAATATCGAGGCCGCCCGGCCCGTGCTTGTCGCCCTCTCCGAGATTGCTCGCGCACACGGCGCCACCAGCGCACAGATCGCCCTCGCCTGGCTGCTGCATCACCCGAACGTCGTCGTGATCCCCGGGGCGAAAAACGTCTCACAGTTGGAGCAGAACGCCGCGGCCGCGGACATCCGCCTGACCGATGACGAATACGAGCGGCTTACCGAGGCGGCCGACGGTTTTCACAAGGTGGGCTTCCGCGCCGCGCCGCAATTCGTTGGCCGCCTGTTCAAGTCTTCAAAGAAATGACAACTGCCGGTTCGTCTGGGCTCACGGTATCACGACGAGCCAGAGCCATATCGCCGCGATCGCCAGCACGAGAGCGATCCAGCCGATGATCCAGCGCGCCCCGTAACCGATCCGCCGGAACGGCTTGTCCACTGCCTCCAGCACCGAGCAGCCAAGCTCCGCCGCCCCGGCCACGCCCTTTGGGATCGGCCTCATCCGCTTCGTCCAGCGGCCCTGGTGCGTTCGCGATTCCTGCCCTTCAGCCGATCGTGTGGCCCCCGGACCCCTGGTAACTCTGTGCAAGTCGTCGAACCACCGTCGCTGCTTCTGCGGCGACCCGCGCTTGGGCGGACCTTGCCGCCGCCGCGGCTCGCCCGAATCGGCGGGCGAATCGGCTGTTGCCGGCGCCTTTCCCTTGGGCGGCAGGCTGATCTTCTTCTTGGCCGGCGCAGTCTCGACCGGCGCTTCCGCCGACCCGGCCAGGGTCTCCGTCGGCTCAACCGATGCCGATTCAGCCGGCTCTTCTGCGAGTTGCTGTTCAAGCTCGTCCAACGATTGGTCCGCGGTCGCGAGCTGCTGCTCCAGCGACGTCTCGCTGTCCGTCTCCGTCTCAAAGAACTCGCGCTCGCGGGCGCCGTCCTTCTCCGCGGAGCCGATCTCCGTGCTGAGATCGTCCGATAACGCCTCCGCCTCAGCGATAAGGTCGTTCACCTCGGTCTCGAGTTCCTGGCTGGAGGGATCGGGCGACGGCTGATCGGCCATGGCGTACTCCCGTGGACTGCCTTCCTATCGGTCCTATCGGTGACCCGCCGGCCCGTCTCCAGATTGAGCAAGCGGGCCAGGGCGGCATAATGGCATCGCAATGTCCCGGCACCGATTCCATTGCAACGCGCTCCAGCCCGGCCGACTATCCCTCTCTGCCGAGGAGTCCCACCACTGCGCCACCGTCCTCCGCATCCGTCCCGGCGATGAAGTTGACCTCTTTGACGGCGCCGGCCGCTTTGCCGTCGGTCACCTGGTCACGTCATCAAAAAAAGAGGCCGTTGTGGACGTGGCGCGCGTGGAGGAGGCGCCCCCCACTTCGCCGCCGTTGCTGACGCTCGTAACCGCCATGCCGCGGGCAAACCGCCAACAGGTTCTCTTTGAAAAGTGCACCGAACTGGGGGCAACGCACATTGTCGCCGCGCGGTTCGATCGCAGCACGGTCCAGCCGAAGGCCGGCGCTGAAGCGAAGTGGCGGCGGATCGTGATCGAGGCCGGCAAACAGTGCGCCGCGATGCACCTGCCGGCCGTGTATCCGCCCGTCGATTTTCGGACGACAATGGACGAGACCGGCTCCGCAGTTCCGAACGCCGACCTTCACCTGTTCGGTGCGACCGGTGGCGCGTCGATGCCGCTGCTTGCTGCATTGGAGGCCGCCCGCCAGGCGCGATCGGTGTGCGTCTGGATCGGACCAGAGGGCGGTCTCACGCCGGATGAGACGGACGTCCTTCTCCAAGTGGGTGCCCAACCGGTCTCGCTCGGATCGCTCGTGCTACGCGTGGAGACGGCGGCCATCGCCGTGGCCGCCGCAGTGGCATTCGTCCGCGACGCCCGATCCGGCCGATAGCATTCTCCCTCCGCATCTCCGTCGGACGGTCACGCCTTTCCCGACGCGTTGGCGCTGGTTTGCACTCCTGCGAACGGCCGATATGATTGAGGCGAGTTCACGCGTGTGGACGAAATGGCCCGTGGTGCAATCGGTAGCACGTCTGACTCTGGATCAGAAGGTTCTAGGTTCGAGTCCTAGCGGGCCAGATTCCC
>JBECKQ010000137.1:0-43461 GCA_040235375.1 Phycisphaerae bacterium | reverse complement strand
TGGCAGTTCATGCAGGTCTGCGTGGGCGGCAGGGCGGCGAACGCGGCCTTCTCGACGGTGTTGTGGCAGTAGCGGCAGTCCATGCCGAGCTGGCCGACATGCAGCGCGTGACTGTACGGCACGGGCTGTGTGGGTCTATAGCCGACGTTGATTGTCTCCGGCGAAGCCCCGAGCGCAAGCACGAGGGGCACGTAAACCGCGCCGCCGGCCACCGCAACGATCAGAATGGGGAGCAGATAGTTAGTCCAACGAGGAAATACGAACCGGTCCATCTCGCCTTCCGCTGCCGAGTCCGGCGCGCCATGCGCCCGACGGATCTTTCCCATCTTTTCGCTGCCCCTCACGGCCGAGCGTCCCACAAGTAGCGGACAGCTCGCCGCAGAGAAGCGGCCGGGCCTGCCTTGACGCCGCGGCTGGAACCTCGGCGGACGCCGTGCGGGCCTGGCCGGCCCGCCGCGCCGCCTAATGTCTCACTTGCACGTCAGTCAAAATAGCCCGTTCCGAACCTCGCATATTCAGACAGCGAGGGCTGATAAGTAAACAGCAATCACGTCAGCTTGTAAAGACGCTCCCCGGCCACCGGCAGCATCCGATCGAGCCGACAGCCAAGGTGGGATTGTTGTTCTCGTGATTCCGATGTGCAACTCACTTCTTTTTGACAATGGCGCGCCAACCGGTCTTCTCGTACGGCACGTTGCCGAAGAGGGTACGGGGGGTTTGACGTGTGTCCTCGATCGTCAAAAAGACCTCGGGGTCCGTGGCGCGCGCCAGTCGCGCGACGTGCGGCACGCGGCGTCGGGGGGCGACCACGAACGACATGATCACCGGCCCGCTTCCGCCACGACCTTGCAGCTCCGTTACGCTGAAGCCGGCCAGGCGCAGGGCGTGGGCGATGCTGTGGCCGCGCTCGCGCGAGATAAGCCGTACAAGCTGGTGGCCGAGGGCGAGCTTGTGCTCGAGCCACATGCCGACCCAATTGCCGGAAGCAAAGCCGGCCGCGTAAGCCAGGATGTTGGCCGCGTGGTCGAGCCGTTTGACCACGGTCGTCACGGCGAACAGCCAGATGGTTACTTCGAGGAAACCGAGCAGCGGGGCGATAAGCCGTGCGCCGCGGACGACAAAGATCATGCGGATCGTCCCGATCGAGACGTCGGCGATACGACTGAGGAAGATGAACAGCGGCACCCACTCGGCGTAGCGGTTGAGGAAGGCTTCGTACAAATGCATTCTGTTGCCCCTTGCCGTGCATGAGCGGCGTCCAACGCGCCGCTGCGGCGCGCATGGATAATGCGACAAGCCGCTTCGGGCAAGAAGGCGATCGGGGAGTTTTCCGTTTTCAGTGTTCAGTATTCAGTCGGCGGCGCGCGGCAGGGGCTTGGCAGCCCCCGAATCACGGGCAAGATGCCCCAGCCACAAGCGCGCCGACCTCTGACGACTGACGTCCAGCCTCTGCGTCGCGTGCCACAGTCGGCGCGCAAAAACAGAGGAGGGAAGGCCCCAGCGCCATTCCGCTCCTCCGTGTTCAGGGCCACGATTCAAAAGCTAATCGTCTTCGTCGTGGTGGCGATGGTGCGACTCCTCCACCTGCACCTTGACGTCGGCGCCCGGCCCCTTGTAGCGGACGGTGTGCGTTTCCCTCTCGTGATGACAGCCGCCGAAGGAAGCAAGCAAGCCGACGGCGAAGGCGAGGGTGAGCAGTCCGCGGAGCATTCTCATCGTAGCATCCCCTTCCCGCCTGTATTCTCCATGAAGCGCGCGTCTGCATTTCCAGCGAGTCCCACAGGCCTTTCGATCAATGTCGGTCTCGCTTGTAGTTCGCGATGAGAATGTGGTCATCCCAGGGCTGCTTCAGGATGAGATGGTCGCCCCGCAAATCGGCGCCGTAGGTAAGCCGTTCGCCGTTTTGTTGTCTGAGCACGAGGAGGCCGTCACCGTAGACCCAGGTCCCCGAGACCGCCTCGGCGCCGGGCTGCTGGTTCTGGGCGTAGAACGTCCCATCCTGCTCGATAGTCAAAGCCTCGTAGGCGACGTTGGGCCGCGCCGCGGTCGGCTTGACCCGCTGCAGGGACCACTTGCCTTCAATGCCGCATCCCGAAACGACGACCAACGACAAGCAGGCGGCAACCGCCAGTGCACTGCGTCTCATGGTGGCACTCCTGGACTATTCGTACTCGATTGATCAGAAGGCGAACGGCGGGAAACCGCCGCCGCGAGTCGCTAACAGCCGTATTATGCCGAGGCCGGATTGAATCGAGCTAAGAACGGGCTAAGTTCGCCTTTATCTCGAACGCGTCGAAACGTGGGGCTGGGGATTTCACCGTTGGGGATTCAGCAAGCCGAGGTCGTATCGGCGGGCCTGATGCGGCCAGGCCGTCGCCGGGCTGCGCGGCTCTGACGCCGGCGCATACCCGCCGAGAGCCATTCAGCGATCGAAGGCGCCGGCGAAGTCGCGAAAGTCACGCAGGTCCACGTCGCCATCGCCGTCGGTATCGAAGGCGGTAAGGTACGTGTCCAGGCACGTGTCCGCGTGCGCTGTCGGCGGTCTGTCGGGTCCCGCCATGCACTGGGCGAAACCCGTATAGTCGCCGGCGTCAACGTAGCCGTCGGCGTTGAAGTCGCCGAGCGTCACGGTCTCGCACTCGTCCGGCCGGGCGTTGAGATTGCAGTCCTTGCTTCGCGTCGTCGAGCCGAGTATCTCGACGTCGTCGATGTTACAACCAGGATACAGGATGGCGTCGTCGGTGGGTCTCATGCCCCAGCGGATATAGACCGAGGCCGAACCGTCAGCGACGGCGGAGATGTCGTAGACCTGGTAGGACCAGCTCGTCTCGGCAATGGGCACGTCTGACGGATTGGTCCAGATGTTGGTCCAGGCGACGCCGTCCGCGGACACGTCGATGCTGACCCTGTCCGCCGGATCGACGCCGAGCCAGCGCCAGAAGCGCAGCTCGACGCTGACGAGCCCTGAACAGTCGAACGGACCGGCCGTCAGGTAGTAAGCGCGCGACATGTTGTACTGGTAGTCGCCGGTGTAGTTGTAGCCGTAGCAGTTCGTGCCGGTGTGGCAATCCTCGGGATCGTGATTGTGTGTGCCGTCGCCGGTCGGATCGGCCCAGCGCCACAGGTTCTCGATAGACCAGCCCGGATTCGTGTCGAGGTTGAAGTAGAGGGAGACGGGCACAATGACGTTGATGTCGCACCAGTCGAGCACGCCGTTCGCGTTGCAGTCGGGGCCCAGGCCCGAGTCGAGCTCGCAGGAATCGGGGATAAGGTTCGTGTTGCAGTCGGCGCTGGTCGCCGCGGCGATGTCGCACACGTCGAGAACGTCATTCAGGTTGCAGTCCGAGGCGCTGCCGGCGGCAAGCTCGCACTCGTCAGGCAGAGCGTTCCGGTTGCAGTCTGCGCTGAGCCCGCATTCGATATCGCAGTCGTCGGGCACGGCGTTGAAGTTGCAGTCGTTGTCTTGAAGCTGGCATTCGTCGGGAACGCCGTCGTCATGGCAGTCGACGCTGGTTCCGCCACTGATGTCGCAGGCATCGGCGACGTCGTTGGCGTTGCAGTCGTCCTGGCATTCGTCGAGAAGGCCGTTGTCATCGCAGTCGGTGGAGGTGCCGGCGGAGATGTCCACGGGATCGTTGATGCCGTTACTGTTGCAGTCGGTGAAGAACGGCCAGGACAGTACGGCGGCCTGATAGACTTCCGCAGGGTCGGCAGTCGAAGCGCTGTTCTGCGGCTCCTGTGCCCAGGCGATGATCCGGATGTCCTCCTGGTTCGCCCAGCTTGTCGCATCGAACGTGAACGAGCGGGCGACATCGGCGCAGCCGCCGGCGGCGAGCGTGATGTCCGCTGTCGTGGCCGCCTGCTTGAAGCCGTTGCGATGGTAGGTCGCGGTGGACGGCCAGTAGTCGAGCACCTGCACGATGTATATGCGCATGGTCTTGCCGGCGCCGCCATTCTCGATGCAGAGGTGGGCCGTGACCTGATACGTCTGCGCCGCCGTCTGAACCGCGCGGAGCGAGATGGTCACATCCGTGGGGACGGCGCGGCGCGTGTTGTAGTCGGCGAGGTAGCGGCTGTACATCGTCTGCCACGGGCTGGTCGCGCCGACCTCCTCGATTGTGCCGTCAAACCATACGGTTGGCGTGTACAGCACATTGTAGAAGGCCGAGCGCGCGGGCCACGCACCGGGCTGGATCTGCACCATCGTGAACGAATCGGGGAAGTTTACCAGCATCTGGTCGAGCGCCGGACCGGCGTACGTGCAGCCCTGTCAGCCGGGGTTCGTCCAGTCCTCGGCGAGGACCATGCGCTGGCCAGCGGTCGCGACGGCCGGGACGCCGGCCAGCAGAACGGCGACGAGGAACGGGCGAAACAGGAACGATCGGGCGCACCGCATCGGTCGGCCTCCTGGCTTGGGGGGCGATCTCTTTGCGGCGCAACCGACAGGCTCCGACCCGAATCACATCCGTGGATGTCTGCGATTCCCCTCTCGTGGAGCTGCCGCAACGACTGCTCAAGGTGCCAGCGTAGCGGACTGTCGGCGGGCGTTCAACGGAAATGCGATTATGCCGGTTTTCGTTTGTCGAGCCCTGGAGCGCGTGGCGGATTTCCCTCTTGCGGCCACCAAACATGAACCTTACAATGGTGCGTGTCGGGCCGAAGGTAGTTGGCCGTGATTTCGATTCGCGGAAAAGCGCCCGCCGGGCGGCGATCGTGTCGTCCGGCCAGGACTTTCGTATTTGTGGATGTGAGTTTGTGGACATGAGGCGAAAGCCTCGAAAGGAGACAGTGTCATGGCAGGTAAGGTCCAACCCGTTCCGGAGGGATTCCACACGGTGACGCCGCATCTGGTCATTCGCGGCGCGGCAAATGCAATCGAGTTCTACCAAAAGGCCTTCGGCGCAGAGGAGATCGCGCGGATGCCGGGGCCGGACGGCAAGTCGATCATGCACGCGGAGATCAAGATCGGCAATTCCGTGGTGATGGTGTGCGACGAGTTCGGCGAACAGTGCAAGGGACCGCAGACGCTCGGTGGCTCCCCTGTGGCGCTTCACCTGTACGTGCAGGACGCAAAGGCCGCGTACGATCGGGCGGTGAAGGCCGGGGCGAAGGCGACAATGCCGCTTCAGGACATGTTCTGGGGCGACCGCTACGGCCGGCTGACCGATCCGTACGGCCACGAATGGAGCATCGCCCAGCACATCGAAGATGTGAGCCCGGAAGAATGCGCCCGGCGCGGCCAGGAGTTCATGGCGCAGATGTCCGGAAAGGGCACGTGCGGCGCGGGCGGATGATCGGCGCGGAACCGGAGTATGGAGAAGTTGATGGCAGGGCGGGTGTCGCTTTGTGGCACTCGCCCTGCGCTATGGCTCGTACACGAGGAGAGACTGACCGTGCGAATCCGAAGCGGCCCAATGGCGATTTTCGTGGTCGTGCTGGCGATGGCGGCCTGTCCGGCGTTCGCCGGCGGCGCGTCCACCCAGCCGGCCGGCGTGCAGTCCGGCGCCGGTGGCGAGCAGCAGATTACCGAGCAGGTGATCGTGAATGCGCCGCGCTCGGCGGTGTGGCGCGCGTTTACCACCGCCGACGGGGCGCGAACCTTCTTCGCGCCGGACGCGCACATCGAGCTGAAGCTCAACGGGGCCTACGAGATTTACTTTGTTCCAAAGGCGAAGAAGGGGCAGCGCGGGTCGGAAGGCTGCCGGATCCTCAGCTTTGTGCCCGAGCAGATGCTCTCCTTCACGTGGAACGCTCCGCCGAAGTTCGGGGACCTGCGCGGCATGCGCACGTTTGTCGTGATCGAGTTTGCCGAAGAGGGGCCCGAGACAACGCGCGTCACACTTCGTCACCTCGGCTGGCGCGACGACGGCCGGCTGGACAAGGTGTTCGCGTACTTCCGGCAGGCCTGGCCGCATGTGCTCGGCAATCTGAAGAAGCGGTTTGCCGAGGGTCCGCTGGAGTGGGGCGAATCATCCAAGGCCGCGGAGGCTCGAGCGAATACGCCTGCCAAGCAGTACGTGTATTTCATTCAGCCGGTGCGGCCGGGCCTGATCGAGGGGACGACTCCGGAGGAGGATCGCATCCTCAGCGGGCACGTCGAGCATATCAAGAGTCTGAAGGCGGACGGCCGGCTGGTGCTGGCCGGCCCGTGTTTCGATCCGCCGTATTATCCTGACGAAGCGGGCGCCGTGCCACTGGAGATGCCGACGCCGGGGATTGTCGTGTTTGAAGCCGACAGCCTGGAGGAGGCGCGGGCGGTGATGGAGCAGGACCCGGCGGTCGCGGGCGGCGTGTTCAAGGCCCGGCTGAATGAAATGCGGATCGCCTTCAGGCGCGAGTAGACGCGGCGGCCGGACAGATTATCCTTGGCGCACTGATTCGGCTGTATGGTATCGAACACAAGGAAAGACAGGGATGATCAAAAGGGCTGCGTGCGTGTGTGCCGGCGTCGCGGTGATGGTCGCGGCGCTTCATCTGTCGATTGCCGCCGCGGAGGACGACCACGAGTCGACGCCATCCGTGAAGTCCGAGGACCCGCAGAAGGTGTTTGAGGACCTGTATCACACGTACATCCAGAAGTACGAGCCGCTGTATCGCGAGTCGGAGCTGGCATCGTGGGAGGCCAGCACCACGGGCACAGACGAAGCTTACTCCCGCAAGAAAGCGGCCGAAGAGGCGCTCCTCAGGCTGCACAGCGACCCGGAGGTGTTCGCGCGACTGAAGGCGCTGAAGGAGCAGGGCGGCGTGCATGATCCGGTGCTGGCGCGGCAGCTTGACGTGATGTATCGCACGTACCTGCCGGCACAGGGCAGCACCGAGACGCAGAAGAAGATCATCGCTCTCGAGGCCGAAATCGAGCAGATCTTCAGCACGCACCGCGGCCTCGTGGACGGCAAGGAGATGACGGAGAACGACATCCGCCAGATTCTCAAGAACACGCACGATTCCAGCGCGGCCGAGGCGGCGTGGAAAGGCTACATCGAGGTCGGCCGAAAGGCCGAGAAGAAACTTCACAAGCTCGTCGAACTGCGCAACGGCCTCGCGAAGGAGCTGGGGTTCGACAACTACTACCTGATGAGTCTGGCAGTGCAGGAGATCGATCCGAAGGATCTGGAAACGCTATTCGATCAACTCGACGAGCTGACGCGCCAGCCGTATGCGGAGCTGATGAAGCAGATCAACGCGCAGATGGCCGAGCGCTTCGGCATATCGGGGGATGCGCTGCGCCCCTGGCATTTTGGCGACCTGTTCTTCCAGGAGGCGCCGGGCAGCGCCGACGTGGACATCGACAAGGTGTACGCCGACGTGGATCTCGTCGAGCTGGCGACGCGGTATTACCGCAGCATCGGTATCGACGTGGTCGACATTCTTTCGAGGAGCGACCTGTACGAACGGCCGGGCAAGAACCCGCACGCGTTCTCCACAGACATCGATCGCCACGGCGATATTCGCGTGCTGTGCAACATGCGCGGGAATCTGTACTGGGCGGACACGATTCTGCACGAGCTCGGGCACGGCGTGTACGACAAGTACATGCGTGACGAGCTGCCGTTTGTCCTTCGCGATGCGCCGCACGGGGTCACGACGGAGGGCGTCGCGATCATGTTCGGCAACATGGCGCGCAGCGCCGACTGGCTGGCGAAGGTCCGCGGGCTGGATCCGGCCGAGGCCAAGGCCGTCGTGGACGCGGCGCAGCACTCGCTGCGCATCGAGAAGCTGATCTTCAGCCGCTGGTGCCAGGTGATGGTCCGGTTCGAGCGGGCGATGTACGAGAACGGCGATCAGGACCTGTCGCGCCTGTGGTGGGACCTGAAGAAGAAATACCAGTTACTGCCGCTGCCGGACGACCCCAGTCTGCCGGGGTACGCGGCGAAGGTGCACGTCCTCACGGTGCCGGTTTACTACCACAGCTACATGATGGGCGATCTGTTCGCGACGCAGTTGCACGCGTTCATCGGCCGGAAAGTCCTGAAGCTGGACGATCCGTTCAAGACGAGCTTCTACGGCCGACCGGAAGTCGGCGAGTTTCTGCGTAAGGAGGTCTTCGGGCCCGGCAACCTGTATTCCTGGAACGAGCTGACGCGTCGAGCGACCGGCGAGCCGCTGAACGCGCGGGCGTTCGTGGAGGCGTATATCGACTGACCGTCCATTCGAATCGTCAACTACGCGTCCCCGCCGGCCGGTGGGGGCGTTTTTTTCTGATTTTCCGAGTCAGATTCGCCCGCCTGGGCCGCTAGTAGCTTGTGGAACGTGTCGGGGCGGCCTGGGAGGATGGCGAGTGGGCGCAGCCGGCTGGGGACGCGTGTTCCCCAGCGGGCTGTGACATCACGAGAGGACCGGGAGCTTCCGCGGACGGGGAGCGACCGGGGGGTAGATATTGCGGCCGCCGCCTCCTTTTCTTCGCTCCTCCAGGGATGCGGGCGGTCAACGCTTGGGAATCAGGGCCGGACCCCTCGGTCGCTTCCTGTCTCCGGGCTCTTCTGCAGGTCGTCAAACGGGCGCCGGCGGGCTTTGCGCTCGGGCTTGGGCCGACGGCCACGTTTGGTGCCTTCCGCGAGCGGTTGCTCCCATTCTGCAACCTCGGCTTCCTCCGCCTGCTTTCGCTCCGCGAGCCGCGCCACCTCTTCGGCGATGAAGTCGGCGGCCCAGGTCATGTCGTCGGTGATTGTGAAAATGTCGAGGTCGGGTTCGCTGATGTAATGGAACTTCTCGAGCTGATACGCGCGCAGGAACTCGATGAGCGGGAGCCAATACTCCGATCCGACGAGCATCACCGGGAACGGTTCGACCTTCTCCGTCTGAATCAACGTCATCGACTCGAAGAACTCGTCCATCGTGCCGAATCCGCCCGGGAAGCACACGAGGGCGTCCGCGTACTTCATGAACATGACTTTGCGGCAGAAGAAGTAGCGGAAGTCGAGCGAGAGTGTGTGAAACGGGTTGGCCTTCTGCTCCTCCGGCAGATAGATGTTCAACCCGACGCTGACGCCGCCGGCCTGGTAGGCGCCCTTGTTGACGGCTTCCATGATGCCCGGGCCGCCGCCTGTGATGACGGCGAACTTACGGCGCGCGAGCTCGGCCCCGAGGCGCTCGGCAAGCTCGTAGTAGGGCTCGCCCGGGCGCGTGCGGGCCGAGCCGAACACGCTGACCGCCGGGCCGAGTGAACTGAGCATTTCGAAGCCTTCGACGAATTCGGACATGATGCGGAAGACTCGCCACGTTTCGTCGCTGGCGCGGTTACGGCTGGAAGAGTTTTTTCTCATTCTTGAAGGCGCCCCAGAAAGATGCGGCGCGGACCAGCGATGGCCGGTCCGACGCCGCGCGTTGTTGACACTACCGGGCTGCAATCATAGCATGCGTCACCTCACAGGACAGTCCCTCCGGCCGAGGTAAAGGCCGGATCGGCAGCCAAACCGGCCCGGGTGGCGGAATTGGCAGACGCGCATGGTTGAGGGCCATGTGCCCGCAAGGGCGTGCTGGTTCGACTCCAGTCCCGGGCATTTCAGTCCATTGGTCGCGGGTCTCATCCCTCAGATCGTGGGATCAGGTGGCCGAGCCGTGGCATTCGCTCCGGAAACCAACTTGGTATCGACAGCGCAACTTCGTTGCCTTCAAGGGTTTATCGCTAGTCTCGCGAGCATAGTGCTGCTTGGCGGCGTTGGTGGCTGCCCGCCATCCGAGAAGACCAGCACGCCGATGGAGGCGGAGCCGCAGTCGGATTTGCTTCGCCAGCATTACCCAGATCTGGCGAGCGGGCGGTTCATTACGGTTGCGGACTTCGAGGAGCCGGAGCAGGCGAATCTCTTTCGCATCGAGCCGGAACGTCGGGCCGGCGACGTACGCGTCGAGCCGAGAGCGGGTATTGCGGCCACCGGAGGCACGTGCCTGCGATTTGTGCTCCGCTCGCCGGACAGCAAGCTCGTCGTGGACAATTCGCGAGCCAAGGATTGGGTTCTGCCGCGCCGCTGGCGGCCGTACAACCTCCTCTTGATGAACGTCTTCTGCCCGGTCACGCACCTGGAACTGAGCGTCCGGATCACCTCGGGCAGTGACGGGCGGGAGAGGCAATCGCGAACGGATGTGGTTATGCACAAGGGGTGGAACCTCGTCCGCCTCGATCTGAACGAAGCGGCCGAACACGTGGCCCTCGACGACGTGCGCGAGTTGGCCCTGTCAGCGCCGCAAGTCACGAAGCCGCTCGAGTTCAAGTTGGATGACCTGCTGCTGGCGGACAACCGGTTGACGGTCTCCGGCGATCCCGATGGCGCCGAGGGGACACTGTTCGTCGTTCGCGACGGCCGGCAGTTTCGCGTTGGTGCGGTGGATCGCTTTGAGCTGGTATTCTCCGCCGGGCAGATCGTTCGGTGGTATGCGACGGCGAACGATCCGGCGCGACTGAACGATCTTGTGGGAGCGGGCAGTGTGCTCGGCCCGGTGCCGGTGATCTTGCCCAAGGCCTTCGCGGACGGGGGCGAAGTACCGTTTCCGTCGGCATCGCCGCACTTGGGCGACACCGTCCGCACCGAGCAACGGGTCACCGAGGCGAACGCGGTACGCGTGGTGATCGACGCGACGTGGGCAGCCGAGCAGGGGGACGCGGCGCGGCAGTGGTCGTACGCGATCTATCCCTCCGGACAGGTGTTCCTCACCGTTGTATCAACGCTGCCCAAGAATGCTGGGGACGAAGTCGGGCTCCTCGTCTCGCGGCTGTATGAACCTGGACTGGAAGTGACCGTCGGCCGAGACAACGGGAGCAGTGAATCGCCGGAACCGGGCGGGCAAGCCTGCATCGGTTGTCGTGACGGAGAGTGCGCATCGCTGCTATTCACGGTTCAGGGCTCACCGAGGGCCGCGATCATGCAGCCGGTCAGCGATGCACTGGACAGGCGATTGGGCGTGGTGAGTTCGGGCGGCCGGCTCACGAGCGAT
Organism: Phycisphaerae bacterium; assembly: GCA_040235375.1. Classification (GTDB taxonomy): domain Bacteria; phylum Planctomycetota; class Phycisphaerae; order UBA1845; family UBA1845; genus JBECKQ01. Next base: position 32,532 of record JBECKQ010000137.1, on the reverse strand, counting down.
CGGATCAAATGGTCCGGCCTGCTGTCAGTGTGGAGCACGGGCGCGTGTGCATCGCCGGACCAGGGCGCCATTGTCGGGGCCTGGGAGATGCCCGCGATGCCCGACATGCTGGCGGGCCATCTTGATGTGGAGACGGAAGGCGATGCAAACAAAGACGGCTACAACGAGCGTCTTGGCTGTTTCATCGTCGCGCCGGAGGGCAACAGCGTCCAAATGCGAATCGGTGGTGGCGACCGGCCGGTGCGCTGGCCGGCGTTTGTCGTGAGGGGCACAGCCGGAAAAGAGGTCTGGGTGTATGTGAATCAGGTTGTCCACGAGCCGGTTGCGCGCGATCGCGAGGGCAACGTTCTGTTCCAGCTCGGAGAGGTCGTCGAGCAGCCGGCAACGGTGGAAGTGTACGTCGGCGAGGCATCTTGACAGAACCACCAGACGGGTTTATAGTTGCGGGTCTTTCCATCGCTTGGGTCATTGTTGACAACGACTTAGCGTTCTAAGTCCCGCAATCGGGGGTCGTCGGTGGCGAAAAAGAAAACAACAAAGAAAAAGGCCGCGAAGACAAAGACCGCCCGCCGCAAGTCGAGCAGCTCGCGGTCCGCCGGCCGGACGTCCAAGGGCGTGTCGAAAAAGTCCACCGGCAACACCAAGGCCAAAGCGAAGAGGCCCGCTCGGCGCTCCACGAAGGCGAAAGCCGCGGCGGCCCAGGGGAAACGGAAAGCAACAGGCAAGGGAAGCAACAATACGCCGTCCACCGCCGCCGCTTCGGCAAAGAAGGCGGATCGCCGAACAGCAGGCAAGCGGCCGGCGGCGTCGCGTACGACGCCCGCCAATGCGGCCAAGCCCCGACCGTTGCCCAAGACGCGGTTGGCGGACAAGCAGTTGAAGATGTTCCGGGAGATGCTGCTGGCCAAGCGGCGCGAGCTGACCGGCGATGTCCGCAACCTGACGAACGACGCACTGGGTCGGAGCCGGCAGGATTCGACCGGCGACTTGTCCGCCGTGCCGATTCACATGGCCGATCTGGGCTCCGACAACTGGGAGCAGGATTTCACCATCGGGCTTATTGCCAACGAGCAGCAGCTCGTACGCGAAATCGACGAGGCCTTGCGCCGCATCGATGACCGGACGTACGGGATCTGCGTGGCGACCGGCAAGCCGATAACGATCGCGCGCCTCAAGGCCAAGCCGTGGGCGAAGTACTGCATCGAGTATGCCCGCCAGCGCGAGCTGGGGCGGGTCTGATTCGGCGTTGCTCATGTCCGATGCTTCCGTATCCCAACGCGAGCATATCGTCTGCTGGAGTCACCCCGACAGTGCCATTCGATTCGTGGCGCCGCACCTGCGCCTGTGGGGCATCGCCGTCGCCGGCCTGGCGATCGATCTGTGGACGAAGGCGTGGGCCTTCCGCGAGCTGAGGATTGACGAGGTCCGGAAGGTCATTCCCGGTCTTCTGTCGCTGCGTCTGTCGCTGAATACCGGCGCGCTGTTCGGCATCGGCCAGGGGATGGTGCCGGTGTTCATCGTCGCGTCGGTAGCGGCGCTGGCTTTCGTGGTTTACCTGTTTGCGTGCAGCGCGCGGGCGCAGCGGGCCGTGCACGTGGCGCTTGCCTTGATCCTGGCGGGCGCGCTCGGCAACCTGTACGACCGCGTGTTCGTTCAGTACGACGTGGTGCCGGTGGCAGCCCGTAACGGCGGCGAGCCGACGCAACTGCTGGGCGAAGTGACGGCCGGGGCGAACGACCAGACGCTGGTTTTCCGGCCGTGGTGGGATCCCAAGGAAACGCGCCGGATTGCGCGCAGCGAGGTCGTCGGGCAGATCAGACGGATGGGCGTCGTTCGTGATTTTCTGAAATTCACGCCGGAGATCGACGGCCGGCCGATCTGGCCGTGGGTGTTCAATCTTGCGGACGCGTTCCTTGTTGTCGGTGTTTGCCTTCTGTTGCTCACGTATTGGCGGGACAGGCCGCGGGGCCGGCGGCGCGATCGGCACGGCCCCGCCGAAGTCGCGACGGAATGAGGCGCCTGCCCGGCGGAGGAAACGGCGGCGACCGTTTCCGCATCATGAACCGCCATTTCACAGCCGCTGATGAAGCCCGGATGAAGCGCGCGCTCGCTCTCGCGCGGCGCGGCCAGGGGAGCGTCGAGCCGAACCCGATGGTCGGCTGCGTGCTCGTGCGGAGCGAGGCGGTCGTCGGTGAAGGATGGCACCGCCGATTCGGCGGACCGCACGCCGAGGTGAATGCCCTCCGCGCCGCCGGAGCGAAGGCGAAGGGGGCAACCGCCTACGTGACGCTGGAGCCATGCTGCCATCAGGGCAAGACGCCGCCGTGCACCACCGCGCTCATCGGTTCGGGTGTCCAACGTGTGATCGCCTCGATTACGGATCCCTTCCCGGAGGTCGCCGGCAAGGGCCTGCACGCTCTTGCCCAGGCGGGCATTCGAGTGGACGTGGGTCTTCTCGAAGAGGAGGCCGCGGAGGTGAACGCACCGTTCCTGACGCGGACGCTCCTGGGCCGGCCGTACGTAATTGCCAAGTGGGCGCAAAGTGCAGATGGAAAGACCGCCACGCGCACCGGCGACTCCAAGTGGATCACGGGCGGCGAGGCCCGACAACACGCTCATCGCGTTCGGGCGCGCGTTGATGCGATCATTGTCGGCAGCGAGACAGCAGTCCGGGATGACCCGCTGCTGACGGCGAGAAACGTGCCGGTGCGCCGACGTGCGGTGAGGATCGTATTGGACAATCGGCTAAGGATTTCCCCCAGCTCGCAGCTCGTGCAAACCGCCGCGGAGCACGTTACGTACGTGTTCACGACCGCCAAGGCCGCGAAGGCAAGGACGTTCGTACGGGCGGCTCTGGAGCGACAAGGTGTACGGGTCCTTACATGCCGGGAGAAGGCCGGCCGCGTGGGTATTCGGGATGCCTTGCGGCGCCTGTTCGACATGGGCTGCACGAACGTGCTTGCGGAGGGCGGGGGTCGGCTCGTCGGCAGCCTGATGGATGCGGGCGTCGTGGATGAAGTCCACGTTTACACCGCGCCGATCATTATCGGCGGCGAGTCCGCTCCAACCGGATGTGGCGGCCGGGGCATCGCCAAGGTGGCGTCGGCTCTGCGAGGGCGAGTCGTCGCCATCCGCCGGCTTGGCGACGACGCACTGACCGTCCTTCGACTCACCGACCCGCGTAAACGATGAGAGGACCGGTCTCTGACACGTCAGCGAAGCGAACGCGTTGATCGCGAAGATTTCACATCATTTATGCAGCAGTCGCGAAGTCGTCGCACGATCGCGCAACATGCGTTGAGTCAGAAGCATAGCATTGGAAGCGCGGTTTTTTCGACGCGGCTCGCTTCGCCTTCCGCGAAAATGAGGTATACTTAAACTTGGTCGCAGGAGGGGAACGATATAACTCATTCGTTCCGTTCGGGGCAGGAGGCTCGCAAGATGCCTCAGTCGTTCCAAATCGGGGTCGACGGGAAGGACTATCCGTTTCCGTGGTGCATGCCGGAGCCACCGCAGCAGCAACCTGCCGACTGGCAATCACCGAGCCGTGCGGCACTCGAGGATCCGCACCGGGATTTCTGCAAGTGGCTTGGTGAGTTTTCGGACGCCACGACGGGTGGGACGAGTCCGCCACCGCTGCATTAGGCCGGTCTCATTCGACGCGCAGCCGGTTACTGCGGCAGAGGGCGGTGAAATTGCGCGCGTCGCGGGGCAGATCGCACTTCCAATCGTACGTGCTCACCACGCCACAGCGCCGGTTTGATGGAGGAGAGGGGGCCGGCAGCGTCGCCTCGCTTGACAGTTTTTCGAGGGTGACTGATAATCTCGCAGCGGGGCGCGCGAATGATTACTAAAGTCATAAGGTTAGGCAGCGACCAGACTTACTGGGATTCTGTCCGCCGCGCGGCAAGCGTAATCCGCGATGGTGGATTGGTGGGATTCCCCACAGAAACGGTGTACGGCGTCGCCGCCCGGGGGGATCGCCGCGAGGCCGTCGAGGCCTTGCGGGAGGCAAAGGGAAGGGCGGAGTCAAGGCCGTTCACCGTGCACATCAGCCGCCCGGACGAGGTCGATCGCTTCGTGCCGAGGCTGTCTTCGCTCGCTCGCCGGATGATTCGCAAAGGCTGGCCGGGGCCGCTGACTCTCGTTCTGCCGGTTGATGAGCCCGAACAGGCCCCAGTCATTCGCGAGACGGGGCCGGACGGTGTTTCGCTGATGTATCACGATGGCACGGTTGGGATTCGTTGCCCGTCGAACCCGACGGCAAGTTATCTGCTTGCCGAGGCCGGGGTGCCGGTGGTCGCGGCGAGCGCCAATCGATCGGGCCAGGCGCCGCCGCGATCGGCAGACGGGGCATTTGCCGAACTCAGCGGGCGTCTTGATATGTTGCTCGACGGAGGGGAAGCCCGATACGCGAAGCCCTCTACCGTGGTGCGGCTGAACGGACAGGCTTATGATGTGCTGCGCGAAGGCGTGATCGAGGCACGCATTGTGGAACGGCTGGCGTCGCTCAATATCCTTTTCGTATGCTCCGGCAACACCTGCCGCAGCCCGATGGCGGCCGCCCTGTGCAAGCGGGCGATTGCCCGCCGGCTCGGCTGCGACGAATCGGAGCTGGGCAAGCAGCACGTCTCCATTCAGTCCGCGGGCACGAGCGCCGGACCGGGACTGCCCGCGTCGGAGCCCGCGGTGGCGGTCATGGCCGCACGAGGTTTGGACATCCGCGATCACACATCGAAGCATCTGGACGCGGAGAGTATCAATCACGCGGATTACATCTTCTGCATGACTCAGGCGCACATGGATGTGGTGCGGGCTCTCGCCCCTGCGGCGGCCGATCGGATGTCGTTGCTCGCTGATGAGGAAATCGCCGATCCAGTTGGAGGAACGGAAGAGACATATCACCGATGCGCTGAACGAATCGAAGCAGCGATCGAGCGGCGCTTGACGGAGATCGAGCTATGAAGATCGCAATCTCGTGCGATCACCGCGGGTTCGCGGCGAAGGAGCGGATCAAGAAGCTGCTGCAGGAATCGGGACACGAGGTGTTGGATTTCGGCACCGACGGGCAGGCAAGCTGCGACTATCCCGACATGGCGGTAACGGCCGCCAACTCCGTCGCGGAGGGCGACTGCGAGCGTGGAATCCTGATCTGCGGTACCGGCATCGGCATGTCCATTGCGGCCAACAAGGTGAGAAGGATTCGCGCCGCGCTGTGCCACGACGAGCTGACCGCGTTGCTGGCTCGCAAGCACAATGACGCGAACGTTCTCTGCCTGCCGGCGGACCTCGTGGGCGATCAACTGATGCGGCTCATCGTGAATGCGTGGTTGAACGCCGAGTTCGAGGGCGGCCGTCACGCCCGCCGCATCGAGAAAATCTCGCGCTATGAGGGCAACGGGCAATACGCGTGACGGTTCAAGGCCGTCCCGAGCTTGCGGGCGTGGCCTTTGGCGGTGCTCGGCGACTGATCGCCGGGCGGGCGAGCCGGGCCTGTAGGTGACCATTCGATTTGGCTGCACTTCGAGACAATCGATCGACATCGCCAGAAGAGCCTCAGCGCGCCGTTCTGGCGAAGCTGATCACGCCGGAGAACGCGGGCCGGGCGGACCTTCGAAACCCCCTCGGCGAACTGAAGTCGCTTGCCGAGGCGGCGGGAGCGGAGGTCGTCGATGCCCTCATCCAGAAGCGGATGACCGTTGATCCGCGGACACATGTCGGCAAGGGTAAGGTCGAAGAGCTAGCGGCGCGCATCCAGGCGAACAGTGCGGACCTCGTGATTTTCGATGACGATCTCACGCCCGGGCAGATTCGCTCGCTCGAAACCACGCTTCAATGTCAGGTCATCGATCGCAGCGAGCTGATCCTCGACATCTTTGCCCGGCGCGCGCAGACGCACGAGGCGCGCTTGCAGGTCGAGATCGCGCAGTTGGAGTACACCGCGCCGCGCCTGCGCGGCATGTGGACGCACCTCGAGCGTATCGCGGGCGCCGCGGGCGGCAAGGCGGCCGGCGTTGTCGGTGGAATCGGGACGCGCGGGCCGGGCGAGCGTCAGATCGAAGTCGACCGGCGCATCGTCCGCGACCGGCTCGCGTTTCTGAGACGCGAGATCGAAAAGATCGACCGGAGGAAGCGTCGCCAGGCGCAGTCGCGCAGCGACCAGTTCACCATTTCACTCGTCGGCTACACCAACGCGGGCAAGAGCACGCTTATGAACGTTCTGACCGGCGCCGGCCAGGATCAGCGCGACATGCTCTTCGCCACGCTCGATACGAAGACCGCGCGCTGGAATCTTGGCGGAGGCACATCGGCCCTGATCAGCGACACGGTCGGATTCGTTCGCGACCTGCCGCACCACCTCGTCGCGTCGTTCAAGGCCACGCTGGAGGAGGCGATCCACGCCGATCTGCTCTTCCACGTCGTGGACGCATCTGCGCGAGACGCCATGCAGCAGGTCAAGGTGGTGATGGACGTGCTCTCCGACCTGGGCTGCGCCGGCAAGCCGACACTTACGGTGCTGAACAAGATGGACGTGGTCGAGGACGAGGCCCTGGTGGACCTGATCGCCAACCGTTACGCGCCTGCGGTGCGTATATCCGCTGCTCGCGGGCGCGGCATCGACAGGGTCGCGGAGTTTGTGTTGAATGCCATGCACGCCCACGCGGTCCGGACGCGCGTGCGGTTCCAGGCGAGCGACGGCCGGCTGGCGACGCTGTTCGACCAGGTCGCCGACGTTCACGAGCGGCGATACTCCGGCGACCGGGTTGAGATGGAGATCACCATCGACCGGGCTCAACTCGAACAGCTACGCGGGCGGCATTCCAGCCTGGTCGTCCTTGACGGTCGCCGGTCGGGGGGCGATGCGGACTTAAGTGACGAAGGCGGGCTCGACGATGACTGATTGGAGATGACCGCGAAACGTCGCAAAACCATCTTTGCGATCCTCCGCATCGGGGTCTGCATCGCGTTTGTCGGCTGGGCCTTCAAAGGGGTGACGATCTACGATCGCGTCACGCTCAATCCTGCGCCCGGCGCCGCGGATGGCGCCACCGGCCATACGCTTCGGCTGGTCGCCGAGGGCAGCGACACGGTCACGGTTCAAATGCCTTCGGGGAAGGAAGAGACGGTGCCCCGCTCGCGGGTCGCGCACCGGGCCGATGGGGAGGAGCGCATCCAGCACGGCCTGGTGAGCGCGATGCGTCAAACGGACCTGCGTATCCTGGCCTTGGCCCTGCTCGTCTTTGCGCCCGTGCCGGCGCTGCAATCGCTGCGGTTGCAGATGATGCTGCGCGCCCAGGAGATTCACCTCAGCTACTGGGAGTGCGTGAAACTCTCCTTCGGCGGCAACTTCCTGAATTTCGCGTTTCCGATCGGCTCGACGGCCGGCGACGTCTTCAAAGCCTACTACACGTCGCTGCACACCGTGCGCAAGACGGAGGCGGTGACCACGATTCTGCTGGACCGGATCGTGGGGCTGAGCGGCCTGCTTGTCGTCGCGGCCGTGATGAGCATCTTCGGAACGGATGCCCCGTTGCTCAAGCGACTGGGGCTGGCGTCCGGAGTGATGTTCGTGGCCGTGGTGATCATGGCCCTGCTGTGCACGTGGCGCCGGGCGGTGGCCCTTGTGCCGCGGAGCCTCCCGTGGAAGGTGCCGGCGGCGGCGCAGATCAAGCGGATCTACGCGGCGGCCGACAGGCTGGTGCACCATAAGCCAATGGTGCTGGGCTCGCTGCTGGTGGCGGTCGTGCTGCAATTCATCGCCGTCGGCACGGGCGTGATGTGCGCTCGCGCCGTGAGCATGGACTTTTCCGGCGACAAGATCTGGGACTACTTCGCCTACATCGGCAGCGGCCACGTGGTCGCGGCGATCCCAATCGCGCCGTACGGGCTCGGCACGATGGAGGCGGCGTACAAGGCGTTCTTCCTCGGGACGTACGGCACGCTCTCGCAGCTCTTGTGCCTGGCGTTCTGGGTGCGCGTGATTCTGCTTGTGTGGGCCCTGCCCGGCGCGCTGGTGACCATGCTGGGCGCTTATCGGCCGCGGAACTTCGTCATCCCGGAAGAAACACCGGCGCTGGATTGACCGGACGGTCTCGCCGGTGGCCATTATCGGTCCAGCCCAGTACTTCTTCTCTGTCAAGTCACTTCAGAGGCCATCCGACGTTATAGAGAACAGACGCATCCGGCAGATGCGAAAGGTCTTGTGCGCAATGCCCCTGGGCATCTTAAGTGACGAAACGAACGTGAAGTCCGTGCTTGCCGAGGCGTGTGCGCGCAACTCCTGCGGCGAGATCCACTACAGCGGTCGCGGGGGCGAGCTGCGCACCGCTCGGATCAGGCTTCTGCGCCTCGAGGACGGCGTCCTCTGCACCGACAAGCCGCAGAACATCGATGACGGAGTCGATCTGTGCGCCGGTCAGAGCATCACGATCTACTTCGTGCAGGACAACGCGCGATTGGCGTTCGACAGTCGTGTGCAGAAGCTTCCGCGTCTCGTGCAACTCAACGACCGCCAACGCGTGGTGGGCATGGCAATCCGACTGCCGGATCTGATTCGAACGCAGCAGCGCAGACGGGACTATCGTGTGTCCGTCCTGTCGCTGGGCATCCATTGCGACGCGACGCCGGAGAGCGAGGACTACTGCATGGCCTGCGATCGCGGGGCCGCTTCCTTCAGTGCGACAGTTTGCAACGTGTCGGGGCGAGGCATCGGCCTGGTGACACCGCATACACGAGAGACGGAGCGTGCGTGCCGCGGACGCCTGTTCCTGGTGTTCTCGCTGCCAGGGACGGAGGAAATGGTCACGCTTGCCCAGGTGCGGCACATTCGCGTGATACCGGAGCGAGGCACGCTCCAGGTCGGGATGCGATTTGTGGAAATGCCGTCACCAGCGGCGGCACCATTGCGGCACAAGCTCGCGCACTTTGTCGCCCATCAGCAACGCAAGGCGCTACGCCGGAGAAGATGAGACCCATGGAGGCTACACACCAGGATGCCCGATACCTCACGATCGATCTCGGCGAACGGGACTCGGCGCGACTCGTCGAGCAGGCGCTGCGACAGAAGGCCGACGTCACGCTGAACCCGAGAACCGGCGCCGGCACCATGCGGTGGTCAGGCAGCCTCAGCGAGCGGCGCGACGAATCGCTTTTCGTCAAAATGGATGAAGGCGTAACGCCGGTGCTGCCGAGCACGTACTGCGAGGCGGCGTTTTCGGTCCACGGTGCAGAGTATCTCTTTGCGACCAACGTGCTCGACGTGCTCGAGGGCGAGGGCGGCACATGCGTTGAGATCGCATGCCCGCGTTGTCTGCAGACATGGCAGCGGCGACGCTTCGTCCGCGCCGCGATCGCGCCCAGTGCCCGCGTCTACCTTGGCGGGCCGGGCACTCAGGGGCTGGCCGGCGCGGAGGGGGTGTTGCTGAACGTCAGCCGGCAGGGCCTGGCATGCAAGGTCGAGCGGTCGGTCGCCGACCGGTACACGCTGGAGGAAGCCGTCGATGTCGTGTTCTCCCTGCGACCGTTCGACACCGAGTTCGCCCTGCCGGCAAGGCTGCGCGGCAAGACGGCGGCGGCGAGCAGCGAGCAGACCATCCTGCGGTTGGAGTTCCACCCGACGGACCAGGGTGATGAGCAGATTCAGCGCTTGAGCGAGGCGCTCGAGACCTACTGATTGGAGGACCGCGGCGTGTCAGAAAGACTGGTGTACGTGGAAGAGGCGCGCAAGAACGAGATCATTGCGTCGGCAGTCGATCGCGAGACGCCGTGCGTCCTGACGGTGCCCGGGTCGCCAGGCTGGCAGACGTTCAAGTCACGATTCGTAGCCGGGGAGTCGACCATCGGCAGGCTGCTTATCGCGCCGAGCAACACGTCAGGGGGCGCCGACGATGACGAGCAGACGGCATCCGCCGTAGTGCCCTGGGACCGGGCGGTCGTGACCGGCAACCGCGTCGGGATCGCATTCCGCCGCGGGCATAAGAAGTGCCTGTTCGCGAGCATCGTGCTCGGGCGGGTGCAGGCGGGCAGCGAGCAAACGACGGAGTGCGTGGAGCTTCAGTGGCCGGATGCCGTGCAGGAGTTTCAGCGCCGCGTGTACTACCGGGCAACTCCGCCGGGACGCAAAGTGCACGTGCGGTTCTGGCGGGGCGGCGTGGCGGGTCGCGCAGCGGCCGATCGTGACGGTGGCGTTCTGACGGGTGTGATCATGGACATATCTGCCGGCGGCATGCGTTTGCTCACCCCCGATGTCCGCGAGAGCACCTTCGCCCTGGACGATCCGATCGGATGTTCCTTCACGCCGCGACCGCGCGGCGAGACGCTCGTGCTCGACGGCGTTTTCCGTCACTTTCAGACGGCAGGCGACGGCCTCGGCTCGGTCGGGATTCAGTTCGTCGGGCTGGAGGTATCGGAGCGCGGGCGTGAGACGCTCGCCAAGCTGGCGCGGATCGTGACTGATTACCAGCGCGGCCACTCGCGGCAGCAGCGTTCCGCGTTGTCCCGCAGTTCTGTCCGGCATTGATTCCGGCGGCACGACGGACCCGCGCGCCTGCAAAAAAAGCGTGCAGCCGGAAGCTGCACGCCTGTGAAATCCCGTTGATCGGCGGTGAGATTAAGCCATCCGCCGGCCCGCACTTCCGATTCGCCGCCGCCAGACTCAGAGGAAGTCCGGGTCGCGGCTGGGCCCCACCTCGAAAATCGATTGCGTCTTGAGCAGCGTCGTGGACTCCGGGAACGCGTGGTACGCGTGAACGTGGAACTCGCGCTCCCGCGCTTCGTAGTCCATGAACGTGAAGGGGGCGATTCCGCCACTCTCGCATTCGTCGAACGGCACGAAAAGCCCGCGCTTCTGAGCGTACTTCATCAGGTCCCGATGCGACGAGGGAAACAGATTCGGCGTCATCCGCTCCACCTGGCTGGAGAGGATGTACCGCATGTCGTCGCCGAAGGACTGCGTGTGGTCGCGCTCCCCGCGGAACGGGAATGAGGTGGCCAAGCCGACCTTCGGCAGGACCTCGTCGTCGTCGGTGATGAGTTCCGTGAGGCACTTCTTCCCGTGCTGGACGGTCACGACGTGGGAGAGGCCGACGATCCAGATCTCGGCGGTATAAAGCCGCTGCTCGACCCGCTTGACCTGATTGATCCGGAATAGCTCCGGATGCAGCGCGCGCTGATACAGGAAGAACTGCAGATCGTCGACCCTTTGAATCACCTGCCCTTGTTCCACGTCAGACCTCGAATTTCTACCGTGCGGAGGAGAAAGAACTCACAACAAGCGTGAATTATACACGCCCGAACGAATACCCGCCACAATCTCTTTCAGAACAAATCCGGTCCTGTTGCGCGGTTGTGGTGGAAGCCCACGGACTGCGTAACTTATTTGTTTTCAAAAGACTACCGCGATTAACTATATTTCCTAGTACGCTGCCGGACGGGTGTGGTTCGAGGTACGGGGAGGGTTCCGACAGCTTCTCACATGGCCCGCCGGAGTCCGTTTCTGGGCTGAATACCCCAGGGCGCGGCGTTTCCGGAGGCCCAATTCGACCCGATGGCATTGGTTTTTATCGCGCAATAACGGCCATATTATAGGACGTTGGCTGCTCCGCCGGGCGGCGTGACGGTCGGTCCGGCAGAGCCGATGGACGGACGTAGGACGACCGTCCGGAACGGGCACCGCGGTCAAGGTCGGACGCTTAGACCAGCCAGGTCCCGGGACTCTCGTTCGGCACCGCCGGTCGGGCGGCCAAGCCACGCGCCGACGTGAGCGGGTTCGAGAGCGCCGCATGCGGACCGTCCGTGCCGCGGGCCGAGGCGTCGCGCGGGCGTCCGGATCGTCGTGGAGGCGTCGGCGAATTTGCTGTCGTTATTGGTACGGTCAGTTGTGACGACCCCAGCCCCGGGTATAATTGCGTGTCTCATGAAGAATTCTCCGGAAAGACCGATTCGAACGTGGTGCATGGTCACTGCCCTGGTGGCGGTCAGTAGCTGCGGGGCGACGTATGCCGCCGCTCGCGCAGCCTCGGCCGGCCTGCAATCGGCGGCGAAATCGGCGAGCACCGATCGGAGCGGTCACTCGGAGAAGAAGCATGATCGCTCGGCCGACGTGGGCGTACCGCCGCTGCTCGTGATAGAGCGGGCTCCCCATTCCTTCCGGTCGGAGCCGGTGGCCGTCCTGAACCTGACGACGGCGCCGCCGGCGGACTGGGCGTTGGAGGCGGAATCGAACGGGGATTCGAAACCCCTCTGGCGGGCACCGGCACTTGACGGCGGCGGCAATATCCACCCGGGCATGTTCGCGGGCGTGCAGGAGTTGGCGCACGGTCCTCCGCAGGCCTGACGAGAGCGATCGGCGAGGAAGCGTCTTACGGCGGCGCGAATTCTCACGTCGCGTGAAGCACTGACCGCCGCACCGCCTCCAAGTGTGGCTGCGCGTAGTCGCAGCTCTCGATTCTCCAATAGTAACCGTTGCTGTCTGCTCTGAACGAGTTGTGCGTTCATCTTCAATAATCGCGCGTGTGCGCGGAGAGTTCACGACATGAATTCGGAAAACCGTCTTTGGAAGTGGCTGCTGATCGTCGGCTTGACGGCGATGGCGATCCTCGTGCTGTATCCGCCGAGCGAGCGGCTCAAGCCGGGCATCGATCTGGCCGGCGGAACGTCTCTGATCTACGAGATCGACACGACGGGAATGACGTCTGCGGAGCAGCAGAACCTCTCTGAGCGGGTGATGAGCATTCTCAAGGCCCGCGTCGATCCCAACTCGCAGTTCAACATCGTCTGGCGACCGATCGGCAACAACCGCCTGGAGATCCAGCTTCCTCGCCCGCCGAAGGAGGCCCAGGCGCGCCGGCAGGCCTATGACAATACACGTGACGCCCTGTCGGCGCTGAACGTCTCCCGGCTGGAAATCGAACAGGCTTTAGCGTTGCCCGCGGATCAGCGCGAGGCGGCGATCGATGCCCTGGTGCGCGGCGTCGAGGGCCGGCGCGAGCGCCTGGAAGCGGCGCAGGTGGCGTGGGATGCGTACCTCAAGGCGCGAGACAGCGGGGATTTCGAAGCGGAAGTCAACGCCCAGGAAAACTACGAGAAGAAGCTCGAGCAGGTCCTGGCGACGAACCTGACACTTGGGCGCCTCGGCGACGTGCTCCCGATGAAGGGCGATCAGCGCGCCCAGGAAGTGGAGCGACTGAAATCCGAGCATCCGTCCTATGCCGACAAAATCGACGCCGTGGTTGCATCCTACGACATGTGGTCGGCGAAGCGCGGGTCGCTCGAGGACCCCGCGGACCTCAAGCGGCTTTTGCGCGGAGCGGGCGTGCTGGAGTTCCGCATCCTCGCGGAGCGCGACGCGTCCAACCCGACCGTGCTGAAGAGCGACGACCCGACGCTGCGACAGCCTGTCGACACGTACGTCGAGCAATTGATGAAGCGTGGGCCGCGGCCCAAGGCGCGGGATCGGTACATCTGGTTCCCGGTCGAGGACTTCGTGAAGTTCATGCAGTCGGATGACCTGAAAGAGGCGGAGCAGCGCCAGGAGTCCGGCAAGGTCGTCGTGGAAAAGTATGCGGGCCGCTACTACGTCCTGGCCCACGCCGACGAGGGGCAGAGCAAGTACGGGCTGACGCGCAAGAGCCCCCCGTGGTCGCTGCGATCGGCAATGGCGTCGCGCGATCCGAGCACGGGCAAGCCGTCGGTTCTGTTCACCCTCGATCCACGTGGCGGCCGGCAGTTTGGCGAGATCACGCGGACCAACATTGGGCAGGAACTTGCGATTTTCCTGGACGGCACGGCGACCTCGCACGCCACGATCCAGTCGCAGATCAACGAACGCGGGACGATCACGGGCAACTTCACCGAGGATCGCGTGAACGAGATCGTCCGCAAGCTGGAGGCCGGCTCTCTTCCGGCGCGGCTCAAGGAGACGCCGCTGCTGGAGAAGAACGTGGGTCCGGCGCTGGGCGAGCGTAACCGCGAGATGGGCATGCAAGGGGCGATCTACGGGTTCGTGGCCGTCGTGGTGTTCATGCTCGGCTACTACCTGTTCGCCGGCGTGCTGGCCGACATTGCCCTGATGCTGAACCTGCTGTTCGTGCTGGCCATCATGGCCATGCTGGAGGCGACGTTCACGCTCCCGGGCATCGCGGGCCTGCTGCTCACCGTCGGTATGGCGGTCGACGCGAACGTGCTCATATACGAGCGCATACGCGAAGAGCGCGACCGGGGCGTGTCGCTGAAAAAAGCGGTGAAAGCAGGATACGAAAAGGCGTTCTCCACAATCGTGGACGCGAACCTGACCACGCTGATCACATGCATCATCCTGGGATACGTGGGCAGCGAAGAGGTCAAAGGCTTCGCCATGACCCTCGGCTTCGGTATCGTGACGAGTATGTTCACGGCCTTGTTCGTGACGCGCGTCATCCTGAACGCGCTGATGAACAGGGGAATCGTGAAGTCGCTGCCGATGCTGCGGCTGATCGGCCGCCCGAACATCGACTGGATCAAGCTGCGGAAGTTCTTCTGGCCGGTGTCGTCGGCTCTGGTGATCGGGGGACTGGGCTTCTTTGTCTACCTCGGGGCGACCAACAAGGAAGAGGTTTACGACATCGAGTTCCTCGGCGGCACCAGCGTGCAGATTGAGCTGGCCAAGGGCGTTGAGATGACGGCCCCCCAGGTCCGGCAGATCATCACGGCCAACGGCGCCCCGAAAGGGGAGCTCACGGCCATCGAGTGGCTGAAGAACGCAGCGGACGCGATGCGCGCGGCGAACGTTCAGCCGGCTCCGGGCGGGGGCGGTCGGTTCGTCATGACGTCGGACAAGCTGTCGGCGACGGAGATGAACGTACTTCTGCGAACCACGTTCGAGGACGCGCTCGCACTGGGCGGGTTCAGCGGAACGGGCAACGAGGCCACCTTCGAAACCAAGCCGATCATTATGAATTCGGCTGGCGACAAGGAGGGGAGGGAAGCGATCGTCGACCTCGCCACCTTCAAGAAAGGCGTGGACGAGGCGGCGGATTACGTCGAAGCGGCGGCCACGCGTCTGGCCGGCGCCCGAGTGCAGACGGTGTCGGAAATCGGTGCCCAGCATGGCGGCACGGAGGCTCCGGCGTTTGAAGTCATCACGGTCGAGCCGAACAAGGAGCTGGTTCGGGCGGCGATCCTGGGCGTGATGGGCAACGAGCTGCAGGTGGATCGACCGATCGAGTTCACGGTCGTGAAGGACCCGCAGCGGGCTCCCGACGGGCTGTTCCCCATCAAGCAGGAGGCCGAGTACCTCGGCGACGTGATCGGCACGAAGGCGCCGACGGACATTCGGGCGTACAAGGGCGGGGTTGCGCTGGTGTTCGACAAACTGACGCCGCCCCAGAGCATCGAGGCAGTGAACCGGCGCTTCAAGGAAATGCGGCTTCAGCCGCAGTTCGAGCAGTCCGAGTCGCGCGACTTCACGGTGATCGGGCTGCAGGAAGCGGGACAG
Organism: Phycisphaerae bacterium; assembly: GCA_040235375.1. Taxonomy (GTDB): domain Bacteria; phylum Planctomycetota; class Phycisphaerae; order UBA1845; family UBA1845; genus JBECKQ01. Next base: position 17,060 of record JBECKQ010000137.1, on the reverse strand, counting down.
GACGCCGGCGGCAACCCGCAGTATTCGAAGATCGCCCTGGTCGTATCCGACGAGAGCCTGATCTACGACGACGATCCCGTGCAGTGGGAGGAGCGTCTGGCCAAGCCGGAGATGGACGAGGCGATCCAGGCGCTATCGGCGGAGAAATCGCTGCGGAAGGTCGTTCAGTTTGCTCCGCAGATTGCGTCGCAGACACAACAACGGGCGTTGATCGCGATCATGCTGGCGCTGGCGGCGATCGTGGCCTACGTGTGGTTCCGTTTCGGAACGATGGAGTACGGTCTCGCGGGCATCGTGGCCCTCGTGCACGACGTGGGCATGACCCTGGGAGCGATCACGGTCGCGGACTGGCTGGGAGTTGGCAACTTCAGGATAGACCTGCCGATGGTCGCCGCCTTGCTGACGATCATCGGCTACAGCCTGAACGACACGATCGTCGTGTTCGACCGCATCCGCGAGACCCGGGGCAAGCTCAAGACGCTGACGCCCAGCATCGTCAACTCGAGCATCAACATGACGCTGTCGCGTACGTTGCTGACGTCGTTGACGACGCTGATTGCGGTGGCGTTCCTGTACTTCCTGGGCGGCCCCGGCGTGCACGGTTTCAGTTTCGCGCTGCTGTTCGGCATCATTGTCGGTACCTACAGCTCGATTGGAATCGCCTCGCCGTTGGTCCTGTACCCGCGGATGCTGTACACGGTGGTGTTCGTCCTGATCGGGCTGCTCGTGCTGGCGCTGACGCTGACGGTCACGACCAACCTGACAACGGTCGCCGTTGTGGGAGTCATCATGGCGATCCTGGTGGCCCTGGCGATCGCGGCCCAGCAGCGGATGTACGCGGGATCGCGTGCCCCGCGACCGGCCTGATCCGCAGGCGGCCGCTGTGAAAATCACAGGCGGCCGGCGCGTCTTGTAAGATCGAGGCGCGCCGGCCGCCTGGCGTATCGGCGCCGCACGAACGACGTCGCAACCATCGCATCGGCGGGATTTCCTTGACCCTGCCGCGGCGCGGGATTACGATCGCCCCGGATACGCGGCGCGGTCGCGTTCACTTCGGCGGCGTTCAATCTCCAGCCCGGACTGCGTGCTGCCGAAGGCGACCCTGACAAGAAAAGGCCCGTGGCTGAGACGAAGGATCGTGCCATGCGCAAGGATGTGAAGGCCGGACTCGTGCTCTCGTTGATCGTAGTGGTCGTCGTCGGCTGGTATTACCTCGGCGGCGGGGAGAAGGAGAAGTCAATTCCGCTCGGCGACGCGAACAGCGCCGCATCGAGCCAGGCAGGCAAGGCGCCTCCGTCTGCGCCAAAGCCAGCGGGCAGTGACAAGGACCGAGCCGCGGGAACGCGCCGGACCCATGCCCGGCGGACGCCCTCCGTAACGGATCGCAGCCAGAGCTCGCCGCTCGCACACCGGACAGAACCATCCCCACGAATCAGTCCCCCGAGACATCGGACCGGTCCGAGCCGGCCGGCCGTCGAGCCGGCCAAGGAGACGGCGGCTCGGGGTGGGACGAAGGAGACGCCGGTCGTCAGCATACCGCCCCAGCGGCATGAAACGGCGGACGAGCCCATTGTTGCCAAGGCCCCCGAGACGGATCCGCCGGCACGGACCGAGGAGCTTACGGCGCGACGGCCCGCCGCGGCGGATACGCCACCCCCAGCCGAGCCGGTCACGGCGCCGGACGCCACTGAAACAACTGGGCAGCCGTCCCCGGCGGTGCCCTCCGCGCCGGCGACGGAAACCTACATTGTCCAGCAGGGCGATACGTTCGCGATCCTGGCCGAGGTTTTCTACGGCAGTCAGCGGTATGCAAAGCTGCTGGTCGATGCGAACCCACAGGTGACCGATCCGACGGACATGAAACCCGGCACGCGGATCAAGATCCCGCCGCTACCAGACGGCGCCGGGCAGTCGTGGGAGATCGGCACCAGTCGCGAGACGAGCCAGGCAACCGCGTCCGGCCGTACGTACGTCGTTCAGGACAACGACACGTTCTGGCGGCTGGCAGACCGGTTCCTCGGCTCCGGGGCCCGTTGGAACGAACTGTTCGAGCTGAACAAGGATGTGGTTCGCGGCGATCCGACGAAGCTCCGACCGGGCATGGTCCTGAAGATTCCGGAGTCGAAGTCGGGCAAACAGTCGAAGTCCTAATCAGTCCGATAATCCACCACGTCTCACAGGCGATGCGGCATGTTGTGCGCGCAGCGTGCGCAAAAACTGCGTGCCCGTACATGCGCCACCGTACTCTCGTCGAGAAGCCTGCAGCGCGCATCCGCCGACCGCGGATGCACCTGCCAAGTCGGATACGCAGAGGCGCCGAGGATGATGCTCATCCGTGCTCGTAAGTAAACGCAGTTCAGCGCGACGATCGCGGTAAAGCCGATCGGCAATTTCTGCCGAAAAGTCATTGCCGTGAAGGATGGCCGGACGATTGTGCGATTGCGATCGGACCGGCCACGCGTGAGCAGGAAGCGAGTACGCGTCCCAGAGGCTCAGGATGAGCGGCATCTCAACGGACCCTATCGCCGTATGGCAGCGTGTCGCCGGCAAGTGGCAGATTCCGGCGCTCATCCTGTCGGTTCTGCTGCTGGCGACGGCTGTGGCGCATGTCAAATCGCCGCAGCGAAAAATCAGCGTCGCCCAGCACATCGAAACGATCGAGAAGCTGATCCACGGCGGAATGTACGTGCCTGCAATCGATCGCACCGAGATGCTCCTCGGATGGAAGGACGTTTCGCCGGCGGATCGCGCGAGGCTGCGCCTGCTGCGCGCCCGGGCGGAATCGGGCGAAATGGCGCGCATCGACGATCGCAGCAAGGCTGCGGCCGGCAGCATCATCGATTTCTACGACAAGGCGCAGAGCGAGGGAGCGTTACTCACCGCCCCGGATCATGCCCGGATTGCGGCGAGCTACGAGGCGCTGGGACAGTACCGGGTGGCCGTTCGGCAGTACGAGCTAGCGCAGAAAGCGGCCGAGCCGCCGGCGTTGTCCTATCGGCGGCGCGTGATCGAGCTGAGCGAGTATCCACTGCGCGAGCCGCCCGAGACGATCGACGGGCTCGTTGAGTCCTACATCGCAGACGCCAAAGACGATCCGCGGGAACTGATCTGGGCACTGGCGAAGCGCGTGGAGACCGTGGCGACAGAGGATGGCTGGAGCGCGGCCGCTGACTTCCTCGCGCAGTACGAGGACCAGTTCGAGAGCGGCCCGCTGGCGGAGGAATACTCCTATCTGACGGCCCTGGCGCTGTGGGGCAGCGAACGCTACGACCTGGCGGAGCGCGAGCTGCGCGAACTGCTCAACGGCGTCGCGGTCAGCGACCCAGTGTATTCCAGGGCGGGCTGGTTGCTCGGCAAGGTCGTCATGTACGACGGGCGGGCCCAGCGGCCGGAAGAAGCGCTGGCCATCTTCCGCGACGTGATCGCCAGCCGGGTCGATCCTGTGTACATCGTTGCGAGCAGGATCGGAATGGGCGAAGCGCTGACGTACCTCCAGCGCTATGACGAATCGCTCGGCGCGTATAAGCAGGCGATCGACGATCTCCAGTCCGTTCGGCCGAACGAGCACGCCAACCCCGAGGTCATCCGCACGTCGCTCACGGTCGCGGCTGATCGATGCCGGCACGAGGACCTGACAGACACGGCGCTGGAGTACATGCGCCTGGCGACCTCGCTCGTGGCGGACGAGAACGTCGATCTGCTCACGCAGTATCTGCAACGGCTGGGCGATTTGCAGGCGGCGGTGGCGCGCGAGTGCGTCAAGAAGGCCGACGCGCTCGAAAAGGAGGACGAAACGCAGCGGTCCGAACTGCTCGTGCGGGCTCGTTCGCTCTTCGACGAGGCGGGCGAGACGTTGGCGCGAATCGCGCGGATCAACACGTTGAACGAGTCGCTGTCGGCCGACGCGATGTGGGCGGCGGCCGGTCTGTTCGACGAGGGCGGCGACTACGAACGAACGATCGAGGTGTTGCAGGCGTTCGTGCGCGATCGGCCGGATGCCGATGTCATTCCGCGGCTTCTGCTGCGGTTGGGACAATCCCTGCAAGCTCTCGGCCGATACGAAGAGGCGATCGACGCATACCAGCGGAACTACGCCCGGTATCCCCGATCGCCCCAGGCGAATGCGTCGCTCATTCCGCTGGCCGAATGCTACATGGCCCTCGGCGGCGACAGCGAGAATCTGGCGGAGAGGGCACTGCTCGAGGTCGTGCAGGATTCCGAGATCTTCACGCCGGAGGCGCCGGAGTATCGCGACGCGATGTTCTTGCTCGGCGACCTCCATCACCGTCGCGGCGAATACGAGAAGGCCATTCCCATCCTCGACGAGGCGCTGGAGAAGTACTCCGACGATCGTCGCGTGCCCAAGGCGATGTTCCTGGCGGCGGACGCATACCGCCAGAGCGCGATGGCCATCAAGGACGAGCTTCTCCAGCCGGAATTCGTGGGCGAGCGAAAGCGGATGCGCGCCGAGAGGATCAATCGCCTGCACGAGGCCGCTGACCGGTTTCTGGCACTGGTAAAGCTACTCGAAAGCCGCGACAAAGCCACGCTGAGCGAGGCGAATCGCATGTACCTCCAGGACGCTCGCCTGTACGAGGCGGCGTGCCTGTTCGAGCTCGACCAATACACCGAGGCGCTGGCGCTCTACGAGCGGGCCGCGTGGATCTACAAGGACTCGCCGGTAGCCCTGGGAGCGTACGTGCAGGTGATCAACTGCCTGGTGTTCCTCGGGCGGGAGGACGACGCCCGCGCCGCCTTGCGCCGCGCGCAATACCTGGTGGATCGGATGCCCGCGGAAGCGTTCACTTCGGGCGGGCGCTTCGACTCCCGGGCGAACTGGAAGCGTTACTTCGACTGGGTCGGCGAAATCCTGGTCGAGCAATAGGCCCTCGAATCAAAGAGGAAGGCGGAATGAATCGGACCCCAAAACCATCCGAGGCCGAAGCACGTGAGCTGCTTGGGCTGCTGCTGCGGCAGGTTCAGCTTTACGACGAGCTCACCGCGCTGGCCAGACGGCAGCGCCGGCTGATCGCAGAAGAGGACACCTCGCCGCTGCTCAAGCTGCTTGCGCAACGGCAGAAGCTGACCGCCGAGCTGACGGAGCTCAACGGTCGCATGACGCCCTTGCGGGCGCAGTGGGACGAGGTCCGCGATTCGCTCGCGCCTGAAGATCGCCAGCGCGCTCGCACGCTTGTCAGTCAGGTGAACGAGCGCCTGGCGGCGCTGCTCGCGACGGATGAGGAGGATGCGCGGATGCTGTCCATCCGCAAACAGCGCGTTGGCACCGAGCTGGAAAAGGTGCGTTGTACGAAGCGCGCGGTATCGGCCTACGGTGTTTCGAGCGAAGCCGACGTCGCTCACTTTGACCAAACACACGAGGAATCATGACCGCTACAGCAGCAGGATTGACGACACGCGAACGCGAACTGGGCGCGATCATCAACGCGTACAACGAGGTCACGGAGCGCCTCAAGCAGTCACACGAGCGACTCACCGCGGAAGTGACGCGCCTGCGCGAACAGCTTGACGAAAAGAACCGGGAGCTGGCCCGGCGCGAGCGGCTGGCGGCGCTCGGGGAGATGGCCGCCGGCGTCGCCCACGAGATCCGCAACCCGCTGCAGGGCATCCAGCTGTACGCGAACCTGCTGGCCAAGGACTTGAAAGACAGCGCCGACGGCCTGCGCCGCGCGCAGAAGATCTGCACCGGCGCCCATAAGCTCAACGGCATCATCGAAGACATCCTGGCGTTCGCCGGCGAGCTGGAGCCGCGCGTTACTGCGGTGGACTTGAAGGCGATGGCCGACGAGTGCCTCGAGCTGGCGGCCCCCGTGGCGACCGCCCGCGGAGTTACGTTCGTCGTCGCACGGGACGTCGCCCGTTTCAACCTTCGCGTGGACCCGTTGCAGCTTCAGCGAGCGCTCATGAATCTCCTTTTCAACGCGATCGACGCCGCGGGCGAACGTGGCACCGTTTGGCTGTCGGCGGTGCTTGAAGAGAACGGCTACTGCGGTATCACCGTCGCCGACGACGGCCCTGGCGTCGCCGACGACCTCAAGCATCGCATCTTCAATCCGTTCTTCACGACAAAGGATTCCGGCACAGGACTGGGTCTGGCGATCGTGCATCGCATCGCCGAGTCGCACGGGGGGCGCGTCGTCGCTGCCGATCGCGAGGGCGGCGGCGCGGCCATGACGCTCGTCTTGCCGCTCGAAAAGGTGGAAGAGCAGGCAGAATCAGCAAAGAAGGGCAGCCGATGGCACGAATCTGCGTAGTTGACGACCAGGAATTGCCGCGTGACTCGCTGACCGAGGTTCTCCGCGGCGAAGATCACGACGTGGCCGCGTTCGAGCGCCCGACCGAGGCGCTGGAAGAGATCGTTCGCGGCGGCTTCGACCTCGTCCTGACGGACCTGAAGATGCCGCAGATGGACGGCGTTTCCCTGCTCAGGGAAATCCGCGCGGGCGGCGGCGACGTGCCCGTGATCGTGATGACCGCGTACGGCTCCGTCACGACCGCGGTCGAGGCGATGAAGCTCGGCGCGTTCGACTACGTGCAGAAACCGTTCGACGTGGACGTGATAACGGTGCAGATCGATCGGGCGATCCGGCACGGCCGCCTGTCGCGGGAGAACGAGGCCTTACGCACGTCGCTCTCCGACCTGCGAGCCCGCCGCGAGCTGGTCGGCGACAGCGACGCGATGTCGCAGGTGCGCATCAAGATCGATCGCATCGCCCGCAGCCTCGCGACCGTGCTCGTCACCGGCGAATCCGGCACGGGCAAGGAGCTGGTCGCGTGGGCGATCCACGAGGCATCGCCGCGGCGCGATCGGCCGATGCTCTGCCTCAACTGCGCCGCGTTGTCTGCAAACCTGCTGGAAAGCGAACTGTTCGGTCATGAGCGCGGCGCCTTCACAGGAGCCGACCGGACGCGCAAAGGCCGCTTCGAGCTGGCTGACGGCGGCACGCTCCTGCTGGATGAAATCTCGGAGATGGCCCTGCCGCTTCAGGCCAAGCTGCTACGCGTCTTGCAGGAAGGCGAGTTCGAGCGCGTGGGCAGCAGCACCACGCGGAATGGCGACGTGCGCGTCATCGCGACGACGAACCGCGACCTGTCCGAGTGGGTGCGCAAACGCCGGTTCCGCGAGGATCTGTACTACCGGCTCAACGTCCTGCCGATCGAGCTGCCTCCGCTTCGCGATCGCCGCGAGGACGTGCCGCAGCTTGTCGGGCACTTTATGGAACGGATTGCGCGGGCCGAAGGCCGCGCGGCGCCGCAGTTCTCCGCCGGCGCCATGCGCCTGCTTCAGGAGCACGACTGGCCGGGCAACGTTCGCGAGCTCGAAAATCTCTGCCAGCGTGCGGCGGCAATGGTCGGCGGCGATACGGTCGAGGCGTACGTACTCGAAAGCTGGGTCCGCAACACGACCAGCGACGACGACATCGGCAAGCTGCGCTACGGACGGATGCTCGAGGATGCCGAGCGAAAGCTCATCGAAAAGATGCTCGCAAAGTACAACGGCCATCGTGAGAAAACGGCGAAGGCCCTGGGAATGGGTGTCCGTACGCTGGGCCTCAAGCTGAAGCAATGGCGGGAGGAGGCGGCCTCGAGAGAGGCCCGTGGCGAACTGGTGGTCGGTCCGTGACGCGCAGGAAATGCGCGACGCGCAAACTCTGCGCTCCCGAAGCGGTGAGGAAACGCGGGTCGGGTGTCCCACGAGGGCATACGACGTGATGGAATGCAGCGTGCCAGATGCCGTTCGAAGCTCCGCGCATACAGCGCGCGGTGGAAAGGACAACGGGTTATGTCCGGCTGGTTTGAAAGCCTGATGAATCGCGGCGCGATGCCGGCGCTGACGGCCACCATGTCGTTCACGCATGCCCGCCATCGCGTTATCGCCGAGAACGTCGCCAACATGTCGACGCCCGGCTACAAGGCGAAGCACCTGGATTACGGCCAGTTTCAGCAGGCCCTCGGCGAAGCGCTCGAGCGGCGGGGCGACGACCCGCGCAAGAACCTCGAATTCAAGGGCAGCGGCCAGTTCTCGACTGATGCCGCCGGGAATCTGCAAGTGACGCCGGTGGAGAAGCCGGGCGAAAACGTCCTGTTTCACGATGGCACGAACATGTCCATCGAGCAGGAGATGAGCGACCTGGCGGCCAACGGCATGTTGCACGAGATGACCACGCAGTTGTTGCGGCAGCAGTACGAGGATTTGCGCGAGGCCATCCGCGGCCGCGTCTAGGAGGTGAACACGCGGCCCTGAGGCCGCACTTATGGAGCAACGATTCATGTTATCGGCATTGGACATCAGCACGTCGGCCCTGGTGGCCCAGCGAACGAACCTCGACACGATCGCGGGCAACATCGCCAACCTGGACACGACGCGCGACGCGCAGGGGAACCCGGAGCCGTACCGCCGGCGCATTGCGCTGTTCGCGTCGGGCAATCCGGCGGCCGGCACGAACGCCCCGGGTGTGCACATCGCCCAGGTTGTGGAGAGCCAGGAGCCGTTCCGTCTTGTGGAAGACCCCTCGCATCCCGACGCGATCAAGGAGGGCAAGCTCAAAGGCAAGGTCCGCATGCCGAACGTGGACCTGAGTACAGAGATGGTCAACGCGATGATGGCCGCCCGCATATATGAAGCCAACGTGACCGTGATGGAAATGACCAAGACGATGACCGCGGCCAGCCTGCGTATGCTGGGCTAGTACGAGGTGACCGATGATCGATCCCATCCAGGGAAACGCCATCAATCCGGCCGGCGCCGCCGGGCCGAGCACGGCTCCATCCGGTCCGCAGGCGACCGATGGCAAGAAGTTTCTCGACGTGCTTCTCGACAACCTCGACGAGGTGAATCGCCTGCAAACCGAGGCCGACCAGAGCGTGCAGGCACTCTACACGGGCCAGACGGACGACGTCGTCGGCGTGTTCACCGCGGTGAACAAGGCGGGAGTCGCGTTCGATCTGCTGATGGAAATCCGCAACAAGCTCGTGGACGCGTATCGCGATATTCAGCAAATCCGCGTGTGAACACGCTGACCTAGAGGACGGATCATTCAGGCATGGAAGCCTTACGACGTTCGATTCTGCAAATCCGGCAGCAGCTCGAAGTGCTCACCACTTCGCAGAAGGTCGCCATCGCGCTGTGCGCGGCGCTCGTGGCCGGTTCGCTCATCTGGCTCGTGCAGTACTCGACCGCGCCGGAGATGGTGCCCGTGCTGGCCCAGGACCTGACGCTCGACCAGTTGGATACCGCCTTGCAGACGCTCAAGTCGCAGGGCATCCGCGCCAAGCAGGTGGGCAACCGCGTGTACGTGCCGCCGCTTGATCGCGACCGTGCCTTGCTGGAGCTGAGCCGGGCCGAGGCGCTGCCCAAGGATACGAGTCTCGGATTCGCCGAGCTCATCGCGGACAGCGATCCGTTCCGTCCGAGCGACGAAAACAAGTGGCGCCGCCAGGTTGCGCTGGGCAACGAGCTGGCCCGCATCATCAGTTCGGGCAAGGATGTCAGGCAGGCGCGAGTGATCATTCAGGACAAGACGCAGCGGCGCTTGGGGGGCCTGGGCAACATTCGCCCGACAGCCTCGGTGCAGGTCACGATGACCGGTGGCAAGCCGCTCTCGCAGCCGGTCGTCGACGGTCTTTGCCGGTTCGTGAGCGGGGCGGTGGCCGGCCTCGAGCCACACGACGTGACGGTCGTTGATGCCTCGACGATGCGGGCGTTCAGCGTTCCCGATCCGGAGAACGCGCTCGGCCTCGGCCTGCTCGAGGAGCAGAAGAAGAACGAAACGCATCTCGCGGAGAAGATCCAGCAGGCACTGCAATCGATCCCCGGCGTGCTGGTCTCCGTCTCCGTGGAGCTCGACGCCAGCAAGACGAAGACGCAGAAGCAGGTCTGGGCCACCCCGGAAGTCAAGACCGAAGAAACCAGCAGCCAGGTCAACGAGTCCGCGAAAACGCCGGGCGAAACGGGTGTCAATCCCAACGTGGGCGTGGCGTTGTCCGGGCAGTCGGCCGGGACACGCAGCGAAACCGAAGAGACGCACACGGATTTCTTCGATCAAAAGCCGACGGAAGTGACCAACGTCGAGAAGCTGCCGTTCACGATCAAGCGCGCCACGGCGTCGATCGGCATTCCCCGCAGCTTCCTGATCGGTATCTTCCGGGCCCGGTTCGGCGAGGACGTCGACGTGGCCAAGCTCGAGGAGGATGCCAACTACCAGAAGATCAGGCAGTCCGAGGTGGAACGGGTGCGTTCCGCGGTCACGAAGATCGTCATGACGGAATCTCCGCAGGACGTCGAGGTCGATGTGTTCTACGACTTCGCCCCCGACGGCACCGAACTGCGTTCGTATCCCGGCGAGAGTACGGCCGTAGCCTCCACCGGCGGCGAAACGATCGGGACGCTCCGGCGGTACGGGCCGCAGGCCGGCCTCGTTGTTCTGGCTCTGGTGAGCTTCCTCATGATGGCGCGACTCGTGCGTAAGTCGTCCGACGTGGTGAAGTCGATCATGCCGCCCGCCCGTCGCGCGTTGGCCGAGAGGGAGTCGGAGGAGGTCCTGCACGTGGCGGGGGGGGCACCGGTCGGTAAGGCTGCCGTCTCGGAGGGAATGCTCGTCGGCGAGGAGGTCGACGAGGACACGCTGCGATTCGGCCAGTTGGGTGAGCAGGTGACCAGGATGATCGAGAACGATCCGGCCACCGCGGCGGAAATGGTCCGCCGCTGGGCCCGGGCATCCGATCGCTAGGTGAGGTGACACCGTGGCAGTGGAGACTGCAAAACCGGGCAGCGCGGACAAGCAGGTCAGCGGCATGACCAAGGCGGCGATCCTCATGCTGGCGCTCAAGCCGGACGCCGCTGCGAAGGTCATGCGCCTGCTCGACGAGGAACTGGTCGAGGACATCAGCCGCGAGATCGCCCAGCTCAATGACGTCCCTCCCGATCGCGTGGGCAAGGTCGTCGAGGAGTTCTACCACCTCGCCCTCGCCCGGCAGTACCTGGACGTGGGTGGCATCAGCTATGCGCGGAGCGTGCTGGAGAAGGCGCTCCATTCCGACGACGCCAAGCGCATCCTCAGCCTGATCGAGCACCAGGTCTATCAGCAGCCCTTCGCCTTTCTCCAGAAGACCGAAACGGAAAACCTCCTTACGTTCATCCAGGACGAGCATCCGCAGACGATCGCCCTCGTGCTCGCTCACCTGACGCCGAACAAGGCATCGGAAATCCTCATGGGGCTGCCCACGTCCAAGCAGCTCGAGGTCGTGTCGCGCGTCGCCAACATGGAGCAGACGAATCCGGAAGTCATCAAGGAAGTCGAACGCGGCCTGGAAATGAGGCTCTCGGGCATCGTGTCGCAGCGTCTGATGAAGGTCGGCGGCGTGGAGAGCGTTGCGGAGATGCTCAACCTGTCCGACCGTTCGACAGAGAAGGCCATCATGGAGGCTCTCGAGAGCGAGGACCCGGACCTCGTCGAGCAGATTCGCCGGTTGATGTTCGTGTTCGAAGACCTGCTCCTCGTCAACGACAAGGGTATCCAGGCCGTGCTCAAGGAGGTCGACAACGACGAGCTCGCCCTCGCCCTGAAGACTGCCAGCGACGAGCTCAAAGGCAAGATATTCAACAACATGTCCGAGCGGGCGGCGACGCTGATCAAGGAGGATATGGAGTACATGGGGCCGGTCCGTTTGAAGGACGTGGAAGCAGCCCAGCAGAAGATCGTCGATATCGTCCGCCGACTCGAAGACGCGGGAGAGATCATCATCTCCGGCCGCGGCGGTGAGAAGGACGTGGTGGTCTGATCGCGGATCGATCGGCCGCTTAGGTAGACCCGTGCAGGTAGCCTTATGGCAACGGTGATAAAAGTCGGGCAGCAGGATCCGAAGCTTCTCAAGCGTCTCGAGACGCTGGACGTGACGGACCACGTCACCGAGGCGCACGCAATCGTGGATTCCGCAAAGCGCCGGGGGGCGGAGATCGTGCGGTCAGCCAGGCGGGACGCGGAGAAGCTCCGGGCCGACGCCGGCGAGAAGGGGTATGAGGAAGGGTTCCGCCGTGGATACGAAGGCGGCAAGCGGGCCGGGCACGATGAAGCGTTTGAGCAGGCCGCCGCACGGTACGCGAGCGATCAGGCGCAGCTCGCGACGGCGCTCGACGCCATGCTCGCGCAGTTCGACGAGTTGAAGCGCGACCTGTTCATCCAGGCCCGCGACGACGTGCTGCGTTTCGCCGTCCGCGTGGCCGAAAAGGTAACACGCCTGGCCGGCGCGTTCCACGGCGAGGCGGCGGCCAACAACCTGGAATCGGCGCTGCGGCTCGTCGAGTCGCGGACGGACCTCGTCGCCCGCGTTCATCCGCTGGACTGCGAGACGGCAGGACGGTTCGCCGCCGACTTTGTCGCCCGCGTCGGCCCGGATGCCCACCTCAAAGTCCTGCCCGACGACTCGATTGCCCCCGGGGGTTGCCTCCTGGAGACGCCGAACTCGCAGGTTGACGCGACCATCGACACGCAGATTGACCAGGTCGCCCAGTTGCTGGTTATCGGAGAAGGCATGCAGTGACGCTGCTGACGCGACACATCGACCTGATCGAGAAGGCCTCGCTGACGAAGGTGTCCGGCTCGCTCACCGGCGTGACCGGGCTGACGATGGTCGTCGATGGGCTGCGCGTAGCGGTCGGCTCGATGTGCTCGGTTCAGCCCGCCGCGCAGGGTCCCATCGCCGCGCAGGTCGTCGGTTTCCGCGACGGCCGGACGATCGTCATGCCGCTCGCCGAGGCGGACGGCGCCGCGCCGGGCGATCGCGTCACGAGCAGTGCGGCGGCGCAGTTCGTTCCGACCGGCCGGCAGATGGTGGGCAGGGTGCTCAACGGCCTCGGCCAGACGATCGACGACCGGCCGCCGTTCACGATTGAAGCGCACTATCCCGCCATGACGTCCGCGCCGGGGCCGCTGGAGCGGAAGGAGATCGACGCGCCGATCGGTACAGGCGTCCGCTCGATCGACGCGTTGCTCACGGTCGGCAAGGGGCAGCGCGTCGGGGTGTTCGCCGGCACGGGAGTCGGCAAGAGCGTGCTGATGGGCATGATCGCCCGCAACACGTCCTCCGACGTGAACGTGGTCGCCCTTGTCGGCGAGCGCGGTCGCGAGGTGGGCGACTTCATCCGCAAGGACCTCGGCGAAGAGGGGCTTCGCAAGAGCGTGCTCGTCGTCAGCACATCGGATGAATCGCCCGTGCTGCGCGTGCGGGCCTGCTTCGTCGCGACGGCCATCGCGGAGTACTTCCGCGACCAGGGCGCCGACGTGCTGCTGATGATGGACTCGGTCACGCGCATGGCGATGGCTCAACGGCAGATCGGCCTGGCCGTCGGCGAGCCCCCGGCGAACAAGGGTTATCCGCCCAGCGTCTTCGCCCTGTTGCCGCAGTTGTGTGAGCGCGTGGGACGCACGCGCGGCGGCAGCATCACCGGGCTGTACACCGTCCTCGTTGAGGGCGACGACGTTTCCGAACCCGTGAGCGACGCTGTCCGCGGCACGCTCGACGGTCACGTGTGGCTCTCACGCAAGCTGGCCAACCGCGGTCACTACCCGGCCGTGTCCGCCCTCGAGAGCATCAGCCGTGTCATGGTGGATGTGGTGGATGAGGAGCACCAGGCCGCTGCTCGTGAAGTCCGCAAGGTTCTGGCCGTCTGGGAGGACATCGAGGACCTGGTGAACATCGGCGCGTACGCCGCGGGCGCGAATGTCGAATACGACGTGACCGTGGAGATGAAACCGCAGATCGATCGTTTCCTCCAGCAGGGGATCGAAGATGCGATTACGTTTGAAAACGCCCGCGAGGAACTGTTCGACCTGGCGCGACGTATTCGTTCGCTGCGGCAGCGATTAAGCGCGCGGCAGCCGGCGGTAAGCGCCGCGAAGTAGGAGACGACAGATGCCACGCGGATTCGTATTCCGGCTCGAGACGGTGCTGCGGATGCGGCGGCGTGCCTTTGACGAGAAGCAGCGCACCGTCGCCCGCCGCCTTCGTGAAATCCGCCGGCGCGAATCGATGATCGCAGCCATCTTCGAGCAGGTCAGCGCGCAGGCCGCCGCGGCGCGTGTGGAGCAGAACAAGGAGTTGCTCGATGTCGCCTTGATTCGCGGCCATCGCTCGCACGGTACGTTCCTGCTCGGCCGGATCGAGCAGCTCAGAGAGGAAACCCGCCGGCACGAGGCGCTGCTCCAGCAGGAGCGTGAGGAGATGGTCAAGGCATCCGTGGCCTTCAAAGCAATCGAGAAACTCAGGGAGCGCCGCCTCGCCCGCTACCACGAGGAGCAGTCGCGACGCGATCAGAAGGAGCAGAACGAAATCGCCATCGAAATGCACCGGCGCAGGCGCCTGATGGACTCGGCGCGCCCGGAAGCGATCGAGGCGCCACTCGGACAGTGAACCCATGAGCGTCCTCAAGAAGCTCTATCACATTGTCGCCCTGCTGGCGATTCTGCACGCGGTTCTCCTGATCGGCACGGTCGCGTATCTGGCCGTCAGCGGCCGGCTCACCGTGGATAGCGCCAAGGCAATGGCCACCATCCTCGAGCCGCCCAAGCCGCAGGCCGAACCGCAGGAAAAAAGCAAGCTGAAGGCCGAAACCGACGTCGGTCCGGCCGCTGAGGCCCCCGCGCGCGATCTGCTGGACGAAGAGATGCACCGCCGCAACCTCGAGCGCATCACCATGCAGGCCGAGGACCGGCTGACGCTCGCGAACCGGCAGATGCTGGAGGTCAAACGGCGGCGAGAGGAGCTCGAACAGGAGCAGGCCCGGCTCAAATCCGCCGAACAGCAGCGCGTAGAGGAATCCGCGGAAGCCGGCTTCCAGAAAGAGCTCGAGTTGCTCTCTTCGCTGAAACCGAAAATCGCCTTGGACAATCTGCTGGCCCGCCCGACCGACGACGCGGCGCAATTGCTTATGAGAATCGACACGCGCAAGGCAACAAAGATCGTCGAAGAGTCCGCCAAAGACCCGCGCAAATGGGCGGCCGTTCTTAAGATTCAAGAGCGGCTGCGCGAGCTGACTCCCACCGCGGAAGCAACTCAGCCGGCACGGGGCGAAGCCACGGAGGCGACGCCATGACCGAGACGCAAATCATACCGGTCACCTCGTCGAGCAAGGCCGAGAAGTCCGGGCCGCGATCGACGCGGCCGAACTCGGACCTCTTCGCGCAGGTGTTGGCCGGCGTGCAGACCGTCCAACTGGAATCGGCGACGCGGCTCGTGACCGATGCCACCGGTCTGGAGAAGCGGCAGGCCGCCGAGGCCCCTTCGGCACGCCACGAACGGATCACGCAGGAGACGCAGCAGGCCCGCCAGACGGAAGCACAGGAGAAGCCGCAAGCGGCCGACGGCCCGCGTCCCGCTGAGGTCGCGCGCGCGGATGCCAAAGACGCCTCCCAACGAACGTCCGCACCGGCCGACAGCCGCACCCGCGTCGAACTGCAACAACGCCCTCTTGAATTGCCGACGAGCTCCGCCGAGCGCAACGGCTCCGGCGATCAGCAGCAACCGGCGGGGCGGGCGACGGCCACGCCAGCGGAGAAACCTGCCGCTGGTGCTTCCGCCCGCATTACGCAGGTGAATTCGTCTCATCCGGCGCGGCAGGCACCGCCACCTGTGCCGGGCCAGCAGCCAGCGGCGCAGCAAGTCACTGCAGGAGGGCCCAATCCATCCGCGCGCGTCGAAGGCGCCGCTGCGCAGTCGTCGACGTCGAGCGGTTCGGCCGCCGCGTCAGTCGGTCGCCTGCTAGCGGAAGGCGGCGGCGGGCAGTCTACGCGGGCAATCGCCGACGCGCAGCAGGCCGTTCAACAGCAGCCGGCCACGCAGGCAACGCGTGAACCGGCCAATCGCGCCGCAGGCGAACCGCACCGGCGGGACGAGGCAGCAAAACCGCAGACGCAAGCCGGCGACAGCCGCCGTGCAGAGTTCGAACAGCTCGTGCGCAACATCCGGCTCAACATCGGACCACGAATGTCATCGGCGACCATCCGGCTGAATCCGCCGGAGCTTGGCACGATGCGCATCGACGTGCGCATGGAAGACGGCGTGCTGCGCGTCCGCGTGGAGGCGGCCTCGCCGGAAGCGCGCGACCTGCTTGCCTCTCGCGCTGCCGAGCTCACCACCGCCTTGAAAGAGCACAACATTGACGTCGGACGCTTCGAGATCGTCAGCAATAACCAAGACTCCGACGGGCAGTCCGGGGGACTCAATGTTGGCGTCGGCAACGGCCGCGGAAACGCCGCGGACCGCGGATGGGAATCGAGCGATGAAAGTGATATGGCGGCAGGGCTTCCGGCCGGTCCAGAAGAGGCCACCACTGCAAGCGCCGCAGATGAACAGGTAATGACGGACGTTGCGCGGGACGCGCGGCTGGACATTCGAATCTGAACGCCGCCGCGTGGAGGCCGACCGTTCAGACGGGGTGGAGCCCCGAGATCGACGGACAAAGACCCGGAGTCAATCATGACCACCTCATCGGTAACGTCAGCAACGGACGCTGGTGCCGCGACGAACACGAACCGCGCCGCGGTGGCTCTCGGAAGCGATGACTTCTTCAAGCTGCTGATCACGCAGTTGACCAACCAGGACCCGCTCGAGCCCACGAGCAATCAGGAGCTGCTCGACCAGATCTCCTCGATTCGCCAGATCGAACTATCCACGAACCTGTCGGACTCGCTGAAATCGCTGACCGAGCAGCAGCGATTCTCGTCCGTGTCCTCGCTGATCGGCCGCTACGTCACGGGCCAGGGGCAGACCGACGGCGGCGTCTCTCAGCCCGTGCAGGGGATTGTCAAGGCCGTCCGCTTCGACGCCGACGGCCATATCACGCTTGACCTCGACGATGGCTCGCAGCTTCCGCTGGAGCAGCTCGGCGCCGTGATGGATGCCAGCCAGGCTGCGGAGGTGTTCGTCGGCATGAACGTATCGGGGATCGATCGCTCCGATCCCGCGAACCCGCGGTACGTCGAAGGGCTGGTGACCGGCGCGACACAGGATCAGGCGGGGAACGTGTGGCTCGAGCTCGACACCGG
>JBECKQ010000100.1:0-9673 GCA_040235375.1 Phycisphaerae bacterium | reverse complement strand
ACATCGAAGCTCAGAAGCGGGTGTTTGCCGCCGAAAATTCGGCGTTGGAGCAGCCATTTTAAGGCGAGTTTTTTTCTTGGGTTTTCCCAGAAGTTCTGCTATTTTCGCGGGCACGGAATGACATCGGGGCCTCGGCCAACATGACGGCTTGAGGAGATTGGCATCTGGGGCACCTGGATGACGATTGCGGGCCGGACAGTGGCGCCGCTGTATTGTTGCCGTACTTCTCCCTGGGCCTCCTCGGACCTATCGGCCCTCGCGCGACTTGCCACCTGACCAGCCGCACCGGCGCGAAGCCGCCTCGGCCGACCCTGCCAAGTGCTTCACTTTGACCGCCGCCGGTCTGCAAGGCGAAAGGCGGAGGCCCTCATGTAACCTTTTCCGTGGTTCTGCGGGGTAAGGAACGGGAGCCAACGATGGCCAGAGACGACGGTGAAACCGAAGACCTGATGCGACGCGCTGACGACGGTGAAAAGGTAGCCGTCGAGGAACTCCTCGCCAGGTACCGGGGGCGGCAGATGATCGCTCTTCGCATGGACCCTCGCCTGGCCGCTCGCCTCGACGCGTCCGACGTCGTGCAGGAGACCCTTGTGAAGGCATCCCGAAAGTTTCCCGAGTACCTACAGGACCGGCCGTTGCCGTTCTATCCGTGGCTTCGACAGATTGCCTGGGAACAACTAGTTGATGCAAACCGACGGCACGTTCGGGCGCAGAAGCGTGCGGTCGGCCGCCACAATTGGGAGCACACGCTGCCGCACCGATCGACGATGGCCAGCACGTTCGGCGAACACATGCGGCGGATACATGCTCTTGAAGTCGTGGAGCAGTGGAGGGAAGTTGTCGGCGCATGCCTGGAGATGGAGAGGGCAAGGCTTCCCTGGAACATATTCCCCTACGCCATGTATCCCAACCTGGCTAAGGCCTGCTCCCGACTGGGCCCGGACTACCTGGAATCGGGCCAATTCGACGAGGACCTCGAACCGTACGAAGAAGCCGCGAGGATTGACATCAAGCATTCTATTGCACGGGTCCTCGTGG
Source organism: Phycisphaerae bacterium (assembly GCA_040235375.1). Taxonomy (GTDB): domain Bacteria; phylum Planctomycetota; class Phycisphaerae; order UBA1845; family UBA1845; genus JBECKQ01. The sequence continues at coordinate 8,635 of JBECKQ010000100.1, read as the reverse complement.
CAGCCGGGGCAGTCAGGCATGATCCCGAAGCCGCGCTTCCCTATGCCCTGCAGGTGGTCCAGGCCAAGCCGGACAACAGGTTCTACCGCAATACGCTGGGCATAACGTACTACCGTTTGGGTCGGAATGAAGAGGCCATCGAAACCCTACAAGAGGCTGTCGACAGATTGGGGGGTGGAGTGCCTGCGGCTGAGGAACTTTTCTTCCTGGCGATGGCCGAATGGCAACGGGGCAGCCGGGATCAGGCCCGGCAGTTGTACAACCAAGCAGTCGAGTGGATGGGCCATAACAAGCCCCTTGCGATCTGGACTGACCAGTTGATGACCTATCGGTACGAGGCCGCCCAACTCATGGGCATTCCCGGCGCGCCGAGGCCGGCGGAAAAGGACCGACCGGTTGAGGATCGGCAATCGGTATGACTGCCGTTCGGCAGAGAAAGGAACCGCCGAGGCAGAACCATCCGACGGAAGCGGCGAGGAAAGGGAATGGAAGGTCGTCAGGCAGAGTTCGGCTCCACTGGTGATGGAGCGGACAGGACGTGGAATGAAACAGAAGCAATGCACTGTCTGCTTCGCGACGGCCATGCCGGAACAGGGGAGGATAGTGACATATCCCGTCGCACACGGGTCACGGCCAACACCCGCGGCGCCGGGCGCTTAGGTCTGATGTGTGATGGCTGTTTTCAAAGGAGGACGCAACATGTACGCGCGAAGACTCATGCTGCTGTTGGGCCTGGCGACCGGGCTGGTTCTGTCTGGGGCCACGGCACCGGCGTCGGCGGGCGACGTGGATGGCGACGGCGTGGACGATGCGATTGACGTCTGCGACAACACGCCGCCGGGCACGCCGGTCGATGCCGAAGGACGCCCGCTCGGGGACATTGACCTGGATTGCGACACGGACCTGGCGGACTACAGCTTGTTCCAGCAGGCGTTCACCGGCCCGCTCCCCATGGTCATCGACACCGTTCCCGTCGGCAACCCGGGCAATCCCGGCGAGCTATCGGGCGCAAGCGCTGGCGGCGCTGGTCCGGACCGAATCTGCGGCGCGGTGGACTACACGTACAACATCGGCAAGTACGAGGTGACGGCCGGGCAATACTGCAATTTCCTCAACAAAGTAGCCGGCGTTGATACCTACGAGTTGTACACCACGTACATGTGGTCAAGGAGCGACGGCTGCAAAATTGAACGTTACGCAGGCAGCGGGACGGCTGGCGACCCTTACCGCTATCGCGTGGCGGGCGACTGGGCGGACCGCCCGGTGAACTGGATCTCCTGGGGCGATGCGGCGCGGTTTACGAACTGGCTGCACAACGGCCAGCCGACGGGGGCGCAGGATCTGACGACCACAGAAGACGGCTCGTACTACCTCAACGGGGCGATGACCGATGCCGAACTGTTGGCGATTACGCGTGAGCCCGACGCCACGTGGGTAATCCCGTCAGAGGACGAGTGGTACAAGGCGGCGTACCACTACAACGACGGCGTGACGGGAAACTACTGGGACTATCCGACGGAATCGGACACGGTGCCGACCTCGGAGGTCCCGCCGGGCACGGACATGACCAACGGCTCCGCGAACTACGATGACAGCGGCTATGCGATAGGCAGCCCCTACTACCGTACTGAAGTTGGTGCATACGATGCTAAGCCGTCCGACAGCCCGTACGGGACGTTCGATCAGGGTGGGAATGTGTGGGAATGGAACGAAGCGGTCCTTTCCGGTTCGTCTCGCGGCCTGCGCGGCGGGTCGTTCAGCAGCTATGGACCCAGCCTGTACGCCGCGCACCGCAGCTACGGTGGCCCCTTGAGCGAGGGGGGCGTCATTGGGTTCCGTGTCGCCGAGGTCCCCATGGTGATCGAGACCGTCCCGGTCGGCAACCCCGGCAATCCCGGCGAGCTATCGGGTCTAGGTGCTGGCGGCTATGGGCCCGACCGTGTCTGCGGCGCAGTGGGTTACACCTACAATATCGGTAAGTACGAGGTGACCGCGGGCCAGTACGCCGTGTTTCTCAATGCCGTGGCGGCGACGGACACGTATGGCTTGTACAACCCGGACATGAACGTCAACAGCAATTCGTACGGCTGCAACATCGAGCGGACCGGATCGTCGGGCAGCTATACGTACAGCGTGGCACCCGATTGGGCCAACCGTCCCGTGAATTATGTCTCCTGGGGCGACGCGGCGCGGTTCGCCAACTGGCTGCACAACGGCCAGCCCACGGGCGCGCAGGATCTGACCACCACGGAGGACGGGTCGTACTTCCTCGACGGGGCGACGACCGATGCCGAGTTGCTCGCGGTTACGCGCGAGCTGGACGCCACGTGGGTTATTCCTTCAGAGGATGAGTGGTACAAGGCGGCGTACCACAAGAACGACGGCGTGACCGGCAGTTACTGGGATTACCCAGCGAAATCAGACACGGTGCCGACCTCGGAAGCCCCGCCGGGCACGGACATGACCAACGGCTCGGCGAACTACTACGACAGCGGTTATGCGATCGGCAGCCCGTACTACCGGACTGAAGTTGGTGCGTACGATGCCAAGCCGTCAGACAGCCCGTACGGCACGTTTGACCAGGGCGGAAACGTCTTCGAATGGAACGAGGCCATTGTTGACGGTTTGTATCGCGGGGTACGGGGCGGGGCGTTCCAGTACAACGACATCACCTTGCGCGCGGCGGCCCGCGACAGGCTCCACCCGGCGGGCGAGGGCGCCCACTACGGCTTCCGTGTCGCCGAGGCGCCCCTCATGATCGAGACCGTCCCCGTAGGCAATCCGGGCAATGCGGGTGAGTGGTCCGGCGAGAGCTACGGCGGCTCTGGCCCGGACTGTGTTTGCGGCGCGGTGTCCTACACGTACAACATCGGCAAGTACGAGGTGATGGCGGGGCAGTACACGGTGTTCCTGAATGCTGTGGCGGCAACGGACCCGTACGGGCTCTACAACCCGTACATGGGCGATCCCTATTACGGCGGCTCCAAAATCCACCGCACCGGCTCATCAGGTAGCTACACATACAGCGTGCCGGAGGATTCGGCCGCCCACCCGGTGCACTGGATCTCCTGGGGCGACGCCGCGCGGTTTGCCAACTGGCTGCACAACGGCCAGCCGAGGGGGACGCTAACGGGAGACCCAACCCAGGATGCGTGGCTTACCGAAGACGGGTCCTATTCTCTGAACGGGGCGATGACCGATGCCGAGTTGCTGGCAATCACGCGCGAGCCGGACGCCACCTGGGTAATCCCGTCAGAGGACGAGTGGTACAAGGCGGCGTACCACTACAACGACGGCGTGACGGGCAACTACTGGGACTATCCGACGGGATCGGACACGGCGCCGACCTCGGAGGCCCCGCCCGGCACGGACATGACGAACGGCTCGGCGAACTACGACATGCCGATGGCCTGGCCGGACTACGATACTGAAGTTGGTGCGTACGACGCGAAGCCGTCCGACAGCCCGTACGGCACGTTCGACCAGGGCGGGAACGAATATGAGTGGAATGAAGCCATCATCGGGTCGTCTCGCGGCCTGCGGGGCGGGAGTTACGGGACCAACGAAATGGGCCTGCGCGCGGCGTACCGCAACAGCTCTTCGCCGACGACAGAGATTCACGGGTTCCGTGTCGCCAAACGCCGCTGAGCACGCTGCGGTAGTGCTGTTTGGCGTCGGATGCGCAGTGAATCCCGCAGTGCTTCGCTCCCTTTGACCTGCGGCACGTTGACCAGCATCGTTCCGTTGGACGTGTCCGCTGCAAGATATAGTGCGTCAGGCGGAAGGTAGGACGGGAATCACGCATCAAATGCTGTGGGATTTGCGGTTCATTGCGCTTGGCTATCCCAGGGGCGCTGGCCTTGTACGCTCTCTGAACGGCAGCCGCGGATCAACGGTATCCCTCAATCTTCACCCCGATCTCGCCGTTGGGCAGCCGTTCACGCGTTACGCTCCGGCCGCGTGCCCGTTGCTGGCGGGCGACGACGACAACGACCCGCAGGACTTCGCCGCGTTCCAGCAGAACTTCAGTCCGCAGTCGACATCGCGGAGAATCCGGACGTACGTGACCGAACACTCACGGCAGGAATCGACCACGGTTCCCGCCGCGTCATTATCCGCGGCTGCCCCATCCGCCGTTCAGCGCTCCGGGGGCTCCGAACGTTGACGATTATTCAGACTTCTGTTCGCCAGCAATCGGCCTTGCTGATGTCAACAAGCGGGTGTCCGAGCAGTTCAATTCCACTCTACGGGTTGGGCGGAACACCTCGAAGCGACGCTCGAGGCCCACAACGCCGGCCGACGCTCCCATGGTTGAAGGGGGGCTGCACGTGCGGACGCGCGCATTCGGCATGAGCATCTCCATTGAACAACTGTGGCACTGTAGCTTGACTTTGCGTAAGCTCAGCACGCAGTCAACGTGAGCTGGCCTGCGGACGAAACAATGAGTTGGGAGATGCATGAATGGCACGAATACTCGTGAGCGCCATCGCCGGGTTACTCAGTATTGGCGCCGGCGGTCATGCCGTTGCGCAGGAACCGGCACCGGAGCGGCCGGAACGCATCGCGACGGCGAACCCGCCCGATGACCAGGCTGCCCGGTCCGACGTGCCTGCGCCGAACGGGATTGGGACTCGCTGGCCGGGGCTGCAGCCGGACGGCAGGGAGCTGCTGCCGAATCAATGGTCACTGAAGCCCGCGGGCAAGCAGCTCGAGTTGGGCGACTTTCCGGTCCACGTGGCCCTGCATCCGCGTGAGCAATATGCCGCCGTGTTGCATGCCGGCTTTGGGACACACGAAGTGATCATCGTCGATCTCGCGGCGCGGCAGATTACCTCGCGCGTTGCCGTGCGGCAGACGTTCTACGGCGTAGCCTTCGACCACAAGGGCAAGCGACTATTCGTCAGCGGGGGCGAGGAGGAGGTCATCCAGGCCTTCAACTTCGCTGATGGCCTGCTGACCGACCACCAGCGCATACCGATCGTGGAGCCGGCCACGAGCTTCGTGCCGGCCGGCATCACGGTAAGCCAGGATGATTCGACGCTGTACGTCTGCGGCGTTTGGGGTCACAAGTTGGCGGTGCTGTCCTTGGATGAACCCACTGCTGTCAGGCTGGTGGACCTCGGGAAGAATTCCTTCCCCTATACCGCAGTGCCCGATCTCACCGGCGCGACGCTCTACGTATCGCTGTGGGGTGGATCTGCGGTGGCGCTCGTCAACACGGATGCCGGCGTCATGAAGGGAAAGTGGGCGGTACCGTCGCACCCCACGGAGATGGTCCTGTCGCCCGATGGACAGACCCTGTATGTCGCCTGCGCGAACAGCACGCAGGTCGTCGCCCTCAACACGCAGACCGGTCAAGCGCGGGAGGTTCTGAACTGCGCTCTCTACCCCGGCGTGCCGAGCGGAAATACGCCCAGCAGCTTGTCGATTTCCTCGGACGGAGGGCTGCTGGCGGTGGCGAACGCGGACAACAACAACCTGGCGCTGTTCAATGTCGCCACGCCGGGCGCGGCCCGTGCGTTGGGGTTTATCCCCACCGGATGGTACCCGACCTCGGTGCGTTTCCTGAGTGATGGGACAATCCTCTACGCCAACGGGAAAGGCATCGGGTCGCGTGCCAACCGCACAGGCCCGAATCCTCTGGTCCGTGCTCCCGGCGGGATTCGGGAGTACATCGGCGGACTATTTCGCGGTACGCTGGGCTTGATTGAACCGCCGAATCCCAAAGACCTCGCCCAATACACGGCCGACGCGTTTCAGGCCAGCCCGCTGCAACCGAAAGCGGCCCCCAACACGAAGCCGCGTGAGGCAGACTGCCCGATCCCTGCGAAGGTCGGCCAGGCCAGTCCGATTGAGCATTGCATCTACATCATCAAGGAGAACCGGACGTACGATCAGGTGTTCGGGGACATTCCCGAAGGAAACGGGGAGCCGGACCTCTGCATCTTCCCCGAGCACGTCACGCCCAACCAGCACACCCTCGCGCGCGAGTTTGTGCTGCTCGACAATTTCTACGTGGAAAGCGAGGTCAGCGCCGACGGCCACGAATGGTCGATGGGTGCGTACGCAACCGACTTCGTCGAGAAAATCTGGCCCCTCACGTACCGCGGGAAACGGCCGAAGCATCGGAAGCTCTCCTACCCGTCGGAGGGCAACTTCGCGATCGCCGAGCCCGCCGGCGGGTACCTGTGGGACCGGTGCAGGGAAGCGGGCGTGACCTACCGCAGCTACGGCGAGTGGATTACCAACGGCGCGACGGCCGCCGATCCGGGGACGGCGCGGGCTGCGGCGCTCGAAGGCCATTTTGATCCGATGTTCCGCAGCTACGACCTCGACTATCCTGACGTCAAGCGGGCCGAGCGTTTCCTGGAGGAACTGCATCGATTCGAGGCCGAAGGCGAAATGCCGAGCATGATCATCCTCCGGCTGCCCAACGATCACACCTACGGAACAAGGCGCGGGAAGCTCACGCCGACCGCACTCGTCGCCGACAACGACCTGGCACTTGGTTTGCTCGTCGAGGGCGTGAGTCGATCGAAGTTCTGGCCGACGACGGCAATCTTCGTGGTCGAGGACGACGCCCAGAACGGCTCCGATCACGTCGACGCGCATCGGACGGTGGCCCTGGTGATCAGTCCCTACTGCAAGAGAAAGTTCGTGGACTCCTCGATGTATTCGACGAGCAGCATGCTGCGGACGATGGAATTAATCCTCGGGTTGCAGCCCATGAGCCAGTTCGACGCGGCGGCCTTGCCGATGTATCACAGTTTCACGGCTGTTCTGGATCCGACGCCGTACGCGCACCGGCCGGCGAACGTCGATCTGCAGGAGAAGAACCTGGCCAGCGCCTGGGGTGCGGATCTATCCGAGTCCTTTGACCTGTCGAAGGAGGACGCGGCCGACGACCTGCTCTTGAACGAAGTCGTCTGGCGTTCGGTGAAAGGGGCAGACCACCCCATGCCGCCGCCCGTTCGCGCCGCCTTTGTGTTCGGGGGGCATGACCTCGAGGAAGACCTGAGACGGGACGACTAGCTGGGCTGCGTGTCGCTGTGCGCGGCTCACGTTGCGCTCAGCTGGCGCGCGATGGCGAGGAAGTCGCACCATACGTTTTCGCTGAGGATCGCGCCCTTGTCGTCGTACTCGAACACGTGAAGGATGCGAAAGGTCAGCGGGCGTCCGCGGCCCTCAAAGCCAAACGGCTTGCCCATGGCGCGACCTTCCCATATCGATTCATCGACAACAAATCCGTCCCCGTACAGCCGCCGCACGCTCCTGGTCCTGCCTTCAGCAAGATCAGCAAACATGGTTTCGTAAAACGGCCGAGCGTTGTCCCGTCCTACGGTGGGTCCGCTTGGCCATCCCACGATGTCGTGGCGTGCATTGGCTGCCAGCGTGGCGAGTACGCCGTCAACGTCGTCGTGGTGCTCATACTGAAAATGCTCATCGATGAGACGGTCCACCTGTTCGCGCGAGATGCCCATGTGTATGCCTCCCTGTAGCGTGTCCGTTTCTTCGGCCCGGCCCGCATGGATGAGCCGCTATTCTAGGCGCAACCCCAATCGGCCGCCACCAGTCATACGGTGATACGTATGGGTCAACGAACGCCGCAGGAAGGCTGCCTTGGGTCCCGTCGCCCATGGACGGCCGAATCAACAAGATCTACCGCTCTATCTGCCGACGCACGCCGAAAGCGTGGAGATCTTCCGCATTCACCCGGGGCTCAAGAAGCGAGACCCCGACGCGTTCACCCTGGACGCCGTGGCCCGAATTCCGGATGCGGGTGGTGGCGGCTTTGCCCAGCCGATGGGCCACGTGGCCGCACTTCGGGCCGGCGGCGGCTCGGGCATGATGCGCATGTCCGGTGCCAGCATCGCCTCCTATCACGGAGGCTCGTCCAGCATGCGGGCCGCGAGCGGCGGCTACTACTGTTCGCCCTGCGGTATGCGCATGGTGGAGTGCACGGCCTCCAGTCGCAAAGCCGGGGGAAACCAAGATACTTCCGGCATGCAACAGCATATCGTCGAGGTAGCGCCAGGCGCGATCACGCGCCGCTACCCCTCCCCCTGAAAGGGGGGAGGCTGGGTGGGGTCTGTCGAGAGCGCTCGGCGTTTGCACGGTCGCACTGCGCCACCCGCTCGCCTGTTTTCCTGATCTCCTATTCTGCGCCCCCCAAACGTGGGGAACTCAGTTTTTTTTGACAGCCCCTGCCCGGTTGTGACACACCGTGTCACTTCGCATCTTAACGTTTCTTTGCGAGGGCGCGTGCGGCCGTTTCGATTTCCCCGCCGCCTGTCCCGACCTCTGCCACGTTCTGACCGCCCCGGACAACATCAAGTCTATCCACTCGCGAGAAGCGAGACATCGTGCGACGAGAAGAGCATCGACGACGCCCGATAACCGATCTCGGCAACTCATGCCGTCGTTCCAGCTCTCGGCGCCGCTTGCCGGCAACCGGATATCTTACGCTTACCGTAACGCGGCGACTTGATTCGACGGTTGCGCTTGAAGGCCGGAACGCAGTCAGTTGACGCCCCCTGCCTTTCACCGAGTGTCGCGTGCAGGCTGCCCGGAGTTCCTGCCGCGGCGATGTCATCAGCCGCGTTCTCGTGAGTCGGATTCGCAGTCGAGTGGGCAA
>JBECKQ010000048.1:0-30586 GCA_040235375.1 Phycisphaerae bacterium | reverse complement strand
CGAAGCCGGCAAGACGGCCAGCATCCGGCAGATTTACTACCTCGCCAAGCACACCATTCAGGGCACGAACGAAAAGACCTTCGACGCGCAGGACGAGTCCGACCCCGTGATCGAGGACCTCGAGGTCGCCATGCAGTCGCTGCGTGAGGAGCTGCACGTCTTCGCCGACAGCAAGGGGGCCATGATCGGCGAGCTTGTCTTTACCGACAGCGGTGACGAGATCGACGCGACGAAGCTGGGTACCGGCGGGTATGCCATCCCCAGCATCGTCGAGCCGGAGATCATCCGCTTCAAGAAGTGCAAGGCGAAGTTCGTCCTGCACGTCGAAAAAGGCACCGTCTGGCGGCGGTTCGTCGAGGACCGCTTTTGGGAAAAACACCATTGCATCCTCACCCACGGCGGCGGCCAGCCCCCGCGCGGCGTCCGCCGGCTGCTTTACCGCCTGCATCACGAGCTGAAGCTGCCCGTGCTGGTGCTGCTCGATAACGATCCGTGGGGGTATTACATCTACTCGGTCATCAAGCAGGGCTCGATCAACCTGGCGTTCGAGTCGTCGCGGATGGCCGTGCCCGACGCCCGTTTCATCGGCGTATCCAGCTTCGATTACGATCGTTTCGATTTGAGCGACGACGTGAAGATCGAGCTGGACGCCAACGACGTCCGCCGGGCGAAGCAGATCCTCAACTACCCCTGGTTCAAGGGCAAGCGTCCCTGGGAGCGCGAGATCCGCCAGATGATGCGGAACGGCTTCAAGATGGAAGTCGAGGCCATGTGCAGCAAGTACCTGACCTTCATCACCGACGAATACGCCCCTGCGCGCATCAAGGACCGCAAATCCTGGCTGGATTGATGCCGATGCTCGCGCCGCCAACTTACTGCGCCGGTTGTGTCGCCGGCACGAGGGCGGGCTGTTTGTGCGTCACCTGCGCGGGATGGGGTAGCGGCGGCAGGCCGGCACGGGCTCGCAAGTCATTCTGCCGCTTCAGCCGAGCGATCATCTCTTTCTGCGGAAACGAAAGCGTCGTTCCATCGGCCATCGCCACCCACACTCGCTCGCCGCTGCTCGTATTCTGAGGAACCCACTCGGGCCAGTACACGACGAGCCAGAGCTGCCGCTTGCTCGTGTTCGCATCGAAGCCGTGGTAGGTGAACACGAAATCCCCTAATCGATGGGCGACGGTCTCGGGCGGAAGACTCTTGGCCGCCGCCTGTGCCGCGGCCACTTGCTGCGCGGAGGGCAGCAGTTTGAACTGAGCGAGCGTCGTCCCGCCGACCGGAACGTGCGCAGGATCCGTGCCCGATGTCGCGCAAACGAAATCAGTGCCGGCAACGTACCCCAGTTCAGCCAACTCGATGGCGTGGTCGGGATACGCGCCGGAATTGCCGCCCGCACAGCGGCCGAGGGCGCCGGCAATCGACTTAATGCTGTTGCCCGGTGCGGCGACTCGCGCACTGCTGATCGAGGAAGACATTCCCCATCCGACTAGTAGCAAAACAATCACCACGGCAGACAGCGGCGGCGCCAGCGTGGCGAACGCCGCGCGCAGGCCGCCAACGCGCTGCGCGGCCTTCACCATGAACACGGCGCTGAACAGCCACCAGATCGTACCGCCGAAGATGCCGATGCACGGCAACAGGCTGATGACGTTGGCACCGCTGCTGAAACAGATTGCCCGGTAGGTACGGTCGATCCCGCCGGCCGTATGGCCGGTCAGGCTGAGCAGCGCGTGCGTCACCGCGCCCCACAGGCACATCAGCAGAAGCAGCAGGAGGACCGCAACGGCGGAGTACATTCCCACGGCAATCATTCCAAGCAGCGTTCTGGATACGCTCAGCGTGACCGTGGGTGAGAAGATTGCTCGAAACAGCAGCAGTGGCACCAGCAGCATAATCGTGACGATAATCAACTGTGTGCTCGTGGCGAAGTTCCACGCCAGGCCTGTGGTGCCTTTGAAACTGGTAACCTGCATGAGCCGCGTGGGTCGAAAGAGCGCCATGCCTGCCATCGCGAACCATGCGCGAATCCACCCCTTTTCTTTTCGCCGTTCCCAAGGAGAAGCTGGCGGGCGCGTCTGCTCTTCATCAAGACCTTCGGCCGGCCGAAGGACCATCTGGTCCATGTGCACGTTCGCGAGGCACGAGACGCAGTCGAATTGCGGCGGCTCCAGACGGCCCTCATCGTCCGTACCGTAGTACGCCTGCCCGCAGTGGGGACAGCAGAACTGTACGCTGTTCGGCGCGAACGAATAGCTGCTGGGGCGGAACGGCTCGCCGCACTCCGGACACGACCGACTGGCCAGGTTCCAGAGGAGATAGTTGCATTTCTCGCAACGCATGCGGTTACCCGTCGACTACGCCCGGCAAGATAAATACGCACCCGCTGGCACCGCCGAACAAATCGCTATGATAGTGTTTTATGAGTCGCCAGTCACGACGGATTCGCCGTGCGCCGTGATTCCAGGCGGGGACACCGGGCCAGGGGATTCGTCAAACCGGCGCCTGAACGGCTGCCGCCTTGCGCTTCGCCTGGTCGATCATGGCCTGAATCTGCTCGGGACGCAGGCGCGTGGCGGATGCATTCCGCGGAGCCACGGAAGAGACCTCGCCGGCCGGCGCCGCTTGCGGCACTGACGCGGAGACGCTCCGCGTGCCGATTGCTTCGGCCGCCTTGCGAATGCGGCGCATCGTCGCCATGTCGCTCGCCGATATGTTCGCGCTCTTGAGGCTGGCCGGCAGCGGGTCGCCGCCGATCTCCGGCATGACCACGATCGGATGCGTATCCTCGGGGCCGGGCACCAGCTTCAGCACGGCCGCCAGCCGCTCCTGGGCTCGCCCGGACTCCCGCACCCACTGCTTCATTGTCTCCGCGGTGCGCTCCGCCGCGCCCAGCAGCTTGCCCAGCAGCTTGATGCGGTCGTTCGCGTCGAGGCTCGCCTGCGACACGCCGCGGAAGACGCGCTTGACCACCAGGCAAATCTCGTTGAGCTCCTCGGCCTGCGACCGCGCCTCCTGGATCAAGGCGAGCGGCTCCGCAAGCGATTCCTGCATCGCCGCCAGCCGGCACTCCAGACCGGCCGTTGCGCCGGAGAGCTGCTTGACGGCGGCAGCATTCATCCGCACGTTGCTGTCGGCTCGCTCGATGGCCTCGATGGCGCCGCGTGCGGTCGCGATTGACGCGCTGAGCTCGTGGCCTTCCTTATCGATTCGTTCGGCAAGCTGGCCGGCGGCCTGCGTCGCCGTCGCGATTTGATGCTGGAACGCCTGCGCGTCGGCCAGCGTGCAATCGATCGTTTCGCAGGCGTCTTGCACAACGCCCGTGCGGGCGGCAAGCGTGTTGCTGCTTTCCTGCGCCGACTCGACCTGCGCGGGCAGCGTGTGGGCCAGCGCTTCCGCGCGCTCGACCAACTCGCGAATCTGCAACTCGGTCCGCTCCGCAGATTGGGCCAGCGCCGCCAGGGCCTGTGTCCGACTGTCGGTCGTCGATGTCAGTGACCACACGTCGCGGATCAGGTGGTTGATCTGCTCCTGCGCGGTGCGCGCTTCCGCCGAGGCCTTCTCGCTGGCGGCGATCGACGTTTTCAGGCGATCCCCGGCGGCCCGGGCGTCCCGGACGCATTCATCGGTGGCCGCCAGCGCGGCGGACACACGTGCGTCGATGGCGCCTGTTGCGTTCTCCGCGGCGGACTGCGTTGCCGCGATGTTGTCGCGAGCGGCCTGTTCGATTTGCTCGCGCGCCGCCGAGGTGCTGTTCAAGCACTCATGCGCCGCGTGTGCTGTCGTGTCCTCCACGTTCTGAATCGCGTGGGCCGAGGTTTCCTCGATGGATTTCCGGGCGTCGGCGATTTCCGCGGCGATGCGATTGCTGACTGCCCCGGCCGTCTGGTTCAGCGACGTCCGCTGTTCATCGGCCATTTGCGCGATTGCGTTCGAGCGTGTTTCGGCGGACGTATCCAATCGGTCGAAGGCTTGCTCCGCAGCCGATTCGAGGTTTCGGATGATGTCGGCGTGCCGTTCGCTCAACTGTTCACCGGCCTGATCGGCGGCAGCGCTTAGGGCTGCCCGGCTTTCCGTCGCAGCACGCCCGAGCTGCTCCAGCACGTCCTGGACCTGGTGTTCCATGGCCAGCTTCATGCTGGAAGACTCGTCGTGGATCGCGCGGAGCGCCTCGATGATCGTCTGACGGACCCGCTTCTGGCTTTCTTCGCAGTGACGATCGACGTGCTCCGCCGCGACCGCCGCAGCGCTCGATACCTTGTCCGTTGCATCGGTGGAGACGGCCGCCAACTGGGCGCTGGCCTCGTCCGCGCGGCTCTCCACGCGACTCGACGCCGATGCTGCGGCAGCCTCGAGTCTTGCGATCAACTCGTTCGTCGCGATCGACCCTCGCTCGACGGTTTCCGCGAACTGCTGCGTGAGCCGGCGACCGATCTCGTCGCACCGTGTCTGGGCGAATTTCTCGACCTCCTCGGCGTGCCGCGCCAGGGTTTCGCTAGCCTGGCACGCGACGTTCTCAATCGTTTCGGCGGTCTCTTTCGTGTTGGTTTCGGCACATGTGCGCGCATCCTGGACCGCGGCATTGACCCGCCGGATGGCAATCGACGCGCTCGCATCGGCCGAGTTGGCGCACTCCGTCGCTTTCTGCCCGGCCTCCTCGAGCAGCGAGGCGACCTTCGCCTGCACCTTCTCCGAGGCGATACGGCACGCGGTATTGATCGATTCTTCCGTCTGGTCGGCGGCATCCTGGAGCTGAACAAGCCGCTGCTCCGCGGCTTGCCGAATCTCGCCCAGCTTCGCTTCGCTTTGCTCGATGAACGATGCCGCTTCGCGCGCCATCGTGACCGACCTCTCGGCGCCCTGTCGCGCTGACTCCTCCGCCGCGATGATCTCCTCGAGCTTCGCGGTTACCGTCGCCGCCCTTGCTTCTCCCGTCGCGGTCGCAGATTGGATCGCTTCCGAACAGCGCCGGATGGCCTTTTCGGTGGCCTCGTCCACGTGGGCCAGCGCATTTGCGGTGCGCTGCTCTATCTGCGCCGACCGGCTCTCCGCGTTGCGCATCAAGGATTCGATCGTTTCCTTCAGGTCGTGCTCCCGCGCATTGGTGAGTTCCGCAATCCGTTGCGCAACCTCGTCGAACATCCGCTCCGCCTGCTGCCGAACGGACTCCTTCGCCGAAGAGAGCACCTGGCTGATCGCCTCCTCGCCGGCGGTGATCTTTTCCGCGAGCGCATCGGCAGCCGTGCTTGCTTGATGGATGACGCCCTCGAGTTGCTGGCGAGGCGCGTCCGCCTCCGCCAGTCGCTGCTGAACGCGATCAAGCGTCTTGGTTGCGACCGCATCCAAGCTGGAGCATCGCTGCTCGAGCTCTGACACCGATGCGAGCTTCTTCCCGTATTCCGCTGCCTGCTTCGCCATCGATTCCAGGTTACGGCGGACCTCGTCGGCAATGCGGTTGACGCGCTCGAGGTCGCGGCTGGCCGTGCTCTGGGCCTCCGAGGCCGCCCGCTGAGTGTTCGAGAGCTGCTCGTTGACCGCTTCAGCCGTGCGCCGGAGCTCCTCCTCCTGCGTCCGTCGGGCGTCTGCGAGCATCGTGGCCAGTTCGTCCCGCCGGGCTCGCAGGTCAGCGAACATGGCGCTCAGCTTTTCGCGCTCGTCGGCAGCGGTCCGGTGCGCGTCCTCGACGAGGCCGCTCACGTGCCCGCTCAGCGACTCCAGCTTCTCCTGGAGGTGCTGGGCCCTGTCCAGGCTGGCAAGCAGCAGCGAGATTCGCTCTTCCGTTGACTGCCCGACGTTCAACAGCTCTTGCGAAAACGACGCGAGTCGCTGGCAGAGGCGATCGGCTTCGGTCTGCACCTGCTCGAACTCCGCCTGCGATACTCCGGTGTCGATGTTGCCCGAAGACACCTGTTCTCCTGCTTCGCGAAGCGCGTTCAGCCGGTCGGCCGTTCGCGCGACGATGTCTTCCGCCCGCGTCTCGATCCTGGCGATTCGCTTCTCGAGCTCGTCGAGGCGGGTGGGCAGCGCTTCCCAGATCGATTGCAGCCGTTCGGCCACGAACGCGGCATGATCGAGGTCGACGGCGCCTGTCGCAGCCGCTTCGAGATTCGAGGTAGAGTCCCCGGGCGGCTCTGCGGCGTCATCATGATCATGATGCGGGAGCTCGCCGCAGACCGGTCCCTGGCTGATTTCCTGAATCACCTGCTCGACAACGTCGAGTCCGATCTGCTCATCCCCACGGCGTGCGGCTTCCAACAGCGCCTGGCCACAAATCGTGTTGATGATACGCGGGCGCCCTTGTGCGGCGTCCAACACACGTGCGATTGCCTGCGGTGAGAACAGCGAGGAATCCTCGCGTCCTGCCGCGCGCAGCCTCGTGGTGATGTACGCCTTGCCGGCTTTGCGGCTCAGGGGGCCGAGCGGCTCGGGGCGCGACCAGTTCTCAACGAACGCCGACAGGTCGGCATCGTCGAAGACGACTTTGATTTCGGACGCCGCCACAAGCACGGTTGTAAGCGATCGCTCGTTGAGCGCGGCGGCGCTGTGGAGCCTGCGCAACTCTCTCAGATTCTCTGCCGTGAGGTTTTCCGCCTGATCGATCACCAAGAGGCAGCCATTCTCTGTGTCGGCGGCCTCGAACAGGATGTGGGGCAGCGTCTCCTCGTTGATTTCGGCGTCGCTGATTTCAGGCCGAACGTCAATGCCTTCGCCGAGCTGCCGCGCGATGTTGGCAAGGCCACCCTGCGGAGCGCAGATCGAGAGCACGGCCGCACCCCGGGGCGCCACCCGCGCAAGTCGCCGGGCGAAAATCGACTTGCCGCAACCGCGCGAACCGCGGACCAGCACTACGCCTCCCTGATCCCCCAACAAGGTGGTGACGGTCTCGGCCAGTTGGCGATGGCCGGCGGTTTCATGAAAGAAGGAGGGATTCGTGGTCTCTTCGAATGGTGGGCACTGTAGTCTGTAGTTCTCGAAGTACATGCCTGGTCCCCTTGGGGATGCTGGTGGATCCGCGCGCGCTCACCCGTCGGTGGCGATAATTCGCTGCGCGCGCTGGCGATATCGGAACAGGAAGGGGGTGGCTGGAGTTATCGGGCGGCGGTTTCGGCCCGCAACTCGACTGAGAAGGGTGCTCAGCCGGGTCTTGGGCCCACGGTGTTTGCCGTGACTGAACCGATATCGTAGCTCATTGACGTAGGTGTACGAGGCGACGCCTGGCGTCGCCATTGAGGGAAGGGAGCTGTCTGTCATGGTAGGCTTGGTGAACGCGGCCGGCGCTGCCGAAACGTCGCGCCTGGCCACCACACAGCGCGCCGCGACAGAAGCGGATGGCAGCAATCTGGCGCCCGTCCTCAGTTCCGAACAGGCCGTCAACAAGGTCCTGCACAAGGCGGTCGAGTCAGTCATGTTGCAGGTCGACAATCGCGATCGGACATTCACCTCGGGCGAGTCCGATCGGACGCAACAGGCCGATCTCGAAGCAGGCGGCAACGGGGCGTTGGGGATGGTGCTCGATGTGACTGCCTGAGCTTCACACGCCGCGGGCCTTCTTGACCCGGTTTTCCGGGATCCGGCCCTTCGTGTACCCACGCCGGGGACTGCCAATCCTAACACCGGATTGCCACCACTTCGCCAACGATTCGAGGTCACCCTCGCGCCGACGACGACTGAATCAGCCGGAGCAGGTTCGCCGCAATCGGGATCTGATCGCGCCCGCCGGCCAGCTTGATCGGCAGAGACGCGCGCCCGCTCGGATCGGCGGTCAGGGTGTTCAATTCTTCAACCAGTGCCCGCAGGCCGACGATCTGCGCCCGGCGTAACTCCGAATCCTGGGGCATCACGAACCCGACGCGTATCTGCCGGTCACCACCAATCCACCGCTGGTTCCACCAGTTGGAGTAGGACACCATATTACCGGTAGTCGATACAAGGAAATGCACATCATTTTGGGGTTGAACGGCGGCAAGCGAAGCGCCTTGGCGCCTGTCTTGCGGAACGGCCATCAACTCGATGCCTACCCAGTCATGTAACGGAGTCGGACACGCGACGGCGTGCTGCGCTCGCAGGCGGCACTGATGTGGAGAAAGAGGTGCGGCTTTTCGAGTCGATACCGGCTCGAGCCAGAGCAGAAGGGCACTGCCGCCGGTCATCGCGACGACGAGCCAGCCCCATACTCGCAGCATCCGTTTCCGCGGGTCCATGCCTTCCCTGGCAAGCAGTTTTCGTTCGGTGATCGCCGACCGTGAACGATTGCACGCGGCACGTCGCTATGTACATCAATTATCGGTCCAGGGCAAAGTATTTGTTCCGCCCAAAATGACGTAGACTTTGCGCAGGACACAGATTGGTACCGTGCGTCCGCTGCGCTCGTGGCGCAATCGTTCGTGCGCCGCGCCTCAACGGGCAGTCCGCTGGACATCGACGCGCTGATTGCAGTAGCGTCACTTGTGGATGGTTTGCCGTGTCCACGCGCTCGTCGGATAACAGAATGGCGCAGTCTGCGATGACTTGCCCCCATTGTCACGGTCAGGACCTTCAGCCGGCCAATGGCGACACCCGCCTCGGGCGATGTGGTTCTTGTGGATTCACCTTTCCCCTGCCCGTGGCGGAGGCAGACGACAGCACGTGGCGCCAGCAGGCGGACGCGGAGGCGGATGCGCTGCCGGGCTGGCCGAAGCTTCGCGGCGATCGTTATCGGATCATTCGCCCCCTCGCCACGGGGGCGCAGGGGCGCATTCTTCTCGCCCATCACCGCCACCTGGATCAGATATGCGTGGTGAAGATCCTCGACGTGGAGGACGAATGGCGCCAGGTCGCCGAGGCCCGGCTCCGTACGGAAGCCCGCGCCGGCGTCATGGTCAGCCACCGCAATGTCGCCCGCGTTCTCGACTGCGACTGCATCGAAGGCGTGTGGTACTTCGTCATGGAGTACGTGCCGGGCGAGAATCTCCGCGACATCGTCCGCGGGGCGGGCCGGCTTTGTTGGGCCCAGGTTGTGGCGCTGGCCGCCGACGTTGCGGATGGCCTCGCGGCCGTTCACGCTGCCGGACTCATCCACCGCGACATCAAGCCCAGCAACATCATGCTGCGCAACGACGGCATTCCGAAAATCATGGACCTCGGACTGGTGAAGATCGCCGGCCGTCCGATGGACATGGCTCTGACCCAGGACGGCCAGCTCCTCGGCACGCCGTATTACATGGCGCCCGAGCAGTTCGCCCTTGACGGCGAAATCACGTCGCAGGTCGACATCTACGGCCTCGGGGCCACGATGTACCACCTGCTCGCCGGCCGACCCCCCCACCGCGGTGCGGGCGTCCTCGAACTGGCCAACCGCCACCGCCACGATCCGGTCGTCTGGTGTGACGCCGTCATTCGCAGCGTGCCCTCGTGGGTCCGCCACGTGGTGGAGACCTGCCTCGCCAAGCAGCCCGAGCACCGGTTCACCTCCGCGACCGCCCTTCGTGAAGCACTCCTGAGCGGAATGGACGTTCGCAGCCCGGTGATGGCTCCGCCCCAGCAGCCCGGACCGCGCGGAATCGCCGTGATGGCCCTGCGCAACCTGTCTCGGGATGAAGCGGATGAGTGGATCGGCGACGCGGTGGCGGAGTATCTCAGCAATCGCCTGCGCGAGCTGGAAGGTCTCAACGTGGTAGACCGGCAGGCCGTGGCCAGGCTGCTGACGCAGCAGGGCGGCGCTCCTTGCGACGAAGCGACCGACGAACAGCTTGTGGCGGCCGCCCGGCTGCTGGGCGCCGGCCTGGTGGTGGTCGGGAGCTTCCAAAGAAGTGGCGATCAGCTGCGGATCAGCGCGCGCACCGTTGGCAACGCGGGTGGCGCCGCGGAGCGGCTCGCCGTCAATATCTCCGGGACTATCGCGCGACTGTTCAACCTCGAGGACGATCTGGCATCCGAACTCATCGAGGCGCTCGGCCGCGAGGGTTCCGCCGACAGCGGCGCGCCAGCACGTGGAACCCAGAGCATCGAAGCCCAGGAGAAGCTAGTGCGCGGTCGGCGGTTGTTCGCCGACGGCGACTACCAGGGCGCCATCGAAGCGGCGGACCAGGCGTTGGCCGACGATCCGGACTTCATCGACGCCGTCAGCCTCGTCGGCGCGTGTTATGCGCGCATCGGTGACTACGACCGCGCCGTCGAATACCACCGCCGGGAGGAGGAGCGCGCTCGGCAGGAGGGCGACATGCGGCGACTCGCCGAAGCCCTTGGCAACGTCGGCGTGATGTACTACTACAAGGGCGAGTACGGCCTGGCGTACGAATTCCTCGCCAAGGCCCGGAATATCGGCGCCGAGGAGGCCTTCTTTGCTGACACCGCCAAGTATCAGGCCAACCTCGGCTTCGTGCTCATGCGCCTGAATCGCTTCGAGGAAGCCGAGACCGCCTTCGCCCAGGCCATCGACATCAACAAAAAGTACGGCGACCTGGTCTCGCTGGCCTGGCCCTACAACGGCATGGGCAGCGTGCTGCTCAAGCAGCGGCGGTACGCGGAGGCTGCTGACTTCTATCGCCGGGCCCGGTCGCTCGCCGAGGAGATCGGCGACCGGGTGAATGTCGGCGTGTCCCACATGAACCTCGGACGCTGCGCTTGCCTTATGGGTCAGTTCGCCGAGGCCGAGGCCTGCTTCGACGAGGCCCTGCAAACGCTGGAGGGCACCGATTTCTGGAATGGCCTCACGCTCGTCTACGAGCACATGGCGGACATGTACCTGCAGGAAGGGAACACCGCCGCGGCCATGCACGCGATCGACAAAAGACTCGAACTGGCCATCAAGCACGGCAACCAACGGATGGAAGCCGAGGCCTGGGAGCAGAAGGCGAAGGCTCACGAGCTGGCCGGCAGCAAGGACGACGCCGTCCGCTGCCTCAAGCGATCCATCGAGATTTCGCAGCGACCCGTGCCGCACGAGAGCCTCAATCGCTACCTGAGCGAAATCACCAAGCGACCTCCCTTTGCCTGATGCCGCTCGCTTTGACGCCGCGCCCGCCAGCCGCAACAATCCGCGGCGTGACTGAGACGCCGGATCCTGATCACGAAGTTGAGGACGCCGCCCCGCGCCGCGGCCTGATCGAGATCGTCTGCGGCTGCATGTTCAGCGGCAAAACGACCGCGCTGCTGCGAATCCTCCGTTCGGAACCGGAGGGGGTGGTCCTCGTCGTCAAGCACAACCGCGATAACCGCTATTCGCGCAGCAGGATCCTCACGCACTGCGGCGAAGGCCGCGACGCCGTCTGCGTCTCGAAGGCGCGTGAGATTTTCGATCACGTCACCGACGCTGCCGAAGTAATCGCGATCGACGAGGGGCATTTCTATGATCCGGAACTGCCCGACGTGTGTCAGACGCTGGCCAGTGCAGGCAAGCGCGTGATCGTCACCACGCTGGACCTCGACATGTGGGGGTTGCCGTTCCCGACCATCGAGCGGCTGAAGGAGATCGCCGGCGTTGTCCGGGTGATGCAGGCCGAGTGTGCGGTGTGCGGCCGGCCCGCGACTCGCACCCATCGCAAGACGCCGATCGTCGGTCGGAATCTGGTCGGCGGATCGGAGGATTTCGAGCCGCGTTGCCCGGAATGCTGGTCCCCCCCGCCGGAAGAGCACATCGACAGCGCGCAAATGGCCTGAACGGCCAATGCGGGGCCACCAATGCGGTTGTGAATGTTGCCTATTGAAGCGAATTGACGGCATCCCGAACGGCGCCGTCCGGTACGTCGTTGCGAATGGTCACTTTCCCGATGGCATCCAGCAGCACCCAGTGACGCCGCGTGCCCTTGACCTTCTTGTCCCCGTGCGTCAGGTCTATGACGGCATCCACGTCGATGGTTCTCGGCACGCGTACCGGTAGACGGAAGACCTCGAGAATTCGCACGATTCGCTCAACGTCTGCCTTGTCGAGCAGGCCAAGGTCGCTCGATATGCGAGCGGCGGCGATCATGCCCAGGGCCACCGCCTCGCCGTGCCGCAGTTCGTAGCCGAACCAATGCTCGAGCGCGTGCCCCACGGTGTGGCCGAAGTTCAGGATCGCTCGCTGGCCCTGCTCGCGCTCATCCGCGACCACGACGTCGCACTTGATGCTCACGTTTCGCGTTACGAGCTCTGTGATGGCGGGCGGGTCCAGTGCCAGGATCGCGTCCGCATGATCCTCGTGCCAGGCGAAGAACGCCGCATCCCTGATCAGCGCGTGCTTGACGGATTCGGCGAGTCCCGCGACCACGTCCCGCTGCGGCAGCGTGGTGAACGTATTCGGGTCGATGACGATCAAATCCGGTTGATGGAAGGCGCCCACGACGTTCTTGCCGGCCGTGTGGTTGATACCGGTTTTGCCGCCGATGGCGGCGTCGATTGCCGCCTCGACGGTTGTGGGGCAGTTGGCATAGGAGACGCCCCGCATCCACGTTGCCGCCGCGAACCCGGTGAGATCGGTCGTGACACCGCCGCCGAGGCCGATCAGCAGGCCGTCGCGAGCCAGCCGGACGCGTCCGAGGGTCTCATAATAGCGGCCGAGTTGCTCCAGACACTTCGAGTCCTCGCCGGCTGGGAAGGTGTGGAGTTCGGCCCGCAAACCTGCGTCGTGAAGCGACTTCAACACCGTGTCAGCGTAGAGCTCCGCGACGGTTTCATCGGAGCAAACGAGCACAAGGGGTGGGGTAGCGCCTTCAACGACATACTCTCCAATGTGTCCCGTTGTACCGGGTCCAACACGAATTCGGGTCGATTTCTCAATTGTGTGAAGTGACAGGTGCCGCATTGGATTTCTTCTGTAAGTATTTGTCAGAAAATACGTTGCGATCTCGATCGAATGCTCCGTCGAGACCAGAAACATGCGGATTACATGCAAGTAACGCGTGCGCAGCTTGCAAAGAGCCTAATTTCATGTATTATAAACGCTTGAAAACGACTTCGACTTCAGCCGCGGAAGGAGCCGTTGGAACCCGGGCGGCTGCTGGAACGTACAAAGCGTACGAGAAAGCAAGCAAGCTCCATCCCGCCTACCGGCATATTCCACGAAGGAGTGTGGATTCGCAACTTCCAGCGCTCTGTAGGGTGTGGATCGACCGTAGCTCGGCCTTGTGGTCGGGAAGCGCAGTTCTGGGGGGAGAGGCGTCGGACCCCTGTTATTTCCGATAACCCAGACGTGAATCGCCGAAATGTCCCGTACAGCCACAACAAGAGATAAGCCGAAGAAGAAATCAAGAACCGCTTCAACGCCGACGCCCTCCGGGCCCAAATCGAAATCGGCGCACAGCAACGGTGGTCGGTCGTCATTGAACGGCGGCAGCCTGCGCACCTATCGTTCCGCGCTCAACTTCCTTAAGTCGCTGACCAACTTCGAGCAGGCCCCGCCGGCCAGGTACAGCAGTCGGACCTTCCGCCTTGATCGCATGAACCGGCTGATGACCAAGCTCGGCCACCCCGAGCGGCAGATGAAGACCATCCACATCGCCGGAACCAAGGGCAAGGGCAGCATCGCGACGATGGTCGCCTGCATGCTCCGCAACTGTGGCTACAAGGTCGGGCTCTACACGTCGC
This sequence comes from Phycisphaerae bacterium, assembly GCA_040235375.1. Classification (GTDB taxonomy): domain Bacteria; phylum Planctomycetota; class Phycisphaerae; order UBA1845; family UBA1845; genus JBECKQ01. Next base: position 17,050 of record JBECKQ010000048.1, on the reverse strand, counting down.
CGCACCTTATTTCCGTGCGCGAGCGAATGGCCGTTAACGGCGCGCTACCGACCGAGCGCGAGTTCACCAAGGCCCTGTCCAAGGCGGCCGCGGCCGCCGCCAAGGTGGCGACAAAGTCCAGCCCGATCACCTACTTCGATGTCGTCACCGCCGCGGCGTTCACGTGGTTCGCCGAGAACGAGGTGGATGTCGCCGTCGTCGAGGCCGGCCTCGGTGGCCGGCTCGACTCGACCAACGTCGTCCGTCCGGAGGTCTGCGGCATCACCAGCATCAGCCTCGATCACACGCGGCAGCTGGGCACAACGCTGCCGCAGATTGCCGCCGAGAAGGCGGGCATCATCAAGCGAGGGATCCCGGTCGTGAGCGCACCGCAGCGGCCGGAAGTGGCGGCAGTTCTCCGCGACAGCGCCGCCAAGGTCGAGGCGCCTTTCTGCGTGCCCGGCGAGGACAACGAGCTGAGCTACCGCTTCGAGTCCACCAGGCCCGTCGGACCTCACACGCGGCTGTCGCTGACCACCGGCCGCAGCCGGTTCGAGCACCTGCGCGTGCCCCTGCCCGGCGAGCACCAGGCGATCAACTGCAGCGTCGCCCTCTCCATGATGGACGCACTAAAGGCCCGTGGCTTCAAAATCGACGATCAGAAGGCCATCGAGGGGCTGGCCAACGTTCGGCTCGCCGGCCGGATGGAGTTCGTCAGCGATGAACCCCGTATCCTCGTCGATGGAGCCCACAATGCGTCAAGCGTCGAGGCCCTTATGCGGGCGATCGGGCAGACCATCAGCTACGACTCGATGGTCGTGATCTTCGCCTGCCAGAAGGACAAGGACATCCCCGGCATGCTCCGCCACGTTCAGCTCGGGGCCGACAAGATCATCTTCACCGCGGCGCATAACCCGCGGGCGGCCGATCCGAACGAGCTTCTACTGATGTTCCAGGAAAAGTGCACCAAGATGGCCCAGGTCGCGCCGACGCTCGAGGAAGCGCTGGTCATCGCCGGCAGTGCTGTGACGCGCGAGGACCTCATCTGCATTACGGGCTCGTTCTACATCGTCGGCGAGGCCAAGCGGCTCTTCAAGAAGGTCGCGCTTACTTGAGCGCCTGCCGCTCCCTCCGCCGGTTATAGCTGATTGTGTATCTGAATCGGTTCCGATCGGCCGCTACTTGGAAGCGTCGCCGATCGTGATGCACAGGGGCATCCAGAAATTGACCTTGCGCCGGCGGGTGTTCACGAAGCCCGCATCGCGGAAATAGCGGTCGATCAGCGACCAGGGGGCGTGGTGCACGTTGCCCTCGATGCGGTCGACGATCACGTCGAACGTCACCCATCCGATCACGTTGTCACGAAAGCCGTCGATGAGAATGAACCGGCCGCCGGCGGCGAGCAGCCGGTGGACCTGGCGAATGACCTCGGCCTGGTGCGGGTAGTGGTGGAAGGAGTTCGAGCACGTGATCATGTCGAACGAGTTGTCGGCAAAGGGCAGGAACTCGCTGTCGCCGGCGGCAAACCGCGGTAGGACAGTCGGCGGTGAGGCGGCGGCCTTCGTCCGCGCTCGAGCGCACATGGCCGGAGCATAATCAATCCCCACGATCCGGACCGGCCAGCAGGATCGGCTCACGAGTCCCGCAAGCTCACCCGTGCCGCAGCCGATGTCGAGCAGGCGGAACGGCCGACAACGCTGATCGTACCAGCGAGCAATCTCCTCCATCAGCGCCAGGTAGCCGGGCCGGAACAGGAAGTGGTGCAGCACCGAGCGGTCATAGGACTCCGCCCATCCCTCGAACTGCCGCAAGGCGCGGCCTTTCATGTCGGCATGGCGCGAGATGTCAGCGTCCGTGGCGGGCATATCCGTGTCAATCAAGCGACCACGAGGAAGGCGGCGATCGAAAGCACCCGAATCAACACATCATGTTACGTCCGGCGGACCGGCCGGTCGACCAGAATTGCCGCCGACGCCCCGGCGATCATTTGCCGATGCAGAACGAGGCAAACACGCGACCCAGAAGGTCATCCGTCGTAATCTGGCCGTCAATCTCGTCGAACGCAGCCAACGCCCCGCGAAGCTCGACGGCATCGAGCTCGGCCGTGTCCAGGATATTCGCGAGGCCGGCCGCCAGGGCGGAGCACCGTTTGAGGGCATCCGCGGCGCTGCGGAGTGCCTGGCGATGCCGCGCCGTGATCAGCGTTGCCACGTCGTCGCTGGCCAAGTGCTCCCCTCCCAGCATGGCAGCCAGCAGCGATCGCAGAGCGTCAAGTCCCTCGCCAGTGGCACTACTGACCATGCAGACCGGTCCGGTCTGGCACGCCACCAAGTCGGCGTGCTTCTTCTCTCGCGCGGGGCCATCGAGCAGATCGACCTTGTTGCCGGCGACCACAACCCGCGTGCCGGCCAAGGACGCCAGCCGTGCCACGTCGTCAGGCTGAACGGGCAGCGATGCGTCCACGACCAGGCAGACCAGGCTCACCTCGCCGGCTGCCGCGACCGCACTCGCCCGCCCTTGCGATACGACCCGGTCCGGATTGTCGTCCACACCGGCGGCATCCAGCAATACCGCCTCGATTCGTCCCAGGCGCACCGTGGCCGACAGTACGTCGCGCGTCGTTCCCGATACGGCCGAAGCGATCGCCCGGTCGATCCCCGTCAGGCAATTGAGCAGCGTGCTCTTGCCTGCGTTTGGCGGCCCGAGCAGCAGCACGTAGGGCAGAACGTCGAATCGTTCATGTGACTCGGCCCGGGTGATTACTTCATCGAGGACGCCGGCCAGATGATCGACTCGCGCGCGAAGCGCTGCCGGCGAAATGAAGTCGATCGGCTCTTCCGCGAAATCGATATCCGCCTCGACCAGCGAGAGCAGGTCGGCCAACTCGCTTCGCCACTCGTGGATGTTGTCAGTCAGCGCGCCACGCATCGTCCGACGCGCGCCGCGAAGCTGTTCGTCGCTCCGCGCCTGGATCGTCGCGGCAACGGCCTCCGCCTCCGTCAGCGTCATCGCGCCGGAAAGAAATGCTCGCGCCGTAAACTCACCGGGTAGCGCGTTCCGCGCTCCGGCCTGCACGCATCGCTCGACGATCATGTCCAGCAGTGGCGGTGATCCAATCGTATGTAGCTCGATGATGTCCTGACGCGTGTAACTTCGCGGGGCGCGAAAGACATACACCGTGGCGGGGACGCGGCGCAAGTCATCGAAGACGATCCAGCCGCGAAGCGCTGTCCAGCTTTCTGCCTCTTCAAGCGAGCCCCTGCCATTGCATTGAAAGAGTTCCGATCCGATCACGACGGCCGCTGGACCGCTCAGACGCACGATGCCGCGCTGGGCCGAGCCCGGCGCGCTCGAAACGGCCACAATGGTGTCATCGATATCCGTGTACATGCTCGCGGGTCGCGTCCTTTCGTTGACATGCTTCGGGCCCGTTCTTATCGTAAGTGCTGATTCATTATGAGGATGCCGCATCGGCGGTCAACGCCGGTGCGTATCCGTGGGTGGCTGCTTCGGGGCTTTTCCTCCGTGAAAGAGATGATCGCACAAGTCGTGGCCGGAAGGCATCTTAGCCGCGTGCAGGCCCGCGGACTGTTTGGGCTGGTCATGAGCGGCCGGTTCGATGGCCCTTCCCTGGGTGCAGTGCTGTGCGCTTTGGCCACAAAGGGCGAGCACGTTGACGAGATCATTGGCGCGGCGGAGGCGATTCGCGCCGCGGCCGTCCGCGTGCGGTCCGATCGGCACTGCCTGTGCACGTGCGGCACGGGCGGAGACGGAATCAGCACGTTCAACGTCTCCACGACGGCCGCGATACTGGCTGCCGCCTGCGGCGCGGTCGTCGCGAAGCACGGGAACCGTACGAACAGTCGCGTCAGCGGCAGTGCCGAAGTGTTGGCGGCGCTCGGCGTGAACGTCGAGGCGGGACCGGCCGTCGTGGAGCGCTGCCTCGCCGAGCTGAACATAGCGTTTCTCTACGCTCCGTCATTTCACCCGGCAATGCGTCATGCGGCCGCCGTTCGCCGGGCGATCCGTTCTCGAACGATCTTCAATCTTCTCGGCCCGCTCTGCAATCCGGCCGATGTGAAGCACCAGGTGGTCGGCGTCAGCCGGCGCGAGCACGTTACGCTGATCGCCCATGCTCTGATCGAACTCGGAGCCGAGCGCGCATGGGTTGTGCACGGCGATGGCAAGCTGTGCGATCTGGCGATTACGGGGCCGTCCGAAGTGTGCGAAGTTGCCGACGGCCGCTTGAAGCACTTCACTGTCGAGCCGAAGGATGCCGGGCTTTCCGTTGCGCCGCTGGAGAGCCTGCTGGTTTGTTCAGCGCAGGAAAGCGCGGACGCGGTGCGTGCCATCCTGGCCGGCGAACGCGGCCCGCGGCGTGACCACGCACTACTCAACGCGGCGGCGGCGCTGGTCGTTTACGGCCTGACCGACGACTTGAAGTCCGCCGTGGCCCTGGCCGCCGATGGCATCGACACCGGCGCAGCCCAAGCCAAGCTCGAATCGCTCGTCAGCTACACGAATGCTCGGCGCTCGGGCGGTACGAAGCCCTACTGATCGCAGTCTTCGAGGTATCCGAGCGCGCACAGCCGGCTGCGTTCCTCGTCACTCAAGATCAGCTTCGTCGCCGAGCCGTGAGCCGACGTACGCAGCGTTCGCAGCAGTAGGTCCATGTCGGCGGAGAGGCTTTTGGTCAGCTTTCGCTGGTTTTCGGCGATGTTGTGTTGCTCGGCGGGATCCGTCTCGAGATCGTAAAGTTCCGCGCGGGCGCCGAAACGGATCAGCTTGTACCGCCCCGTGTTCATCGCGTTGAGCGGCGGGCCCCACATGTTGCCGTGGCTCAGCACCGGTCGCGGCTCGATTTGCTTTCCCATCATCGTGCCGGCGAGCGATATCCCGTCGAACTCGGGCGGAGTGGCCACGCCGGTGAGCTCGCAAAGGGTCGGCGCCACGTCGATGAGCCCGACGAGCGATTTCACCTCGACGCCGCTGGGGACGTTCTTGCCGGCGAAGATCAGCGGCACGTGCAACAGTTCCTGGTACAGCGAGTGGCCGTGCTCGAATCCGCCGTGATCGTAAAACTCCTCGCCGTGATCGGCGGTCACCACGATAACCGTGTTCTTCAGGGCGCCCTTCTCCCGCAACCGATCGAGGAGCCGGCCGAGTTCGCGATCGACGTACGCGACTTCGCCGTTGTACAGCGGTGCGAGTTGTCGAATCCGCTCCTCGCTAAGGCGGATTTGGCCGCGCCGTAGCATTACCATGTCCTCGCGCGTGCCGAAGGTGGGAACAATATCGGGCTCGTGCGCAGCAGCCAGGACGCGTTTGCGGATGTCCGCCGGCGGGTCGTAGACGAGGTGCGGGTCGAAGAAGTGCACCAGCGCGAAGTACGGACGGTCGCCGCCGGACATGATCCAATTGAACGCCGCGTCGGCGGTCTGGGCAGCCGGACGCATTGCGACGTTCGTCGAGTCGTAAAGGTCGACGTGCTCGAACCCTCGCGTGACGCCGAAGACCTTGGACACGAACATCACGTTGATGATCTCGCCCGTTCGGTAGCCGGCGTTGCGGAACGTCTCGGCAACGGTCGGCAGGTTGGGGGCCAGCCGCTGAAAGGCGCCGAGCCGGCCGCCGGCTCCGTGGACAATCGGATGGCGGGAAGTCAGCAGGGAACCGAAGGATGGCAGCGTCCACGGCGCATGGCTCGAAGCGTTCGCGAAACGAACGCCCGAGTCGGCGAGCCGATCGATGTTCGGCGTGAGACCCTCCTCGTTGCCGTAACACCCGACGCGATCGGCGCGCAGCGTGTCCACCACGACCAGCAGCACGTTCGGCCGGCTGTCCGCCGGTTGGTGATACACGGCGGCGGAGTCGCCGCGCTCGCAGCCGGCCAGAGCCACAAGTATCGCCACGGCGGCGGCAATGATGGCGAAGCGGCCGATCAACCTTCCTGCTCCTTAATGATCCGGTCAATGACATCATGAGGATACCGCGTGACTCGCACGATGGCCGCGCGGTCCTCGGAGCTTTCGCGATGTGGGCAAACGAACTTCCAGACAATGTCGCCGTCGGGCGTCACCTCGATTGCCCTCCCCTGGTCCGATTCGGCCATGAGCGTGTTGCCGTTCGGCAACCGTTGCACGGAACCTTTCGTCGCCGTGTAGAACGCGCTCGGCGGGTCAGCCACATACTGCCACACGATCTCGCCCGTCGTCGGGTCCATTTCGATCGCCCGTGACCGGCCGCGGCCAAGACCGTTGTCGAACAGCAGAATGTGCCCGCTGGCCAGCATCTGGGCATCGTGCGGCCCGCTGATCTTGCCCGCCCCCCACGACCACACGAACATCTTGCTCGTCCAATTGAAGACCGCGATCCGATCCTGGTGGCGGTAGCACAGCAGGATGTTGTCGGGCGCGTACAGAGGGTTCTGGTCGAACAGGTTCTCGTGGTACATCCATTCGACCGAATTGCAGTGGAACAGGTCCACCCAGGGCGGCCCACCAAGCGTGCTGGGGCTTACCGGCCGAAGCGGGAAAGCCTTCGGATTCCGTCGAACCGCGTCCAGCATGGAAACCGACTCGATGGTGTTGCCCAACTCATCGAGCAGCGTCAACTCGTCATCGCGCACCTTGACCTGCGCGTTGATCTCGGGGACCGAGCGGCGCTCGAAGGTTGGAACCAGAAGATGTCCGTCGGGCGTCAGCTCGACGTCATGATGCGCGTGCATCTTCCGTTTCCACAGCACGTTCCCATGCCAGCTCAGGCGCATGATGTACCGCGATTCGTCTGGTATGCGAAAGGACGGCCCGCCGTCCGACCAGGCGTATGGATCGACGCCGATCGCCAACAGGTCCCCGTTCGGCAGCAGTTCACCGCGTTCCCAGCGATCGCTGGGCGAATAGCTCCAGCCGTGCACAACTGCTCCGTCCTCGTCGATGAGTTCCGCCATGCTGAGCGATTGCACGGTGTAGAGCGTATAGCCCGGCCAGGATCGCTCCGGATCGCGGAACACGACGCCGGTCTGTTCATCGCCGCTTGCCGGCGTCCCCCCGGCGTACGGCAACGACCGCAGCGCGTTGACGTTGTTGCCGTCGTGGTCAGCGCGGGTGGCCGGTTCTTTGCGCTCGCAGCCGCCAGCCGCGGCGAGCATCGCGGTGGCCAGGACGCAGGCGAACAGGCGGCGACGCCACTTCAGCAGTCTGCCACCGGGGGGGATGGTCGCTCCTCGGTTTCGGGGGCTGGGCATGAGAAATCGCGTTCGGCCGTTGCAAGGCATGATCTAGCGCAAGCTACCGCCCATTGGCGTATGCAGCAATGCCTCAGCCCTTCAGTGCCTGGGCCATCCACCCCAGCCCCACGCGAATGATGTGAGCGACCGCGACACTGCGGTTATCATGCCCGGCGATGGCAATGCATCAGCCAATCCGAAAGCGTCTCTCCGGACCGCTCATCGGGGCGTTGGTTACGGCGATTTTCGCCGCAAGCTATGCCGCAGGTCGTTGGGCGGACCTCGATCTCTGGTTTCTGGACCTCGGCTTCCGCCATTTCAATCGCATTGCCGCCGACGATCGGATCGTTCTGATCGACATCGACGACGCCAGTCTCGAACGCGTTGGGCGATGGCCCTGGCCTCGCAGGATCCAGGCTGACCTCGTCAACGTGCTTCGCGAATGCGGAGCGAGGGCGATACTGCTCGATCTGGTCTACGCCGAGCCGAGTCCGGCGCGCATCGAGCATCCGGCTCTTGACCCGGCGCACGAATTCGATCCTGCCGGGGAGGTGCTCGGGGACATAACGTTGCGCGACGCCGTCCACGATGACGAGGAACTGGCGGAAGCGATCGCCCGCGCCGGCTGCGTCTACGTCCCGATGTACTTTGCGGTTGCACTGCCCGGCCACGATCCAGACCGCACGTGGCAGCGCGCCAGGCGCTTTCTCGACGCCGATCCGGATGCTTCGCTGGAGGCGTTCCGGCGCGTCGTCGCACCCAAGACAAGGCGCCCCGCAGAGCTGTTGGTTCGTGCCCGAATCGATCGGTTGTTGCGCGAGGATTTCAATAGGGACGTTCCTGAAATCGCGGAAGCGCTCGGCGTGCCACCCGGCGACGTCGAATCGCGGCTGGCAACGTGCAAGGAAGAGGCGGCACGCTACCTCGTCCGGCAGATCCTGCAACAAAAGCCGGGCGCGAGCTTTCCGGAGATTGTCAGCCGCGTGCTCCCCGGCCAGCCGGCCGACGTCGACTCCGCCGAACGGCGGGCCCTGCTCCGCGCGTATCGCTATGCCTTGGCCATGCCCTGTGCCTTCGGTCGCGAAGTTCGCCCGCAGTCGCCGCTTGGCCGGTCGATACCCAACGGTTACCGTCTGACGCTCCCGATACCGAAGCTGGCCAAGGCCGCGCGGCGGCTCGGTTTCGTGAGCTTTCGTCCCGACGCCGATGGCGTCGTGCGCCACTTGCCGCCCGTGGCCGAAATCGACGGTCGCCTTGCCATGCAGGTCGCGTTTGCGATGGCCGTCGACGCGCTCGACATCGATCCCGACAAGATCGCCGTCGAGCCCGGTCCGACCCTGCTGATGAGCGACCGTTCGGGGCGGAACACGTGGCGTTTTCCGCTCGACGGTGACGGCGAAGTGCTGCTCAACTGGCACGTCAATCATGACGCGCCCGACTGGACGCACAGCTTTCATCATCTGCCGGCGGACCGCATCGTCGAAGTGGCGCTTAACCGCCGCACAATCAACGAGAATCGCGCGCGGCTGCGGCTCCGCATGGCCGACGCGGTGGCGCTGATGTACGAAGGGGCGGAATCGGCCTACCTCGACTTCGAACGCGACGTCCGGTTTATCAACGAAACCGGCGATGATGCCGGTCGCGCCCCTCATGACGCGAGCGAGGCTGTTGAGGCGGAGAAGCGCGTCAAGCAGGTTGAAGACGCCGCCATTGCGCACCTGCGTCGTCTCGACCAACAGGTCGCCCGGCTCGAACCGCAGGATAGTACCGAGCGTGCTCTCTTCGAGCGGGTCAAGCGCCTGAGCGGCCTTCTGCTCAACGAGCAGTACCGGCAGCGCATCGAATTGACCAACAAAACCCTGCAAGAGCGAAACGACGAGCTGCTGACCAAACTAAGACAGCAGATTGACGGCAAGCTCTGCCTGGTCGGCCATACCGCCGCCGCGCAGGCCGATATGGCCGCGACGCCGGTGTACGAACAGATGCCCGGCGTCATGGCCCATGCGAACTTTCTCAACACGCTGTTACAGAACCGGATTCCCATGGTCGCTCCCCCATTCGTCGGCATTGCGGCGATCGTCGCCGGCGGCGTGCTGACCACGCTAGTGTCAGGCTGGAGAAACGCCTGGGGTGCGTTCAAGGCGGCCGGCATGATCATCATCGTCGCTTTCGCCGGCGCCGCGCTGGTGATGTGGAGTTCCGCCTACTACCTCCCCATGAGCGTGGCCGCGGTGACGGTTTTTGTCACCTGGGCGATGATCACCATGTATCGTCAACTGACGGAGGAGCGCCGCCGGCGTTCGCTCGCTCGCGAGCTGTCCCGCAACACGTCACCGGCCATCGCCGCGCATATTACCGAGCAGCTCGACGAGCTCGACCTGACCCCGCGCCCCGCCGAGGTGACCTGCTACTTCAGCGATCTCCAGGGATTCACCACCCTCACCGAGCACCTGGGGCTCGAGGCGACGCGGGCGCTGCTCAATCGCTACCTTGCGGAGATGGGCGAATTGCTCGTCGCCCACCGCGCGTTCAATAAGTTCATGGGTGACGGCATCTTCGCGTTCTTCAACGCCCCGATATGGCCGGCGGACGACCACGTCGTGGCCGGCTGCGACGCCGCCCTCGCAACGCTCCATCGGCTGGCAGAACTGAAATCGCAGACGACCACCGCCGAGTCGGATCCGCTTCATGACTTGCGCGTCCGCATCGGCCTGCATACCGGCCCGGCCTATGTCGGCTACTTCGGCAGCGACAACCAGTCCGACTATACGTGCATTGGCGATACGGTGAACCTGGCATCGCGTCTCGAGTCGGCCAACAAGCTTTTCAACACGCAGATCATTGCGTCCGGTGCCTGCCGCGACGCCGCCGGCAATGCCTATGCTTTCCGTAGCCTCGGCCTCCTGCTTGTGAAAGGCCGCAGCCAGGCGGTCCCCATTCACGAACTGCTCGGCCGCGCCGGGCAGGTCGACGCCGCGCTAGTCGACTACGCGCGCCAGTTCGAGCATGCCGTGCAGTCATTTCAGCATCGCGACTGGGCGCAGGCCCGCAGGCTCCTCGGTCAATGCGCCCGGCTTCGGCCTGCTGACGGCGCCGCGCGTTTCTACCTGGACCAGGCCGATCGGCTTGAGGCATCGGCCCCGCCGGACGACTGGAACGGCGCCGTTTCGCTTACGGCGAAGTGATTCCCTGGGGCGATCCTCGCAGCCTTTTTCCTCAAGACGAATTCCCGCTCCGCCGAAGAGAACATATCGGTCCTTGGGTCAACCGGCACAGACTCCACCGAGGGGAGAAGAAAGTGCTTCGCACCCGACAGGCGCCCACTTTCGACCGCTTCACTCTGCTTCCATCCAGTTGCGATACGGATCTGCGAACCGGCTTCGGCGCCGAGCACGATGTCGGTACGCTGCTCGCGCTCATCGACTCGCTTCAGGGGCGCGTGGCGGACTTGGAACGGCTGCATCACCGTCTCATGAGCGACTACCGCCACCTCGATGAGCAGGTGCGCGAGGCCGGCAGAATCCAGCAGGACATGCTGCCCGCGGGACTCGGCTTCAGCGCGCTGGACGTGCACACGCTGTTTCGTCCGATCGACCGCATCAGCGGAGACCTGTTCGACATTGTCCGGTTTGACGACAACCGGTTTGGTATCAGTCTCGCCGACGTTTCCGGCCACGGCCTGCCTGCTGCGGTGCTGTCGCTGACGCTGCGCCGCTGCTTCAGCGGACGGATGTCCGACGAAGGCGCCTGTCGCATTCTGCCGCCGGACGAAGTCCTCCTGAACGTCAATCGCGAGGTTTTGGCCAGCAATTTCACGCAGTGCCAGTTCGTGGGTGGTTTGCACGCCGTGTACGATGAATCGCAGCGGCGTCTGACGTTCGCCCGCGGCGGCCTGCCGTATCCCATCGTCGCGCGCCCCGGTGAGGTGGCCCGGCAACTGGTTACCGCCGGACCGATCATCGGCGCATTCGAGGATGCCCAATACGAAACCTGCACGATCGATCTATCGCCCGGCGACACGATCGTGTTCTACACCGACGGTCTCGAGGCCCTGCTTGTCGAAGGCGAGCGACGCAACGGGTGCAACGACATCACCGACACGAGCTGGTTTGCAGGCCTGGCGACGCTGCCTCTTCAAGATTCGATCGATCACGTCGCCACGCGCCTTACCGGTGCGCGGAAAGATGACTGGCCCGCAGACGATGTCAGCATCATTGCCCTGCGCGTCTGCCGCAGCAGATGTGAAAGGTCGCTCGGTTCGCCGTGCCTGGGGCATTGCCGCGATTGCGGCGGCTCACCTTCCTGACGGCCAATTCCCGGCGCGACAATCGATCACGCGAAACAACCGCATCCTGGCATTGTGAGCGCGCAGTCAATGCGCCTGGATTGCCCCCCGGATACTGGAGCGTTCAAGAACGAGACGTGTTTACCGGCCGCTACTTGGGATTGGATTCAGACGCGCGGCGGGCGGCCTTCCGCGATTGCCGCCGCTTGCGCTCCGACGGTTTTTCGTAGTAGCTGGTTCGCTTGATGTCGCGCGTGAGACCCTCGCGCTGACAAAGTCGTTTGAAGCGCCTGAGAAGCTGCTGGACAGATTCGTTCCCCCGGGGCCTTACTTTGATCACGTTCCAAACACGTCCTTTCCATCGTTCGATAGGCGCACAACTACTCCTCGTAACCGGCCGCGCGCCTCGCAGCCGGATCGCCGAACATCGCCGGCGGCAGTATATCGACCGCCTGGCGAATTGACCAGATCGGGCGATTGGCCTGATGCCCCGCCCGCTTCGGAAATAGCCTGCGGCGCTGTAACCTTATTCCTGACAGGATGTTTCACCGCTGGCGGTGCCGGCGGCACGCCGGCAGCGGTCTACTCCGAGTTCGATTTCAGGCTGTGAAAACCGAAGCGGCCGAGCTCCGCATTGCGGACCACGTCCTCCAGCCGCTCGCGTACGTACTTGCCGTCGATCTCGACGGTCTGGCCGGCGTGTTCGGGGGCTTCGTACGACAGCGTTTCCATCAGCCGCTCGGTGACCGTGTATAGCCGGCGGGCGCCGATGTTCTGGATTCCCTCGTTGAGCTTGGTGGCGATATCCGCCATTTCCTCGATGGCATCGGGCAAGAACGTGATCTTCACGCCTTCGGTGGACATCAGCGCCACCTGCTGCTTGACCAGGGCGCATTCCGGCTCCGTGAGAATGCGGACGAAGTCCTCGCGGGTCAGATCGCCCAGCTCGACGCGGATGGGAAACCGCCCCTGCAGTTCCGGCATCAGGTCGTTCGGGCTCGACATGTGGAATGCGCCGGCGGCGATGAAGAGGATGTGATCCGTCTTCACCGGTCCGTACCGCGTGTTTATCGTGCAACCCTCGACGATCGGAAGCAGGTCGCGCTGCACGCCCTGGCGGGAAACGTCCGGCCCGTATGACCCGCTCGTGCCGATCTTGTCGAGCTCATCCACGAAGATGATCCCGCTGTTCTCCGTCCGGTGGATGGCCATCTCGACCACCTTGTCTCGGTCAATCAGCCGGTCGCACTGCTGTTCGAAGATGATCTTGCGGGCCTCGCGGACGGAGACGCGTCGCGACTTCGATCGCGGGGGCATGAGCTTCTCCATGAAGTTCTGAAGCTCCATGTCCATCTGATCGCCGCCGATCGTCGCGAGCATGCCAGCGGGCACGGCCTTCTGTTCGATCATCAAATCGACCGTGCGATCGTCGAGCTCGCCGCGGCGCAGCGATGCACGCAGCTTTTCCCGGCTGCGGTGGCGTCTTTCGGCAAGGTTTTCGGTCGTTGTCTCAGCGGGCTGATCGTGCTCGGTCGGGGGAATCAGCGCGTCGAGCAATTGCTCCTCCGTCAGCCGGTCGGCCTCGGTGCGGACCACTTCGGTCTGCTCGTTGCGGATCATGTGGATGGCGTTTTCGACAAGGTCGCGCACCATGCTCTCGACGTCGCGGCCGTGATAGCCGACCTCGGTGTATTTCGTCGCCTCCACCTTCACCCACGGGGCGTTCACCATGTTCGCCAGGCGGCGGGCGATCTCGGTCTTTCCGACACCGGTGGGTCCGATGAGGATGATGTTCTTCGGCCCCACCTCCTCGCGCAGTTGTTCCGGAAGCTGCTGCCTGCGCCAGCGGTTGCGAATGGCGATGGCGACGGCGCGCTTCGCGGCGTCCTGCCCGACGATGTACCGATCCAGATGTTCCACGATCTCGCGCGGTGTGAGCTCGTTTGACTGACTCATGGCGTTTCAGTCCGTACCTCGAGGAAAACGCGGCGCTGCATCTTGGGTATTGCGCAAGCGGGCAAGCTAATCCAAGCCCTCAACCCCCGCAACGCCCTCCGCGTTGCGCTTGCCGGCGCGGCTGGCGGTATTTGACGGCCGGCTCGGCGCGTCGTAACGTCGAAAACATGACCCCTCCTGACGTTATAGCCACGAGACGCCCGGGTGACCCTTTGCGTTTCTTCTCGTCAGCTCCGCGGGTCCGGGCGGCTGCGCTTGCGGCCGGTCTGGCTCTGTTCGCCTTCGTGGGCGCCTGCGGTGAAGAGCAGCGCATCGTCCCACCCATCGTCACCTCGCAACCGGTGACGGAAACAGCGCCGTCGCCGGCTCCAGCCTCCGCCCCGGTGGAAAAGGTCGCGGAAAGCGCGCCAGCCCCGTTCGACACGAACTGCGATCCGGACATCGCCGATTTTCAGGTCGGCGGCGCCGCGCCGCTCCCGCCGGATTGGCTGGTCATCGAATCGCCTGCGGATCGGATGCAGCGCGCGTGGCTCGAAGGTTCGCTGATCGGCAATGACCGGATCGTCATCGACACGCGCAACGTCCGCCAGTTCCGTCTCGACGTGGGCGGCCTGCGGCTCGGCTGGGACAAGCGCGTCGTGCTGCGGATCGACGGCTACAACAGCGAGCTGACGCGCAAACGGTGGCCCGCGCTGAGCCTCCGGCGAACGGACAGCGGCGCCTGGGTCGCCATCGACTGACCCGTCCACTATGGCGCGCCCGGTTGAGTCGCTGCCCCTGCGATCATCTGCTGCGACTGCTCAATCCGCTCGTGAATGCCCTTGATCATCTCCGGACTCAGACGCCGGTATACCTCCCACTCCGGCCGGCGGGCATTCAGATCGAGCGCCTTCTGGTAGCTGTCGATAGCCTCGCGAATCGTTTCCGGCGCGCCGACGGCTCGCAGGTAGTCGCCCAGCTCGACGTAACTCAGCGGCCGCTCGGGATACAGCTCGATCGCCTTGCGCATCGCCGCCACGGCGCCGTCATAGCGCTCGCGGTTGCCGCTCAGCCATGCGCGTCGCGCAAGGATTCGTGCGAGTTGCCGTCGCAGGCTGAAGTCGAACGGTGATCGGTCGATGGCCGTCCTGATCTCTTCCAACGCCCAGGTCAGCGTGCGCATGGCCGCCTCGCGGTCTTCGTGCTGCGCGCTGGCCACCAGATACCTGGTCAATTCGGCCGGAGCGGTGGTGTCGAGCGGGTCAAGCCGCGCCGCATCCACATACAGTTGTTTGGCCCTCGCCGCCTCGGGGCCGCCCTTCCGGACCGCTGCGCGAGCCGCCCGCAGGTCCGTTTCCGCGCGCAACGGCGGCAGCAGCGCGATTACCACGCAGAGTACGAAAGCGCCGACGACGACCAGTTCCGTCCTCGATGACTGCGCCCTGCTTGTCGACGGGGTCGCCCCTCGCGGCGATCGACCCGCGACGCTCGCCGCGTACAGCGCGAGGAAAGTCGTCCGCGCGCCGGGCACGAACAGGGCGAAGTTGATTGTGTCCTGAATGAGAAACGCGAGCAGTCCGCAGTTCAGCGCCGCCAACGTAATCCGCCACGCGGTGTCCTCTTCGTTCGACCGCAACGCGGCTAGCGTCAGGCCCGCGCCGCCCGCCCAAGTGAGCACTCCGAACGACGTCATCCACACGATGAGCGCCGCCTGCCGGCTGCCGAGCAGAAACGTTCGCGGCAGGAAGATGGCCGCGGCGATCCCCGCCAGCCATAGGGCCACCAGTCGAACGTTCACGCCGCGCGCGCCGTCGGCTGATGATTGTGCCATCCCGCCTGCAAACCGCGATGCGGCCAGCGACCCGCCGCCCAGCAGCAGGATCACCGCGATCAGGCCGGGTGTTCCGTACTCGGTGGCGAACTGCACGATGAAGTCATGCGGGTTCTTCACCTCCTCCGGGCTGGTGATCGACTTGTAGCGCAGATAGTGGTCGCCGAAGTTCTCCGCCCCGACCCCCACGAGCGGGTGGTGTACGAACATTCGCGCCGACGCTTTCCAGTACTGCCAGCGGAAGTCGAGTGACGAGCCCGGAAGGCCGCCGCGCACCACGCCCACGACGATGACGAGCGCGATGCCGGCGGCAACGACGATCCAGCCGACGCGCACGATCGTTCGCCCGCGACGCCGGAACACGCCCGGCCACACAACGCGCACGATCAGCAGCAGGATTCCGCAGATGCCGCCCACAAACGCCCCGCGGCTGCCCGTCAGGATGATCCCGACCACCAGCGCTGCAACCACTACGGCGGCGATGACGCCCTCCCACCTGCGCGACGCGACGCTCGAAATCGTCAAACCCAGCGCTGCGAACGCCGGCAGCAGCATGTACCCCGCGGCGACGTTGCTCAGCACGAAGAAGCCGTCGGCCTCGTTCGCCTCCAGCCTTTGCTCGAAGAGCTTGACCTCCGGCGAATCGAGACTGACGCCCTGCTCGGCCCACATCTCGTCCCGGTGTTGGAGGTACTCCGTCTTGGTATCTTTGAAGCTGTAGATGTCCTCGACGCACTGCGCCGCGTTGGCCGCGCCCGAGCCGATCACCACCGCGAGCAGCAGGCACACTTTCCAGCGCGTGTCCAATAACTGCACCAGCGTCAGGGCGAGCACGATCGTGCTCAGTAGATCGATCGATGCGTTCAGCGCCGGTCGTTTGTCTCCCGCGAAAATGCACGACAGCACCGCCGCAATCAGAAGCACCGCGGCGCCGAGTTCCAGCCCGCAGTAGACATAGCTTTTTGGAGAGACCGTCGAACGGCGGAACAGGACCAGCGCGCAAACGCCAAGCACGATGGCGTCGATCACCAGCGTGGTTGCCGCCCAGGGGTCCTGGATATCCTTGAGCGCCGCGGTGATGCCGAGCTCGCCGGTGTGGAACGACTCCTGGATCGTGGGGCGCAGTCCGACTACGGCCAGGAGCACGAACAGCGCCAATGGTTCCGCCCAGCGTTTCACGGGGGGCAACATACCCGCCCGTCGTCAGAATCACGAGCGGCAGGGGTCATGGCGGTAGTCCAGACAATCCGCTGGCAGCGCGGCGCCGCATCTTCCCGGCAACGGGAAAAGGGCGTTTTTGCCGAGGGTTTATTAGTATTTTCCCTTATGGCGCGCGGCCGACAGGATCAACTCGGCTGGTTCAGCGCAACTAAAGTGACCCTTGTTCGCGGACGATACTCGGTCTGTGAGGCTGTGGGTCTAACGTTCCTTTTGGGGCGGACAGCCTGACGGGAGGATCCGAGTAACGGCGAGCTCGGATCCTCTTTTTTACGTCCGCACGTCAGGCGGGCCGCAGCAGCCCGCGCTCCTCCAGGTAGGTGATGACCTGGGCTGCGGCTTCCTGAGGCGTGCACTCGCCGTTCTTGACGATGATCTCGGGCTTGAGCGGCGATTCGTACGGATCGTCGATGCCGGTGAAGCCCTTGATCAGCCCGGCCCGTGCCTTTGCGTAGAGCCCTTTTCGATCGCGTTGCTCGCATACCTCGATCGGGGTCGACACGAAAATCTCGATGAAGCCACCCACGGGCGCGATCATCTCCCGCACCTGCCGCCGCGTGGCAGCATAGGGCGC